>JAHELU010000031.1 GCA_024644005.1 Acidimicrobiales bacterium | reverse complement strand
GCTGGTCCGCCACCTCCCAGCCCAGGGTCTGGCCGCCGTCGAAGGCGGTCGGGGTGACGCTGGCTTGCACGCTGAAGGGGCGGGCCCCGGCCGTCACCGCCTCCAGGAACCGGAGGTAGGCCGGATCACCGGCCTCGCCACCTCGACGGGGGCAGCGGGTGACGCGAGCCCCGAGGTCGGTCAACCTGGTGACGATGCCGTCGTCGGCCCAGGTGGGGACGAAGACGTCCAGGGGCCGCCCCATCGCCGCCGCCACCACCCCCGCCCCGAGCGCAGCGTTGCCGCAGCTGGCGATGGCCAGCCGCTCGACCGGTTCCGCTCCCAGGGCCTCGTCGATCAGCAACTGGATGGCCACCCCGAACAGGTGACGGGCCTTGTGGGAGCCGCCGACGTTGCGCGGCTCGGCCTTTATCCAGACCTCGACATCGAGCGCCGCCGCATCGGCCAGCCGGGAGCCGTCGACGAGCGGTGTCACCGTGAACCCCCGCCCGTCGACCGCCGCCACCGCGGCGTCGAGCCCGGTGACGATGTCGACGAAGCGCTGGTCGCTCAGCCGACCTTCCCGGATTGCCGCGTAGGAGTCGAGGCGTCGGCGATAGTGGAGGAACGGGTTGGTCTCCCCGACCACGATCGGTTCGACCGACTCGGGGCCGTCAGCCGTGGGAGGCGCCGGTTTCGGCATTGAACCGCTCGATCATGGTGTCCCAGGTGGCGATCAGTGGCCGTAGTCCGTCCCACCACTCCTGGCTGCGACGGACCTCGAAATCGGGGATGGAGACGCCCTGCTGCTCGACCCAGGTGAAGTAGCCGAGGTTGAACACCCGATCCCGCTCGACCGGGCCCATCTCCATCGAGTGGGTGGTGTCCACCTCCACCAGGTGCTCGTCGAACACGGCTGCCGCCTCGGCGTCGTCGAAGCCGGATCCGAAGTGGGTCGACATCACCTTCTCCCGCTCGGAGTTGTAGAGCTCGGAGCCGTCGGTCGCCACCGACACGAGCACGTCGTCCGGCCCGAGCGCCCACCGCTTGGCGGCGGTGATGGCGGCCAGGGCGTTGCAGATCGACGAGTACCCCATGTCGACCAGGGTGTCGACCACCGGGGTCTCGACTCCCCGCTCGGCCAGCAGCCGCTTGCCGGCCGGGGTGTTGAACAGGACGTCGAGCTGATCGGTCGAGCGGTCGCTGATCGCCACCACGAGATCGGTGTTCGTCACGTTGTGGATGAGCGGGATGTGCTTGTCGCCGATGCCCTGGATGTTGTGGTCGCCGAACCCGTTGTAGAGCATGGTCGGCACCTGCAGCGCCTCGACGGCCACGATCCTGGCTCCCTGGCTGTCCTTGAGGTAGTCGCCGGCCCCGAGGGTCCCCGATGACCCCGACGCCGAGACGAAGGCCGCCAGCCGGCCGGGACGGTCTGCGGTGACGTGGCGGAAGACCTGCTCCAGCGACGGACCGGTCACCGCATAGTGGCCGAGATGGTTGGAGAACTCGCTGAACTGGTTGAGGATGACGTTCCGGGGGTCCGCGGCCAACCGATTGCACTCGTCGTAGATCTCCTTGACGTTGCTCTCGGTACCGAAGGTCCTGATCACGTCTTCCGGGTTGTCGATCCACCGGTCGAGCCACTCGAACCGCTCGCGGCTCATCCCCTCCGGCAGGACGGCCACCCCCCGGCAGCCCATGATCTTCGAGATCGCCACGCCGCCCCTGGCGTAGTTGCCGGTCGACGGCCAGACGGCCCGGTGGACGGTGGGGTCGAAGCGGCCGGTCACGAGCCGGGCCACCAGGGTGGAGTAGGCGGCGAGGACCTTGTGGGCCCGGATCATCGGGAACCGGTTCCCGAACGCCAGCACGATCCTGGCCTCGACCCCCGTCAGCTCCGGCGGCAGCTCGATGTGATCCGGCACGTCGACGAGCCCCGGGTAGTCGGGGCCGGCGGAATCGGCGTGCTCGTTGTACCAGTGGACCCGAAACAGGTTTCGGGCATCCGGGGCGTCCTTCTCCACCCCGGCCAGGGCGGCCAGAATCGGCTCGGGAATGGTGGACGGCTCCCGGAGCTGGGCGAAGGTGGGCAGCACGATGTTGTTCTCCCGGAACCGGGTCACGGCATTGGCGTAGGCCTGGCGGCCATCCGGGTCGAACTCGCCGAAGACCGCCAGGTCCGAGCGGCGGGCCGTGCCATCGGTGGCGGCATTGGTCGTTGTCACGTGGATGGTGTCCTTGTCGTCGATTCGTTGCTCCACAGAGCCTGCTCAGAGCCTGCTGGTCAGAGCCTGGCGAAGAGGGTCGTCGCCGCCTCGGCCGCCTTGGCGGTGATCTCGGCGGCATCGACTCTGGTGGGGCCGTCGTCCCAGACCGTCACCCCGTCGATCTCGACCCGGGTGGGGGACACCTGGGTGGTGTAGGCCAGCCGCCACGGATCCATGACCGGGTAGTTCCAGGTGACCACGTCGTCGGCGGTCTCGGGGAACAGCCGCCGCCCGGCCTCCAGCCAGCGCCAGACGACCTCGGGGCTCGTGGTCACATCCCGTTCCCTGGCCCGGACGAAGGCGACCCGGAACTCGTCGAGCATGTCGGCACCGATGCCGTCGGTGCCGAGCGCCACCGGCAGGCCCGCCGCCTCGAACCGGCGCGGATCCGCATACCCCACGGCGTTGTTCATGTTCGACCGGGCATTGTGGACGATGGTGCCGGTCAGGCCGTGATCGTCCGGCAGGTGGACGCAGTGGACCAGCCACCAGTCGTCGGTGGTGTGACCGACCAGCCGTCGCCAGGTGTCGGCCGGGCCCTCGGCGACGTGGACGTGGACGCCGACCCCGTGGCGGGCCGCCAGCTCCGTTGCGGCCTCGATCGTGTCGTCGCTGCAGGTGAAGGCGGCGTGCAGGCCAACCATGCCGCTCCCCCCGGCCGACAGGAACCGGTCGTTCTCGGCCAGCCCGGCCGCCGCCCCGTCGGCTCCGTGGCGGTCGGTCACCCCGTAGGCGCAGTTGACCCTGACCCCGACGGTGGCGCAGGCGTCGGCGATGATCGACAGGGAGCCGTCGATGGCGTTCGGCGACTCGTGGTGGTCCACGATGGCGGTACAGCCGCTCTGGAGGGCGTTCAGGGCACCGAGCATCGCCGACCAGTGGATCAGGTCCGGATCGAGCGCGGTGTCGAGCCGCCACCAGACCAGCTCGAGGATCTCCTGGAACTCGGTCGGGGTCCGGGGTGGAGCGGGCATCCCCCGGGCCAGTGCGGAATACAGGTGGTGGTGGGCGCACACCAGCCCCGGGGTCTGGTTCTCGGCCAGCTCGCGGTCGGGATCCGTGGTCTCGGCGGGGGCCACGGTCAGCGGTCCCGGTGGGGGAGGTCGTCGAGCAGTCGGCGCACGGACGAAGCGGCCACCGGCCGCTCCCGGTTGGCCTCGTTGACCAGCGGGAGCTCGGCCCGCCACTGCCCGTCGGCGGCCTGCATCGCAGCGGCCACCGCCCCGGCGGTGGGGACCAGACCGATCTCCCCGACGCCCTTGATCCCGTAGGGGGCATCCGGTTCGGGTGACTCGACCAGGATCACCTCGACCTCGGGCATGTCCTTCGGCCGGATGATGTCGAGGCTGCGCAGGGTGTCGTTGCGGGGCCGCCCGTCCTCGTCGCAGGGGAAGCCCTCCGAGAGGGCGTAGCCGAGCCCCATGTGGACCGCCCCCTCGATCTGGCCCTCGCACAGCAGCGGGTTGACGGCCCGACCGACGTCGTGGGCCGCCACCACCCGCTGGACGATGGCGGTCTCGGGATCCATGACCACCAGCTGGGCGGCGTAGCCGAAGGTGGAGTGGATGATCGGGCGCTCGACGCCCTCGCTCAGCGAGTTGGTCCAGTCGACCCGGTACTCGCCCTCGTAGTCGACCCCGACCCGGCAGCCGTCGGCCCGGGCCGCCCGGCAGGCGTCGGCCACCGCACCGGCCCCCATCAGCGTGCCCCGGCTGCCGGTGGTCTGGCCGGCGCCGAGCTCCCTGGTGGAGTCGACGATGACCTCGATCCGCTCCGCGTCGACCCCCAGCTCCTCCACCGCAACCTGGAGGACGACGGTGTGGACGCCCTGGCCCATCTCGGTCCAGCAGTGCCTGACCTCGACGATGCCGTCGGTCCGGAAGCGCACGACCGCCCTGGCGATCTCCTTGAAGCCGTTGCCGAGGCCGGAGTTCTTCAGTCCGAGCCCGACGCCGACCGCCAGACCGGCCGCCACCGCTTCGTCGTATGCCGGCTTGACCGCATCGAGACAGGCCCTGGCCCCGGCGCAGCCGTCGTTCATGACCTGACCGGGCCCCCAGGTGTCGCCCGGCTCGATCACGTTGCGGCTCCGCATCTCCCAGCCGCTGATCCCCACCTCGGCCGCGAGCCGGTCGATGACGCCCTCCATCGCGAACTGGGCCTGGTTGGCCCCGAACCCCCGGAAGGCGCCGCAGACCGGGTTGTTGGTCCTCGCCGCAACGGCGTCGACGTCGATGTTCGGTACGACGTAGGGCCCCGAGGCGTGCCCGGCCGCCCGTTCGAGCACCTTCATCCCCACCGAGGCGTACGGCCCGGAGTCGCCCACCATGCGGACCCGGAGCGCGGTGAGGCGGCCGTCGGCGTCGCAGCCCGCCTCGTAGTCGAGCCGGATCGGATGGCGCTTGGTGTGGACGAGGAACGATTCCTCCCGGGAGAACGTCGTCCTGACCGGGCGGCCGAGCAGCCAGGCGGCCAGCGCGGTCTGACCCTGGTTGGACATGTCCTCCTTGCCACCGAACGCGCCACCGTTCGACACCAGCTCGGTGACGACGACCGAGGTGTCGACGTCGAGGATCCTGGCGATGTCGTCGCGGTCGTCCCAGATGCCCTGACCGCCGCTGTACACGATCAGTCGATCGAAGTCGGCGGTGTCGCCCTCGCCGGCGGTGACCGGCAGCGGGGCACCGGCCGGCACCGGCACCGCCAGGGTCGACTCGGGCTCGACGAAGGCATGGTCGACCCGCTGGGTCTGGAACGTCTCGGAGACGACGTGATCGGCCGCCGCCAGCGCAGCGTCGACGTCGCCCCGGCGGTAGCTGGAGCGGGACAGGACGTTGCCATCGAGCTCCCACACCGCGTCCTCGTCGGTGGCGATGGCCACGGTCGGGTCGGTTATCGGTGGCAAGGGCTCGTAGTGCACCCGGATCAGCTCTGCCGCCCGTCGGGCCGTCGGCCGGTCGTCGGCAACCACCATCGCCAGCACGTCGCCGAGGAAGCTCGTCCTGCCGCCGACCGGGATGAAGATCGGCCAGTCCTTGTGGATCAACCCCGACCGCAGCTCGCCCGGCACGTCGGCTGCGGTGAGCACCGCGACGACCCCGGGTGTCGCCTCGGCCTCGGTGGTGTCGATGGCCACGACGTCGGCTCTGGCGTGGTCGGCCAGGTGGAACGCCCCGTGGAGCAGTCCCTTCGGGGTCATGTCGTCGATGAACGGCCGGGCCCCCAGTCCCAGCTCGGTGGCCTCGTACTTGGCGCCCCGTGTGCCGATGCCGCCGGGCACGACCGCCACCGGGACCTCGCCGGCCGCCAGGTCCTCGATGGCGTCGAGGATCTTCACGTAGCCGGTGCAGCGGCAGAGATGGGCCCCCAACAGCCTGGCGGCATCGTCTCTGGCGAGGGCCGAGCCCTTCTTGTCGATCATGGCCTTGGTCCGCATCACGATGCCGGGGGTGCAGAACCCGCACTGCAGGGCGCCGTTGGCGGCGAAGCAGGCCGCCATCGCGTCGGCCTCCTGCGGATCGAGGCCCTCCAGGGTCAGCACCTCGGACCCCTCGGACTTGTCCATCGAGGTCTGGCACGACACCCTGGCCTTGCCGTCGACGATGACCGTGCAGCAGCCGCACTGGCCGGACGGGGCGCAGCCGTCCTTCGGGGAGATGATGCCGAGCTCGTCCCGCAACGCCGCCAGCAGGTGCTCGTGACCGGCGTCCACCGACACCGGTTGGCCGTTGAGCGAGAACCGGACCCTCCCGGTTGCGACGACGTGGTCGCTTGCGATCTGCGTCACGGCGTCAGGGGATGCTTCGCCCCTGGGCGAAACGCCGTCAGCTGCGGTGTCGGTTGGCGGTGTCATCTCGATCTGTCCCATACGAGTAGCTGCTCTGTCAGCTGCGGCGTCATGGCTCGATCACACCTTTCTGGGCCGTGATGCGGGTGTAGGCCTCGGGCCGTCGGTAGCGGGCGAAGTCGAACAGGGTGTCCTTGTAGTGGCGGCACCAGTCGAGATCGCAGTCGGCGACGACCAGCTCGTCCGCAGTGGTCACGGCCTGGGCCACGATCTGACCGGAAGGGGCGATGATGGCCGACTGCGCCAGGGACTCGACGCCCTCCTCGGTGCCGCCCTTGGCCACCCCGACCACCCAGGTGCCGTTCTGGTAGGCGCCGGCTTGCATGCAGAGGTGGTTGTGGAACCCCTGGAGTGGGTTCTGGGTCGGATCGGGGGCGTAGTGGATGGGGGTGTTGTAGCCGATCAGGATGAGCTCGACCCCCTGCAGGCCCATCTCCCGATAGGTCTCGGGCCACCGCCGATCATTGCAGGTGGCCATTCCGACCAGCCCGTCGAAGGCCCGCCACACCCCGAACCCGTCCTCGGACTCCTCGAAGTAGCGACGCTCGAGGTGCTGGAACGGCCGCCACGGCTCGTCGGTGTCGTGACCCGGGATGTGGACCTTGCGGAACCGGCCGACGATCGAGCCGTCCCGCTCCACGAGCACGGTGGTGTTGAACCGGCGCCCGTCCTCGGTCAGCTCGGCGTAGCCGAGGGAGAAGCCGATGCCGCGCTCGCGCGCCGCATCGAACAGGGGTTGGGTCTCCGGGCCGGGCATCGAGCGCTCGAAGTAGTGGTCGTGGCCGGAAAGCTCTTCGGTGTACCAACGAGGGAAGAACGTGGTCAGGGCCAGCTCGGGGAAGGCCACCAGCTCGACCGACCGCTCTGCTGCCAGGTCGAGCAGGCCGATCAGCCGCTTCACCACCGCGTGGCGGGGCTCGTCCCTGGCGATCGGACCGAGCTGGCCGGCCCCGACCCGCAGGACCCGGTTGGAGGATCGCAGCCCGGTCACGACGGCCTCGATCGGAGCGGATTGCCACCGACCGACGACAGCAGCCGGCGCACAACGTCGCCGGCCTCTTCCTGACCCGGTCTCGGAACCACCGCGTCACCATCCAGCAGGAACCCCTGACCGGTCCTGCCGTCGAACACGGACCGATCGGTGAACAACCGCGGCTTGACCTTGGCCGGATCGCCGTCCTCCGGGCAGAACGTCATGCAGTTGCCGCACTCGTTGCACAACTCGGCGAAGAGCAGGTACTGCTGGCGGCCCTCCATGCCGTCGAGGGACGGGACCGAGAAGAACGCATCGTTGGGGCAGACCGTGATGCAGAAGTTGCAGGCGACGCAGCCGAACATCTCGAGCCGGTTGTCGACCTCCCGGGGCAGCTTGGCGTTGCCGTCGATGTGGTAGCGACCCCGATCGTCGCCGAGGATCTTCTCGACGTGACGGGCGACCGACGACGGGTAGCCGGCCGCGGCGGCATCCTGCTGGCGCTCGGCCCGCCACCCGGCGAGATCGGTGCACCCCTGCTGGCGGAGCTCGACGGTGAGGGCCTTGAGCATCGGGGCCAGCCGCCCGTAGCCACCTGGTTTCAACAGGTCGGAGCAGACCGTGGCCGGGTTGACCCCGGTGGCGATCGTGTCGGCGAGGTTCTCCTTGGAGACGCCGGCCGAGAAGCTGACCATGACGTCGCCGTCGTGGCCGGGGATGGCGAACGTGCCGGGCAGCGCGCTCGCCAGCCGATCGAGCAGGCTCATCGCCAGGACGTGGAGCGGGGGACCGGAGAGGTACATGGTGTCCTCGGGCATCCACTGCTTGACGTTGTCGACCACCAGGGTGTTGGTCAGCTTGACGCCGAACCGGTGGCCCCGCTCGGCGGCGTAGCGGTTGAGCTCGCCGATGAGCTCGACCCCACGGTCGAACTGCAGGTCTTCGGCGAAGGCCGCCTCCTTGACCCGCACGTCGGTGTAGCCCAACTGGCCGTTCACGATGTCGGCCACCGCCTCGTAGCCGAGCAGGGTGGGATTGAGCTTGACGATGACGTCGAGGTCGTGGACGTCGATCAGGTGCTTCGTGATCGACGAGATCTCGTCCGGCGGGCAACCGTGGAAGGTGGACAGGGTCAGCGTGTCGGCCAGAGCGGTGGTGAAGTCGAGGTCCCGGAAGGCGGCGAAGCTGGCCGGCACCTGGCGCCGGAGCGTCGCCACCTCGGCCGTGGCGTCCCGCATGCCGGTGATGAAGGCGGCCACCCGGGGGTCGGCGATCCCGGCCAGGTCGTAGCCGACCGACATGTCGAGCACGTGGGGCCCCGGGTCCGGTCCGACGTGGGACCGGAGCGGCTCCCATCGACGGAGGATGTCGAGCAGCATCGACGCCTTGACGTACTCGGTGAGGCTCTGGCCGAGCGTCAGCTCCTGGCTCCACTCGATGTTGTAGCCGATCGTCTGCATGTCGATGCAGGGGCGGGCGATCTCGAGCTCGTCGAGGATCTGCACGGTCTTCAGCTCGAACAGGCGGGATCCGCCGAGCCACGCCAGCACGATGTTCTGGGCCAGCTGGCTGTGGGGCCCGGCCGCCGGGCCTATCGGCGTCGCAGCCGGTCGACCGAGGAACTCGAAGCCGAGATCGATGTCGGGATCGGGCCGCCAGAACCGACCGGTCGGCAGGTCGAAGATGCGGTTGCGGGCCTCGAACTCGTTGGCCACCCGATCGAGCAGGACGTCGAGCCCCATCGGGGTCAGCGGGGCGGTGTCACCGACGTCACCGGCGTCGGGCACGGTGGTGGCAATGGCCGCTTGGGTCACCGCCCCACCTTAGCAGATTGTACAAATTGTCAAAGGGGCTGCCGCTTCGGCGAGCGGGTAGGGAGCGCTGGTCTCGCTCAGTGGCCGCGGGTACGGTGGGCCACCATGTCCTCCGGTACCGGCAAGCAGTCCCTGGCCGCAGAGTTCCTCGTCGAGCCGTTCGCCGAGGGAGCGCCGGGCGACCACGTGAAGGCCGCAGTCGATGCGTTCGACAGCCGAGGGCTCACCGTCGAGTTCGGGCCCTTCGCGTCGGTCGCAGCCGGCGATCCGGACGTGATCGCCGAGGCGGTGGCCGACATGATCCGCAGCTCGATGGCGGCCGGCGCCACCTCGATCCGCATCCACATCGGCGCCGACGCCAAGACCCTGGCTGTCGGGCCCCTTCACGACGCACTGGCCAGCATGATCCGGGCCGCCGAGCGCGACATCGGCACGAAGTCCGAGGAGTGGACCAGGGCGGAGAAGCAGCAGGTCGTCCGGATGCTCGATGAGCAGGGGGCCTTCCTGCTCCGGGGTGCGGTGGACGACATGGCGAGGATCATGGGCGTCAGCCGGATCACGATCTACAACTATCTCAACGCCATCGACCGCTCGGGCTGACGCCAGCTCGGTTCGACGACTGTTGGGAGTTCGGTTCCACCTGGACCCGGGGGTCCGGTTGGCGACTACATTGCCGTCCGGGGAGGTTGTGGCTTGACGACGGGACCGAGAGCGCCGCGAGGAGACCGGTGATCCGGCGGGCGCTCGGTGCCGTGGTCCCGGTCGGGGCGGCGCTGGTGGCGTTCCTGTTCGGGGCGATCATGATCGTGGCTCTCGGGGCCAACCCGATAGACGGCCTGGTGGCCATGCTCGACGGCGCCTTCGGCACGAGGGAGCGGCTGGCCACCACCGCGGTCCGGGCGACGCCGTTGCTGCTGGTCGGGGTGGGGATCTGCGTCGCGTTCCGGGCGAAGGTGATCAACATCGGCGGCGAGGGCCAGATCGTGATCGGCGCCCTGGCCTCGACTGCGGTGGCTCTGGCCGTCCCTGGCACACCGAAGGTGCTGCTGTTGCCCATGGTGATCGTGGCGGGCATGGTCGGCGGCGGCTTCTGGGGGGCGATCCCGGGGGCGCTGAAGGCCTACGCCTCGGTGAACGAGATCCTGAGCACGATCATGCTCAACCTCGTGGCGGTCCAGGTCATGAACTACCTGCTGCGAGGACCGATGATCGACCCCCTCGAGGTGGAGGGCAGCCGGATCCCCCAGACCGAGCGGTTGACGGACAACGCCGCCCTGCCGACCCTGCTGTCCGGCACCCGGCTCCATCTCGGGGTCGTGATCGGGATCACCGCCGCGGTGGCAGCCTACGTGCTGCTGTGGCGGACCCCTCTCGGCTTCCGGCTCCGGGCGGTCGGCCACAACCCGAACGCAGCCAGAGCGTCCGGCATTTCGGTCGAGCGCAGCATCGTCACGGCCATGGCCATCAGCGGCTCGCTGTCGGGACTGGCCGGCGTCGTGCTGGTGTTCGGCAGCGAGAGCCTCCGCATGGTCACCGACGGGTCCGCTGCCGGCTTCACCAGCGCCGCCGGCTTCAACGGCATCGTGGCCGCCCTGTTCGGGGCGCTGCACCCGTTGTGGACGATCCCCTCGGCGTTCCTGTTCGGCGGCCTGCTGACCGGCGCCAACAACCTGCAGCGCGTGCTGCAGATCCCGTCCCCGCTGGCCGTGGCACTGAACGGGATCGTGGTGGTCTTCGTGGTCAGCAGCGGTCGGGTCAGGACGTGGATCGAGCAGCGGATCCGTCAACCCGTCGACGACCGGGGAGCATCGGCACCGGTGGCCGGGGGTGGCGGATGAGCGACTTCTTCACCCTGTCGGTCCTGGTGGCCACGTTCGCCTCCGGGGTCCGGCTGGCCACGCCCTACCTGCTGGCCGGGCTCGGCGAAACCGTCGGTCAGCGCAGCGGCGTGCTCAACCTCGGCGTCGACGGGGTGATGCTGTTGAGCGCCTTCGGCGCCTACTGGACGTCGCTCGAGACCGGGAGCCTGCTGCTCGGGGTCGGTGCCGGGCTGCTGGTCGGGCTGGTCATGGGCGTCGTGTACGGGATCATCACGGTGATCTTCCAGGCCGAGCAGGGGATCAGCGGCATCGGCATCTACCTGTTCGGACTCGGCTTCAGCGATCTCCTGTTCGAGGAGATGGTCGGCACGCCGACCCCGATCAAGAGCCTGCCGAAGTACTCCATCCCGGGGCTGTCCCGGCTCCCGATACTCGGCGAGGCCCTGTTCGAGCACAACCTGATGACCTATGCTGCCTTCCTGCTCGTCCCGCTGGTGGCGCTCCTGTTGATGAAGACCACGTTCGGCATGAACGTCCGGGCGGTCGGCGAGAACCCCGAGGCCGCCGACAGCCTCGGCGTGTCGGTCGGCCTGACCCGATTCGCGGCGATCATGGTCGGCAACGGCATGGCCGGCCTGGCTGGCGCGGCGCTCACCCTGGGGCTGGGCATCTTCCAACCGAACCTCACCCAGGGCCTCGGGTTCATCGCGGTCGCCCTCGTCTACTTCGGGGCCTGGCGGGCCCGGGGGGTGATGCTCGGAGCCCTGCTGTACGGCATCGTGGCGGCGGTCGTGCTCCAGCTCAAGGCCCGGGAGCTGATCCCACTCGAAGCCTCGGACCTCGCCGCCATGGCGCCGGCCGTCCTCACCATCGTCGCCCTCGTCGTGGTGGCGGGGCGCATCGAGGCGCCGGCCGCGCTCACCAACCCCTTCTCCCGGCACTGACCGCCCGGAGCACACGTTCCCGAACCGGAGGATCAACAGCATGCAACCACAATCCAGCCCCGCACCGGCGATGTCGACGGTCCGAGTCGTCCGCAACCTGGTGGTCCTACTGGTCGCCCTCGCCTTCGTGGCGGCAGCCTGCGGCAGCGACGACGAGGAGGCGTCGAACGTGGCCACCAGCGAGTGCGGGACCGACTCCTCGTTCGACGAGGCCACCGAACCGGTCACCGACCTGTCGGTGGCCATCGTGGCCCCGAGCGCCAGCCAGGACCTGGCGTTCACGCAGAGCATGGTCGACGCGGTGGCGGCCCTCGGCATCGAGCCCCAGATCACCGACGGGACCTTCCAGGTCGAAGCGGCGGCAGAGGCCATCCGGGGCTATGCCGACAGCGGGGTCGACGTGGTGATCGCCCATGGCACGCAGTTCGGCGGATCGCTGGCCGAGATCGCCCCCGACTTCCCGGAGACGAGCTTCGTGTGGGGCACGTCGAGCGAGACCCAGGGGCTCGACAACGTGTTCGCCTACACCCCGGCCGCCGACCAGGGCGGCTATGTGATGGGGACCGTGGCCGCGGCGATCTCCGAGAGCGGGACCATCGGCATGGTCGGCCCGATCGACGCCGGGGACGCTGCGCTGTACGTCGACGGGTTCGTGGCCGGGGCAGAATCGGCGGGGGCCAACGTCAACGTGTCGTTCACCGGCTCGTTCGGCGACGTGCCGCTGGCCACAGAGGCCGCCACCGCCCACGTCGGAGCCGGGGCCGACGTGCTGACCGGGACGGCCCAGCACGTGGTCGGGGCCATCAACGTGGCCAGTGCCAACGACATCCCGTGGTTCGGGACCCAGGCCAACCAGGAGTCGCTGGCGCCCGAGCTGGTGGTGGCATCCCAGGTGTACCACTGGGAGGTCGTGCTGGCCGACATCTTCGATCAGGTCGAGGCCGGAACGCTCGGCGGCGAGGTGTACGAGCTGACCCTGGAGAACAACGGTCTCGTCATCGAGTTCAACGGCTGCTACGAGCTCGCAGAGGACGTCAAGAACGGCGCCCTCGAGACGATCGACGGCATCATCGACGGCTCGATCTCGACCGGTGCCTGAGCGGCCCTGCCGAGGTCGGCGCACGAGATGATGCTGCAATGACTGCTCGATGAGCGAGCCACCGATGCTCGAGATGCGGGGGATCACGAAGCGCTTCCCCGGCGTGGTGGCCAACGACGACGTCAGCTTCGACCTCCGAGCCGGGGAGGTCCACACCCTGCTCGGCGAGAACGGGGCCGGCAAGAGCACGCTGATGAAGATCCTCTTCGGGCTCTACCAGCCGGACGCGGGGGAGATCCTGCTCCAGGGCCGGCCGGTGACGATCACGTCGCCGACCGACGCCATCGAGCACCGGATCGGCATGGTCCACCAGCACTTCATGCTGGTGCCGACCCTCACCGTTGCGGAGAACGTGGCCCTGGGGCTGCCGTCGATGCGGCGGCCCTTCACCGATCTCGACACCGTGTCGCAACGGATGGTCGAGATCTCGGACCAGTACGGCCTGACCGTCGACCCCTCCATCGAGGTGTGGAAGCTCTCGGTGGGGGAGCGGCAACGGGTCGAGATCATCAAGGCCCTCTACCGGGAGGCCGAGCTGCTGGTGCTCGACGAGCCGACGGCCGTCCTCACCCCCCAGGAGGTCGATGACCTCTTCGTCATCCTCCGTCAGATGACCGAGGCCGGGCGGGGCCTTGTCTTCATCTCCCACAAGCTCCGGGAGGTGCTGGACCTGAGCGATCGCATCACCGTGCTGCGTAACGGGGTCGTGACCGGTACCACCGTTCCGGCCGAGGCCAGCCTGGAGCGGCTGGCGGAGATGATGGTCGGTCGTGAGGTGTCGTTGGCCCCCGACAAGCCGCCGGTCGCGACGGGCCGGCCCCGGCTGGTGCTGGAGCACGTCACCGTCATCGGCGATCGTGACACCGTTGCGGTCGACGGGGTCGACCTGGAGGTCCGGGCCGGAGAGATCGTCGGTATCGCAGGCGTGTCCGGCAACGGGCAGCGGGAGCTGGCCGAGACCATCGCCGGGCTCCGGCCGGCCGAGCCCGGCTCGTCGGTCCAGATCGACAGGGCCGACGTGACCACCGCCGACGCCGCCACCACCAGGGCCGCCGGCCTCGCCTACGTGCCGGAGGAGCGGATGAAGGACGGGGCGATCGGCGAGTTCGACGTCGGTGAGAACCTGCTGCTGGTCAACCATCGGGATCCGTCGTTCCTCCGGGGCGGCCTGTTCGACTTCGAGCGGATCCGGCTCCACTGCCAGCGCCTCGTCGACGCGTTCTCGGTCAAGACGCCGACGCTGCAGACGCCGACCAGCAGCCTGTCGGGGGGGAACATCCAGAAGCTGATCCTGGCCAGGGAGCTCGACAGCGATCCGACCGTGCTGCTGGCGGCCCAGCCGACGAGAGGGGTCGACATCGGGGCCGCCGAGTACATCCATGGTCAGCTGATCGAGCGGCGGAGCGAAGGGGTGGCGGTGCTGCTCATCTCCGAGGACCTCGACGAGATCCTGGCCCTCGCCGACCGGATCGCCGTGATGTACGAGGGCCGGATCGTCCAGCTCGTCGACAGGGCCGACGCCACCCGTGAGGGCCTCGGCCTGGCCATGGCCGGCGCAGCCGATCGAAGCCCCGGTTGACCGGGTCCGCCGGTGACCGCGCTGCCGGTGACCGCGCTGTCGGTCGCGAACGGGCCGAGCTCGTCGTCAGGGATGCCCGGCTGGTGGCCACCGTCGACGACGAGCGCCGGGAGCTGTCGGGCGGCTGGCTGGCGGCGTCCGGTGGGATCATCACCGCGATCGGCTCGTCGGCCGAGACGTGCCCGGACGGAGCCATGGTGCTCTCGGCCGCCGATTGCCTGGTCACGCCGGGCCTGGTCAACACCCACCACCACCTGTTCCAGAACCTGACGAGGGCATACGGGCCGATGACATCGGCCCCCCTGTTCGGCTGGCTCCAGCAGCTCTACCCGATCTGGACCGACAACCTCGACGAGGAGGCGGTCCACGTTGCGGCCTGGGTCGGGCTGGCCGAGCTGGCACTGTCCGGGTGCACCACCTCGACCGATCACCACTACCTCCATCCCCGGTCCGCCGGCGACCTGCTGGCGGCCGAGATCGCAGCGGCCACGGATCTCGGCCTGCGATTCCACCCGACCTACGGCTCCATGAGCCGATCGGTGAAGGACGGCGGGCTGCCGCCGGACGCCGCCGTCCAGGACGAGGACGAGATCCTGGCCAGATCGGCCGAGCACGTCCACCGGTGGCACGATCCACGGCCGGGGGCCATGACCCGTATCGCCCTCGCCCCGTGCTCGCCCTTCACCGTCACCCCGGACCTGATGCGGCGAACCGCCGAGCTGGCAGAGCGGCTCGACGTGCGGCTCCACACCCACCTGGCCGAGAGCGCCGAGGACGACGAGTTCTCGGTGGCCAACCTCGGCCTGCGACCCGTCGACCTCTACGACGATGTCGGCTGGCTGACCGACCGGAGCTGGGCCGCCCACGTGGTACGGCCGGATCCCGCCGAGATCGTCCGGCTCGGAAGGGCCGGGGTCGGTGTCGCCCACTGCCCGAGCTCCAACATGATCCTCGGCTCCGGCCTGGCCCCGACCGTCGACCTGCGGGCCGCCGGCTGCCCGGTCGGCATCGGCTGCGACGGCTCGTCGTCGGCCGACAGCGGGTCGCTGTGGCAGGAGGCGAGGCTGGCCATGCTCCAGGGCAAGCTCCGGTCCGGTCCCGCCGCCATGTCGGCGAGGGACTGTCTCGACATGGCGACGAGGGGTGGGGCCGGCTGCCTCGGTCGTGACGGGGAGCTCGGCCGCCTGGCGGTCGGCGCGGTGGCCGACATCGCCGTCTGGCGGCTCGACGGGCCCGCCTTCGCCGGCGTGGTCGACGATCCGGTCGAGGGCTGGCTCCGGTGCGGGCCGACCTCGGCCTGGCACACGATCGTCAACGGTCGCCCGGTTGTCCGGGACGGGCGCCTCGTCTCGCCCCGGCTCGACGAGATGCTGCGGCGCCACCGGACCATCGCCGCTCGGTTCCAGCTGCACTGACGCCCGAAAAACGGGCTCACCGCCGTACCGTCATCGGCCCGGGAGCGATCACCCAGGAACCCTCCCACGGCCCGCCGCTATGCTCGGGAGTCGGTAGCGGGCCCAGTTGAAGAGGCGAGATCGTCGGGCAACACCCGGGCGGAGATGAGCAGTGAGCGATGAGAGGAAGCCGGCGGTCTCGGCTCGGCGTGAGGACACGCGCTCGCGCCCCGGTGGGGCCGGCCAGCGGATAGGGCGTCCCACGGCGAGCCCGATGATCTCGCTCGTCGTCTCGACGATCGGCCGGCCGGAAGACCTTCGCCGCATGCTCGCCTCGATCGAGACCGAGCTGCGGTCCGGCCTGACCGCGGAGCTCATCGTGGTCGACCAGAGCCCGGACGATCGGACGCGAGCGGTCCTCGAGGAGAGTCGGCTCCCGTTGCCGTGCCGGTATCTGCGATCGGGGATCGGGGTCTCGGCGGGCCGGAATGCGGGTCTCGCCGAGGCCAGGGGCACCTACGTCATGTTCCCCGACGACGATGCCTGGTTCGGCGGCGGACTGCTGGACAGAGCGGTCGAGTTCCTCGAACGGGAGCCCGGCGTCCAGGTCTTCTGCGGTCGCCTCGCCACCGAGGACGGTGGCGACAGCCAGTTGCGGTGGGCCAGGAGCGCCCAGTTCGTCGACTCGAGGAACTATCACCGCACATCGATCGGGCCGGCGATGGTGTTCCGCAGAGATGTGATCGTGGCGGCGGGCGGCTACGACGAGGGCCTCGGGACCGGCTCGGCCGGGTGGTACGGCGCCTGCGAGGACTCCGACATGGTGCTCCGACTCGTGGAGTCCGGATCCCGTGCCTGGTACGACCCGACCGCCGTGCTCCACCACCGGGAGGTCCGCCTCGACAGCGGTCCGGCCGTCGAGGTGAAGTCGGTGCTCTACGGATGTGGTCAGGGTCACCTCTGGCGATCCAGGCGGTTCAGCCGGGCCTGGATCCTCTTCCTGCTGGTGCGCCGGGTCGTCGGATCGGCGGTCCAGGTGCTCCGGGGCCGCCGAGATCTCGGCAGGGCCAGGCGGGCCTGGTTGCGGGGGGCGGTCTGTGGACTGATCGACATGCCGCCGTTGGAGTTCCGGACTCCGACCGAGTCCCCACCGGAGACCGCCGAGACATCGATCTCACCCGGTCCGGCCGAGTTCGTGCGGTCCTTCACGTGGCGCATCGGTATGGCCGGGGCCGGTATCGTCGCCACGTTCGCCCTGACCGCCTATGCGGCCAGGGCCCTCCCCACCGACGAGTTCGCCCTGTTCCTCGTCCTGCTCGTCGGCCTCTCGCTGAGCCCCAGTCTCAGCCGGCTCGGTGTGAATCACGAGGCGATCCGCTCGCTGGCCGGGGTCCGTGCGCTCGGTGACTGGGCCGATGCCGTCCGGGTCGGTCACCTCGCGGTCCGTTCTTGCCTGTTGCCGACGATCGTCATCGGTCCGCTGGTGGCGGTGCTGGTGGCGGCCACCGGCAGCCGGAACATCCTGGTCACCTGGGCCCTGGTCGCAGTCGTTCTGGTCACCGACTCGTTGCGCCTCACCTACAGCGACGTCTTCATGGGTCTGGGCATGCCCCGCTCGGGTGCGGTGCTCGCCCATCAGATCCGCTCGATCGCCGTCGTGGCGGCCGTCGTGATCGATCAGGCCTTCTTCGCCGAGGGCATGACGCTCACCCGACTGCTCGTCCTCATGAGCGGGGTCGGCATCATGCTCGTGGTCGTCGGCCACGTCCGGCTGTCGCGGCTCGGAACGGCACCGGCGAGCTGGGTCGGTGCTGTCCAGCAGAAGGCGGCGATTGTGGCCGGAGTTCCGTTTCTCGTCACCGAGGTCGTCGGGATACTCATCGCTCGGGGCGACGTCTGGCTGTCCTCGATGGCCTTCGACGGGCGTCAGGCAGTCCTGTACGGTGCGGCAGCGACGCTGGCGAACCAGGTGGGGGCGCCGGTCGCACTGGCCAGCGTGGCCCTCGCTCCGATCGCCGCCGGGTATGCGGCCCGGCGCCAGGCGACGGACCTCGAGCTGCTGGTACGACAGGTTGCGACCGGCCTGACCGCCCTGCTCCTCCCCCTCTTCGTCATCACCTGGGTGGCCGGAGACGAGATCCTCGCCATCGTGTACGGAGAGGAGTTCCGGCAGGCTCACCAGCTGCTCGTGATCCTCATGGTCGGCAATCTCTCGTTCGTCGCGCTCGGCATGAGCGCAGTGGTCCTGATCATGGCCGGCTACCAGCGGTTCGCCATGTGGCTGTCGCTGTCGTGGCTCGCAGTGGTGGCCGTGGCGACGACCACCGTCGCGGTGCTCGGAGGGCCGACCCCGCTCGCGATCGTCTCAGCGCTCGGGTCCACGGGGTTCCTGGTCGTCCTGGCCGTCGGCGCCTGGGCGGTCACCGGGGTCCGGGTGTACCCGACCAGCCGCCCGCTCCGCGACTCGCAACCTCGGGGACCGCTCGCCGCCACCCGATGACCGGATGGGGCTCGACGAGGGGAGCTGCTCGCCCCGGTCCGCCGAGGTTCCCGAGGAGATCCGCCGGTAGGCGGATCGACCCGGTATACAGCGCAGAACGCTCGGCTCGTAGAGCCGAGATCCCACCCTGGCGGAGCGAGCGACCTCGCCTACCCGCTGAGGTCCTAAGGGGCCACCCGGATCGAACCGACCCCTATGACAATGCGCGTTCGCTTGTTCACGTTGCTCGTGGTTCCGGCCGCGGCGTCGCTGATCCTCGCCTCCCTCATCGTGATGGAGCGCAAGGCGGACCACGACGCGGCCAAGACCGCGTCTGCCGTGGCGGCCCTGGCGGACGACGTGGCGGCCCTCGACAAGGCTCTGGGCGACGAGGCGCTGGCCGGTTCGAGACTGGTCCAGTTCGAGGCTGCCCAGAGTCGGGCCGATCGATTGGAGCTGTTCGCGCTCGCGATGCAGGTGACCGACCAGCAGCTCGGACGAGTCTCGGCCCGGCTGGCCTCGTGGTCCTACCACCCCGAGATGACCTCGGCCGTCGCCGTCGTCAGGGCCACGCTGACCTTTCGTGAGGACGTGGCCGGCGGCACGGTCTCACCGCTGCAGATCCTCGACCGCTACTCCTACGTACGCGGCTCGCTGCTCGATGCGCTGTCGACCCAGGCCCTCGTCTTGAGCACCGCCAGGAGCCAGCAACAGCTCCTGGCCCTCGTGGACCTGATCGAGGTTCGCAGCGACCACCTCGACGAACGGGTGGCGGTGGCGCTCGCTCGGCGATACGACCGGTGGGCGCCGGGACTGCACTCCGCCGTCGTCGGATCGATCGCCAGCCAGAACGATCATCTCGAGAGCGCCAATCGGTTCCTGGTCGGCGACGGGGTGGAGCCGGGCCCGATCCTGGCCCAGTGGCGGGAGCAGATCGTCGTCTCGTCGGACGCGCCGGCCGTCAACGCCAGGGCCTGGGCCGAACTGAGCGACGAGTGGATCGCCACGCTCGACACCGAGATCGAGGAGCAGCAACGGTGGACCACCGATCACCTGGCGGCGGCGGAGTCCATGGCGGCGAAGACCCAGTTGGCCACCCTCGTCGGTGTCGGACTCGCACTCCTCGTGGCGATGCTGATCGCGTCGGTCGTCTCGGTACGGCTGGTCAAGCGGGTGTCGATCATCACCAGGCAGGCCAGGCGCATGGCGGCCGGCGCCGCCACGACCAAGACCTATCCCCACGTCCGCGGCGGCGACGAGCTCGGTCAGCTGGCCACTGCGTTCGACGAGATGATGACCCACATCGAAACCGGGGCCACGAACCAGTGGATCGAGTCGACCGTGCTCGAGTCGATCGTCCAGGGGGCGTCCCTGGAGGAGATCATGGCCCAGGCGGTCCCGCTACTTGGGACCGACGAGCACGGCCGTCCCGGCTACCGGTTCACCTGGACCGACGAGCTGCCCGTTCTCGACGGCCCCCGGGTCGGTCCCGAGGACCGGGGGCGCGGCCCGAGGGATCTGACGATCTCGCCGGCGAATTCCTCATCAGCGCCATCGGTGCCGAACCTGCCGGAGTTCAGGACGGCGGTCGGTCTGGTCAGGATGGCCCTCCAGCGAGACGCCGATCACGCCAAGCTGGCGTGGCAGGCCAGCAGGGACGAGCTGACCGGGCTGCTCAACCGGGGGGCCATCCTCGGTCGGGCGCTGAGCATGGCGGAGGGCCGACCGGAATCAGCGGCAGCCGGCCAGATGCGCAGCGGCCGGAGAAGACCGGCTCTGATGTACATCGATCTGGACGACTTCAAGGGGGTCAACGACCAGTTCGGTCACGCCGCCGGCGATCTCGTCCTGGTGGCCCAGTCCATACGGCTGTCGAAGCTGCTGGAGCGCTGGGACGGGATCGCCGGCCGCCTCGGCGGTGACGAGTTCCTGGCGGTGCTGCCGGCGGTCGAGAGCGAGCAGGCGCTGGCCGATCTCGCTGAGCGGATCGTCGACGAGCTGAGCAGGCCGATCCCGTCTGCGAACGGGACTTTCCAGGTCGGTGTCAGCATCGGCAGTGTCCTGACCAGGCTGGACGTGCCGGGGTTGAAGCTCCTGAACGAAGCCGACGCCGCTCTCTACCAGGCCAAGAAGCAGGGCAAGGGCAAAGCGCTCGTCTCGACCGAGCAACTGCGCAGCGAGTTCGTCGAGACCGAGCAGCTTCGCCGCGACGTGCTCGAGGGTCTCGAGCGCCAGCAATTCAGTCCGTGGTTCCAACCGATCTGGGGCGAGGGCGGCACCTCGCTCGTCGGCGTCGAGGCGCTTGCCCGATGGCACCACCCCGTCCGGGGCTTGGTGGCCCCCGGCGTGTTCGTTCCCGTGGCGGACGAGCTCAACCTCCTGCCGAGGCTGGATCGGCTCGTCTTCGAAGCGGTGTGCCGCCAGATCGTGGCCTGGCGTCACGCGGGCCACGACCTGCGACTCGCCCACTTCAACCTGTCGACCGCCTGGCTGGAGGATCCCGAGTTCGTGGCCGACGCCTGCCGGATCCTGACCGCCACCGACTGCCCACCGCAGGCCATCGTGGCCGAGGTGACCGAGTCGGGCCTCATGACCGACATCAGCTCGAGCAGCCACCGGCTCCAGGCACTTCGCGAGCTCGGCGTCCGCATCGCGGTGGACGACTTCGGCCAGGGGTACTCGTCGCTCGCCTACCTCAGCGACCTGCCGGTCGACGTGCTGAAGATCGATCGACGGTTCGTCGCCAGGATCGACGAGGAGGCATCGAACCAGGCCATCGTCTCGGCCGTCGTGAGCCTCGGCGACTCACTCGGCCTGACCATCGTGGCCGAGGGCGTCGAGCGGCCGGAGGAGCTCGAGTACCTGACGGACGCCGGCTGCGATCTGTTCCAGGGCTTCCTCCTGGCCAGACCCGCACCGATCGTGGAGATCACCTCCCTGCTCGGTCGCAGCCGCGCGGTCGGGGCCGACGGCTCCCCCGGCGGGGTGTCATCGGCAGCCGGCCCGCCACCGCTCCGGCTCGAGCCGGCCGTCGACGGGGAGCAGCGATGCGGGTGAACGCGGCCGCCCTCCGCCTCTTCCTGCTGGTCGGCGTCATCGTCGTCACCGCCTGTGGTGTGGCCGACGACGGGGTCGATGAGGCTCGATCGCCGGAGCTCAGCGACGCACTGGTCGCCCGGCGGGGCGAGCCGGCGGTTCGGGTGGTCGCACCCGAGGACGGGGCCACGGTGACGGCGCCGTTCGTGGTCGAGGTCGAGACGGACAACCTCGAGCTCAGCCCGGCTGGCCGGACCAAGGACGGCGAGGGCCACTTCCACATCCTCGTCGATCAGGAGTGCGTCGAGGCCGGCATGGTCATACCGACCGACGAGCGCAGCATCGATGTGAGCGACGGCGCATCGACCGAGACGATCAGCCTGCCTGCCGGGCGCCACGAGCTGTGCGTCCAGATCGGGGACGGCTTCCACGTGGCGGTGGCGATCGTCGATCGGGTGACCGTGAACGTCGCCGTGCCGCTCGCCGACTCGGTGGCGGCGATGGAGCACGGCCGCAGGGAGCTGCCCCGCCCGACCGTGGTCGGCGTCGTCCAGGGTCGCGTCGTCCTCGAAGGCTGATGTCGGCGAGACGGTCCGGGACCGGTTCCGGGCTCTGGCCGTGCCACCGGCGTGGGAAGCGGTGCTCCGAGACCAGCAGGAGTTCGCTCGCTTGCGCTACTTCCGGAGGGCGCTCGACCGCGTCCGTCGCGCGGTGGACGAGTGGCTGGATGGAGAGGTGGGCACGAAGGCCTACGCCGTCGCCGCAGCGCTGCGCCTCATCGACGTAGGCTTGGTCCGGACCGGGAACGAGGAATCGGCCGCCTCGACCGTCGAGGAGCGACCGCGCTTCACGCCGACCACCTGGAGGTTTGCGACGAGGATGAGCCCTACATCACGATCGAGTACACCGCCAGGGGCGGCAGGCTCCGAACCGTGGTAGTCGAGGACGACCAGCTGGTCAGGGTCTCGGGTAACACGGGCGCGGTGGCGAGAGCCTCCTATGTGGACCCGCGCGTCCTCGAGGCCGACGACGCAGCCATCGAAGACGCCTGGCGTCGCTCGCGGCGATCGGTGCGGGCTCGCCACAGGATGCGCCGCTGGCCCCGGTGACCACCACCGTCCACGACGGGCGCCGGGACCGGGCCGCCCTCGTGGCCGTTGCCGTCCAGTTCTGGATCAACGGCATGGTCTACTCGGCGATCGTTCCCCGGCTGCCCGACATCCGGGACCGGCTCTCGGTCGGCGTGGCGACGCTCGGGCTGATCCTCACGATCGCCGCAGTCGGTGGACTGGTCGGCAGCGCCATCGGCGGTCCCGCGATCGTCCGCTACGGAACGAAGCGGTGCATCATCGTCGGGACGGTCCTGACGCTGCTGGTCCTCCCGGCGGTCGGCCTGACCACCTCGGCCGTGGTGCTGACCGTGGTGCTCGCCGTGCTGGCCGTGTTCGACGTCGTGATCGACATCGCCATGAACATCCAGGGCTCGAGGCTCAGTTCCCGGCGCCGGACCCCGGTCATGAACCGGCTCCACGGGCTGTGGAGCCTCGGCACCGTCGTCGGTGGGCTGCTCTCGGTCAGGGCCGCCGGGGCCGAGATCCCGGTTGCGGTCCACCTGAGCGCCGTGTCCGTCCTCCTGGCGGCGGCCCTCGCCGTGTTCGGCCGCCTGTTGCTGCCGGCCGACGGCGAGGCGACCGCCGGTCCAGCCGCCGATGCCGGCCCGCCACGCCCCGGCGACGAGCGCACCGGCGTCGATGTCACGACCGCGCCGATCCTGGCCCGCCGGACCGGCCTGCTGCTGGCCGCTCTCGGCGGGGCTGCGGTCACGATGGAGCTGACGACGAGCGACTGGGCCGCGTTCCGGCTGGCCGACGACCTGGGCGTCGGCCCGGGTCGGGTCGGCTTGGGGTTCGTGGCCTTCACCGCCGGCATGGTCACCGGCCGCTTCGCAGGCGACAGCATCCAGGCGGTCATCGGCCGGCACTCGCTGGTCCGGGCGGCGGCGACGCTGGCCGCCGCCGGGTTGCTCGTCGCAACGGTCACCCCTGACCGGCTCACCGCAGCGCTCGGCGTCGACCCCGTCGTGGTCGCCATCGCCGGGTTCTACCTCGCCGCGCTCGGGGTCTCGGTGATCTTCCCCCAGCTCTACGACGCCGCCGCCAGGGCGCCGGGCCCGGCCGGCCGGGGACTCGGGTACCTCACCGCCGGGACCCGCATCGCCGGGCTGGCATCGCCGGTGGTCGTCGGCGTCGTCGCCGGCACCGATCTGTCCGTCGGCACCGCGGTGGCCCTGATCACCGTTCCATGCTGCGCCATCGCCTTCTTCGGGTCGTCGGCGGCCCAGCCGGGGCCTGGCTGATCCCCGGACCGGAACCGCAGTACCATTCCCCCGATGACACGGGGCACCGGGTTCGAAACCGAGATCGGCGACGGGGCCGTCGAGGACATCGAGCGCTTGCTGGGCGGGACCACCAAGGGTCACAGGTCCGGCGCACGGTCGGGCCGAGCTTCGCTCGTCGGCCGGGGGCTGTGGGCCCTCGCTGCGATTCCCTGGCTGGCGTTGCTGCTGCTGGCCTCGATGGCGCTGCGGGTCCGTCTCGCCGACGGCGCCTGGCCGAGCCAGAATCAACCGGATCCCAAGGAGCTGGGCATCCACAACACGATCACGGTCGTCGCCATCCTGGCATCGTTCGCGGTGGCGCTGCTGGTGCCGCTCGGGGCACTGGTCGCCTTCTCGACGGGTCACCGCCCGGTGCCGGTCCGGCCGCCGGTGGTGGCAGTCGTCGGATTCGCTGCGGTCCTGCTGGTCCTGTGGGCCGACGTCGGTGGTCTCGGCGACTGGCTCGCCGACTGAGCGTCGGTGTCCCCGGTGAAGCGAGCCGCAGCGGCCCGGCTCTCCGTCGCTGCGATCATGGTCGCAGCGACGATCCTCGCCACCGGGTGTGCGTTGCCGATCGGCGGCAGCGACGCCCCTGCCGGCGACACGGCGTCCGATGTCGACGGCGACCGGGCCGAGGTGGTCAGGGTCATCGACGGGGACTCGCTCGAGCTGTCGATCGACGGGGCCACGGTCGAGGTCCGCCTGGCCGGCTACAACGCCCCGGAGCTGTTCGGCCTCGGCGGGCCGTCCGGTCCACCCACCTGCAACGGGGCCGCCGCCCGGGACGCGCTGATCGGTGAGCTCGGGTCACAACCGCTCCTCGTGGTGGGCGACGAGCTCGATCGCTTCGGTCGCCGGCTGGCCGATCTCGTCGTCGGCGGAGCCTCGGTCGTCGATCGGTTGATCGCCGATGGCCGCGGCCTCGCCACCGGGGACGACCGCAGCCGGCGGGACTCGATGAAGGCGGCCGCCGCCGGGCGGCGAGGACTCTGGGGCGACGGCTGCGGCGTCCCGGTCGCGGCCGGGCTGATGATCGGCGAGACCCACCGCGATCCACCCGGCCGCGACGAAGAGAACCTGAACGACGAGTGGGTCGAGGTGGTCAACCGGAGCCGGGACGCCGTCGACCTGACCGACTGGGTGATCCGCGACGACACGACCGGGCACCGATTCCGACTCGACGGCCGGCTGGCGCCCGACGGTCGGCTCAGGATCCGCTCGGGGCCCGGCGTCTCGTCGGTCGACGATCTCCACCTCGGCGAGACCTTCCCGGTCTGGTCGAATCACCACGAGACGGTGCTGCTGGTCGACCCGGCCGGCGTCGTCGCAGCCTGGGCCTTCCTCGATTGAGTCACGCCGGAACCGATTTCCGCTCCGCGATGGCGACGTCTAACTTGGCCGCGTGTCGGACGAGACCCTGATCGCCGCCGATCCCGCTTCGGAGGTCGACTCAGCTGCAGGGTGGACGGTCGTCGGCGCCACCTTCCTGTCCACCTTCACGGTGTTCGGTGTCGCCTACAGCTTCGGATCGTTCTTCGGCCCGATGGCCGACGAGTTCGGCAGCCCCCGCAGCGCCATCGCGCTGTTCTTCTCGATCACCACGTTCCTGTACTTCGGGCTCGGCGTGGTCACCGGGCGGATCGGTGACCGGATCGGGCCCCGCCCGGTGTTGCTGTTCGGGTCCGCCAGCCTCGTGATCGGATTGGTGCTGACATCGCGGGTCCAGAGCCTCTGGCTCGGCTACGCGACCTACGGCATCGGTGTCGGCATCGGCGTGGCGTGCGCCTACGTGCCGATGGTGGCCACGGTCGGGCTGTGGTTCGAGCGGCGGCGCACCGCCGCGCTCGGTGTGGCCGTCGCCGGCATCGGTGTCGGCACCCTCGTCGTCGCTCCGGTGACGGAGGTGCTGATCGAGCGGAACGGCTGGCGCGACACCTACGTCCACATGGCTCTCGGGGCCGCCGTGCTGCTCGGCGTCGCGTCGATCGGGGCCAGGCGGCCGGTCGGTATCGGCGGGGCCAGCACCGTCATACCGCTCAAGGACGTGCTGCGGGGCTCCCGGGCCTTCGGGCTGCTCTACGCCTCGTCGGTGTCGTTGGTGTTCGCCCTGTTCATCCCGTTCGTGTTCCTGGCCGACTACGTGAGCGAGAACGACATCGATGGCTCGGCCGGACTGCTGGTGGGGGCCATCGGACTGTCATCCGTGCTGGGCCGTCTCGGCCTCGGGGCGCTGGCGGCCACGCTGCTCCCGATGCGGCTCTACCAGGGCTCGTTCCTGGTCATCGCCCTCAGCTTCCTGATCTGGTTGGCCGCCGGGTCCAGCTACGGGCTGCTGCTCGTCTTCGCCATCGTGCTCGGTGTGGCCTACGGCGGGTTCATCGCCCTCGCCCCTGCGGTGGCCGCCGAGCTGTTCGGTCCGGTCGGGCTCGGTGGGGTGCTGGGAGCGCTCTACACCGCAGCCGGGCTGGGTGGCCTCGTCGGACCCCCGGCCGCCGGGGCCATGATCGACCGCTTCGGCTACTCCTGGACCCTGGTGGTGGCGTTCGTCTTCGCCCTCGTCGGGTTCGCCATCCTGTTGCCGTTGCGACCGGACGAGCGCCGCTGAGGCGGCTGGCCCGGTCACGCAGGGTGGACCGTCACCTCGGTGGCCTTGACCGCGGCCCAGATCGGGAGGCCGGGGGCCAGGTGGAGGGCCTCGGCCGCGGCCGGGGTGATGTCGACCAGCAGCGGCAGCGGGGGGCCGAGCCGGATCCTCGTCGTCTCGCCGAGCGGTTCCAGCCAGTCGATCTCGGTCTGCCAGGTGTTGCGGGGGCTGCCCTCGGGCCGGCGGGCGTGGAGCGACACCGCTCGCGGGTCGATCCCGGCCCGGACCGGGCCGGTCCTGGTGTCTGACGTCGTCAGCACGAAGCCGGTAGCCACGACCCCGTCACGGTCCGCTCCATTCGCTCGGTCGATCGTTATGGCCCCGTCACGGTTGAAGCCGGTCAGGAAGTTGGTGCCGGTCAGAGCGGCGACATAGGGGGTCGATGGCCGGCGACGGATCTCCTCCGGGGTGCCCCGCTGGACCAGGTGCCCGGCTTCGACGACGTAGAGCTCGTCGGCCAGTAGGAAGGCCTCGGCCGGCTCGTGGGTGATGAGCAGCCGGGGACCGTCGAACAGGGCGAGGTGGTCCACCATCGCCCGCCGCAGCTCGTTGCGGGTCGAGATGTCGAGGGCGGCCAGCGGCTCGTCGAGCAGGAGCAGGTCCGGCGCTGCGGCCAGGGCCCTGGCCATCGCCACCCGCTGGGCCTGTCCGCCGGAGAGCTCGCTCGGCCGTCGGTGCTCCAGCCCGCCGAGATCGAGGGCCTCGATCCAGCGGTGGGCGGTGGCCTCCGCCCGCTGTCGACGGCTACGGCGGGCCGACGGCGGGAAGGAGCCGGCTCGGCGAGCGGTCGGCCCGAACGAGATGTTGTCGAGCACCGACAGGTGGTCGAACAGCAGGTAGTCCTGGAACACGATGCCGATGTTGCGCCGGTCCGGCGGGACGAAGATCCCCCGGTCGGGATCGTCCAGGATCCGCCCGTCGAGCTCGATCCGGCCACCGTCGAGCGGCAGCAATCCGGCCAGGACCTCGACCGTCGTCGACTTTCCAGCCCCGTTCGGCCCGAGCAGGGCTGCAGTGGTCCCCGGCTCGATCCGTAGCGGGAGCCGCAGCGAGAAGCCGCGCCGCTCGACCGCCAGGTCGGCCCGCAGTCCGGGGCCGGCTCCCGTCGGCGGGGCGGTAGCCCCCTCCGGGGCCGGCTGGCCGATGCCGGTCGACGGGTTCATGGCCGGGTCCACCAGCGGTCTCGTAGGGCCACCAGGACGACGAGGGAGATCGCCACCAGGACGAGGCTGATCGCGATCGCGGCGTCCCTGTCGGACTCCAGGGCGACGAACACGGCAAGGGGGAGGGTCTGGGTCCTGCCGGCCAGATTGCCGGCGAAGGTCACGGTGGCCCCGAACTCACCGAGGGCCCGAGCCCAGGCCAGCACCGCCCCGGCCCGGAGCGACGGAGCGATCATCGGCAGGGTGACCCGGCGGAACACCGTCAGCGGGCCGCCGCCGAGGCTGGCCGCCGCCGCCTCGTAGCGCCGGTCGACGCCGTCGAGCGCTCCCTCGACGGTGACGACCAGGAACGGCATGGCGACGAACGTGTTGGCCACGATCACCCCGGCCGCCGAGAACGGCAGCACGAGGCCCGTTGCCTCGTAGAGCGGCTCACCCACCAGCCCCCGACGACCGATGGCGAAGAGCAGTGCCGCCCCGCCGACCACCGGCGGCAGCACCATCGGGAGGGTGACCAGGGCCCGCAGCAGGCCCTTGCCCCAGAACTCGACCCGGCTCAGCAGCCAGGCCAGCGGTACCCCGAGCACGATCGACGCGGCCGCAGCGGCGAACGACGTGAGCAACGACAGCCGCAGTGCGTCGGTCACGGTGTCGTCTGCGACGAGTGACGGCAGCGCTCGCCATGGTGTCCGGCCGAGCAGGCCGATCAGGGGCAGGACGAACAGGCCGGCGGCCACGACGGCGGGCAGCACGAGCGCCGGCGGCGGCCGCCTGGCGGTCCGCCGATCCGTCCCGCCGCTGTTGCGCCTCGCCGGTCGCCCCGTGGTGTCTGCGGTTGCCGTCATGGCCCGCCGAACCCGTGCCGGTCCAGGATCGCCCGGCCATCGGCCGACAGCACGAACTCCACGAAGGCCCTGGCGCCCTCCGGATCGGCGGCCTCGCTCATCACGGCGATCGGGTAGGCCGTCTCGGCCGATGGTCCCGTGGGGATCTCGATCCCCTCGACCTCGTCGGCTGCGGCGAGGACGTCGGTGGCGTAGACCAGTCCTGCGTCGAGCTCTCCCGCCGACACCTTGGTCAGCAACGACCGGACATCGGACTCCGTGGTGTCGAGCGACGGTTCGAGGCCGGCGGCGGCGAACACCGAGTCGGCGAGGTCGCCGCACGGCACCCCGGTGCTGCAGACCCCGAGGAACAGCTCGGCCCGCTCGAAGTCGTCCAGGCCCCTCACGTCGCCGGGGTTGCCGATCGGCACCGCGATCGCCAGCCGGTTCGTGGCGAAGACCGTGGCCGGTCCGGCGACGGCCCCGGCGGCCGCGACGTCGGCCATGACCTCGGTGTTGGCGGAGGCGAACACGTCGGCCGGGGCGCCGGCCAGGATCTGGGCTCGCAACGACGCACTGCCGCCAAGGTTCAGCTCGACGTCGTATCCCTGCCCGGTCGACTCGAAGGCCAGCGCCAGGTCGGCGAAGGCATCGGTGAGCGACGCTGCTGCGAACACGTCGACCACCGTGGCGGCTCCGGTGACGCCGGCCTGATCGCCGTTGGACCGACCGCAGGCCGCCACCGGCGGAGCGAGGGCCAACAGCGCAACGGCGCTCCTCATCGCCTTGCTGATCATGGCCGACCGGCCTTTCCGCTCATCTCGCCCGTCGAGGGCACGATCTCGTGAGACTGTCTCAGTATTGGCTCACTACTGGCTCACCAGGCCCACC
>JAHELU010000030.1 GCA_024644005.1 Acidimicrobiales bacterium | reverse complement strand
ACGACCCTAGGGCCTTCATCCCCCACGCGGCGTCGCTGCATCAGGCTTTCGCCCATTGTGCAAGATTCCCCACTGCTGCCTCCCGTAGGAGTCTGGGCCGTGTCTCAGTCCCAGTGTGGCTATTCGTCCTCTCAGACTAGCTACCCGTCAATGCCTTGGTGAGCCGTTACCTCACCAACAAGCTGATAGGCCGCGAGACCCTCCCAAAGCGATAAATCTTTCCTCATCAGACCACTCGATCCGATGGGGGCATCCGGTATTAGCTCAGGTTTCCCTGAGTTATTCCGAACTTCGGGGCAGGTTTCTCACGTGTTACTCACCCGTTCGCCACTCACCCATGAGGCCCGAAGGCCGGGTTCGTTCGACTTGCATGTGTTAAGCACGCCGCCAGCGTTCGTCCTGAGCCAGGATCAAACTCTCCATTGGAGAATCGATTGGCCACCCGTTGCCGTTGTTGACCCCGAGAACGCCATTGGCCTTCTCGGGCAACGCCGCAGAGTTGCCATGATCCGTTTGCCGAGTTGCGGGCGCCAACCCACAATCGGCGGCTCCGTTCGACAAGGAAAAAGTCGAGGTCGGAGCCAGGCTTATTTCTTCGACGGGGTACCAATACACACTCGAGCGAGCTCGAGCGTTGGCTGTACTGATACTCCGCACACGCTGCGTACATCCTCTCTTCCGTTTTCAAGGAGCTGGGAGCCCTGGTGAGAGCTCCACCCGCAGCGCTGCGAAACCCGAGAGAAACCGGTGTGCATCCTTCGCGAAGGTGGATCCTCGAGAGGATCCCTACGGTGGGAGTCACGCCGGGCTGGGGTCGGACGACTACGGGCAGGCCTCAGTGCGGTTCCGAGCAGGTGAACAAGCTTGCGCTCCGACCTACTCGTGCCGTTGAGGCGAAGATCCACGCTAACCGCCAATCCCACGGTGTGCAACCTCTTTTCCCCCTTTTTGGAGGTTCCCGGCCGGCAACGGGCCGCAACCGAGCACGTGGTCACCCCCGCTCGCCCGAGCCGGGAACACCGTCTCGGGCGTCGCTCGCGGCCCGTTGCCCGACGACCGCTCCGGCCACGACGAGCCCGGTCGCCACCGCGATGCCGACGAGCAGCAGGACGATCCATCGGAGGAGGTAATCGCCGGCGTCGCCACCGCCGGCCACCGTCATCGGGGCGGCGATCACGACGCTGAGGGCTCCGGTCAGGACAAAGGTCGAAGCCCCACGCTCCGTCAGCGGGCGGCCGGCCCGATGGGCGGCGATCCAGGTCTCGTCGGAGTGCCCCGTGGTCCTGGTCCTGATGCCGGCGATCGGGTTCCGACCCAATCGCCCGTCGGCGGCCCTCGTTGCGATCGCCCGGACGATCAGACCAACGCCGACCAGCAGGGCCGAAACCGGCACCGTGACTGCGAAGGCCCCGGGCCAGGTGACCGAATCGTCCATCGCTCGGACCGACCTCAGCACCGGAAGTCGACGAGGTACACGGACTTCTTCCCCCTGCGGACCAGGCAGAACCGGTCGTGGTGGAGGTGCTGCCGCTCGATCGCCGTCTCGGCGCTCACCTTGGCATCGTTGACCGCGATGCCGTTCTGTTTCAGCAGGCGAGCGGCCTCGCTCTTGGACGCGGCGGCTCCGGCGTCGACGAGGATGGGGACCAGGTTGTCCGGCCGGTCGAGCAGGGACCGGTCGAGCCGGGTCGTCGGGATCTCGGCGGCCAACATCTCGAAGGTCGCGGCTCCCAGCTCGGCCACGGGACCGCCGAAGACCGCTTCGGATGCTTCTCTCGCCGCCGTCGCGGCCTCCTGGCCGTGAACCAGCGCAGTCAGCTCGGTGGCCAGCAGCCGCTGTCCGGACCGCAGGTGGGGGGCCTCCTCGTGGTCGGCCACCGCCTTGTCGATCTCGTCGATCGTCAGGAAGGTCAGCCACAGCAGCAGCTTGCGCAGCTCGTCGTCCTCGGCCTGGATCCACGCCTGGTAGAAGCGGTATGGCGACATGAGCTCGGCGCCGAGCCAGATCGTGTCCCCTCCGGCCGTCTTGCCGTACTTCGAGCCGTCCTTCTGGAGGAGCAGCGGCCAGGTGAGGGCGTGGGCCTTCTGGCCGGTCCGGCGGCGGATCAGGTCGACCCCGAGCGAGATGTTGCCCCACTGATCGGAGCCCCCGATCTGCATCTCGCACCCCTCGTGCTCGTACAGCCACAGGAAATCGTTGGCCTGGAGCAGCATGTAGGAGAACTCGGTGAACGAGATGCCCTCGTCCCCCTCCATCCGGTTCCTGACGGACTCCTTGGCGACCATGTGATTGACCGTCACGTACTTGCCGACATCGCGGAGGAAGTCGAGCAGGGAGACCGACACCGTCCAGGCCCGGTTGTCGAGCAGCTTCGCCGGATTCGGGACGTCCTCGAAGTCGATGAACTGCCGGAGCAGTGGGACGATGCCGGCCAGGTTGGCCGCCAGCGCATCGTCGTCCAGCAGGTTGCGCTCCGCCGACTTGCCGGATGGATCACCGATCATCCCGGTGGCCCCCCCGGCCAGCGGGAGCGGCTTGTGACCGGCCAGCTGGAAGCGGCGCAGCGTGAGCAAGCCGATCAGGTTGCCGACATGCAGGCTCGGTGCGGTCGGATCGACCCCGTAGTAGACCGTCACGGGCTCCCGGGCGAGGCGTTCGGCCAGGGCGGAACGATCCGTCGTGTCGCGAATGAGGCCGCGAGCGTCCAGATCGTCCAGGAGACGTGGGTCGGTGGACATGGTTAACAGCTTAGGAGGTGCGTCGGTAGGCGCAGCGACCAGGGGAGCCAGCGGCCCGATTCCAGTGAGTGGCGCAACCAGCCGCTGAGCTGCCCGGCGGGAGGCCCCGGCGATCGGGCCGATTCGACACGGCCGGGCCCGGCGGAGGCCTCCGGTCGGGGGTCCCAAACCCCGACCGGAGTAGTCTTGCTGACGTGCCCGCGAACGAAGCCAGGCCAGACGTTGCCGACGAGGACCGCCAGATCGGCGCCCGGTCACCGCTGACCGTCCTGTTTCGGGTGGTTGCCGGGCTGGTCGTCGCCGCCAGCTTCGCGGTCTGGGTCTACGCCTATTCCGGGCAGGCCGAGCGGGACACCCCCGACCTGCTGGCCGACAGGGCCCTGGCGGCCGAGGCCGAAGCGATCTGTGCCTCGGCGGTGGCCGACGTCGAGGCGCTGCCCGGTGCCCTCGACGCCGTCGACGGCCCCGACCGTGCGAACCAGATCCGGCGCAGCACCGATCGGTACGAGGCGATGGTGGCGGCGCTCGGGCAACTGCGGACCGATGACGAGCGCGACGGTCGGATCGTCGCGGGCTGGCTCGCCGACTGGCGGGTCCTGCTCGGCGATCGGCTGCGATATGCCGACGCCATCGAGGTCGACCCCAATGCCCAGTTCCTGGTGTCCGACATCGGCGTCTCGGAGCGGTTGGACCGGCGCGTGACCAGGTTCGCCAATACCAACGCCATGGTGTCGTGCGCTGCGCCGACCGATGTCGGCTGAACCGAGCGGCGACAGGACAACCGCTTCGCTCGCGGTGGTCAACGGGCTCGTGCTCGGCGAGGACGGGCCGGTCCGGCGCTCGATCGGCGTGGCGGGCGAGCGCATCGCCTGGTTGGCCCCGGCGGATCGAGCGCCGACCGCCCAGGATAGTGAAGCAGCGGACCACCGGTCGCCGGCCCGACGATGGCCGATCGTCGACGCCGAGGGGCTGGTGGTGGCCCCCGGATTCATCGACCTGCAGGTCAACGGCGGTCATGGCCATGATCTGACGAGCGACCCGCTGTCGATGTGGCAGCTCGGAGCCGGGCTGGCCCGCCATGGCGTGACCTCGTTCCTGCCCACGATCGTGACCGGTCCGCCCGGCGCTCCTGACGAGGCCATGGCGGCGCTGCGACGCCGACCGGCAGGGTATGCCGGCGCCGAGCCGCTCGGGCTCCATCTCGAGGGCCCGATGCTGCACCCCGATCGCCGGGGGGCCCATCCCGAGCGGTACCTCGTGCCACCGTCGGCGGAGCTGGTCGAGCGGTGGAGCCGGGAGGCCGGGGTCGCCCTGGTGACGATCGCCCCGGAGCTGCCGGGGGCCATCGAGGTGATCGAGCTGCTCCGGGCCAGGGGCGTCGTCGTGGCGGGTGGCCACACCACCGCCGACGCCGCTGCGGCCGCCCTCGCTCGAGCCGCCGGGATGACGATGATCACCCACCTGTTCAACGCCATGGAGCCGCTCCACCATCGCGAGCCCAACCTGGTCGGCCTCACCCTCGGCGACGACCGCCTGGTGGCCGGCATCATCGTCGATGGCGTGCACGTCGATCCGATGGTGGTCGACATCGCCTGGCGGTCCAAGGGCCCGGCCGGTCTCGTACTGGTGAGCGACGCCGTCGCGGCCATGGGCCTGCCCTCGGGTCGCCATCGGTTCGGCCGACGGTCGGTGACCGCCGACGAGGCCGGCGTCCGCTTCGACGACGGCACCCTGGCCGGGAGCACGTTGACGCTGGACGTCGCGGTCAGGAACCTGATCTCCTTCACCGGGTGCCAGGCCACCGAGGCGCTGGCCACCGTCACCACCACCCCGGCCTCGGTCATCGGAGCCGACAGCCGCGGCCGGCTCGCGGTCGATGCACGGGCCGACATCGTGTTGCTCGACCACGACCTCACCGTCGTTGTCACGATCTGTGGCGGTCGGGTTCTCTACGTGCGCGAAGGCGGCCGAGACCGGGTCGACCCGTCCCTGGTCGCCCCGGCCGGCTGATCACCGCGGGTCTCGACCAGCCCCAGGTCCCGAGCGACATCGATGGCCCGGGTCACGGCTCGGCCCAGCTCGACCGATTCGGCTATCGCCGGATCGTCGGGGCCGGCCCAGCGGGCGGCGTGCGCCTCCTCGTTGTGGGCGATCTCGGCTCCGCCGGGAGCCAGTACCAGGAACCGGACGTCGAGGTGGAGGTGAGCTGGCTCGTCATCCCGGACCGGGATCTCGTGGATGTCGACGTCGATGGCCGGGGTGACGACCGCCAGCCCGCCGATCCCGGTCTCCTCGGTGGCCTCCCGGAGCGCCACCGCAGCCAGGTTGCCGTCCCCGTCCGCATGGCCGCCGGGCTGCAGCCAGCGGTCGAGCTTGGCGTGGTGGAGCAGCAGCGTCTGGCCTCGCCGAGGGTCGACCACCAACGCCGACCCCGTGAGATGACCGGTCAGGCAGCTCCGGTGCAGGGCGTCGGGGTGGTCCCGGCAATACCGGAGCACCCGCCGCCTGGCATCGATCGTGACCGGGTCCCGGAGCTCCGCCGCCCTGAGCTGTCCGATGGCGGCCTCCAGGTCGTCGAACCGGGCCCCGAGCTCGTCGTGGCCGGCATGGAGGAGCGAGTAGGTCACGCCGCAGCCTATCCTCCCGGCCCGGCGACGATCCCCCGGCCGTCCGCCGTCACGACCACGGCGGTCGGGGCCGGCTGACGTGGGGGTTGCCCTCGAGGGCGAACCGCCATGGTCGGTCGGCGGCCTTGGTGATCCCGACCCGGGGGCCGCGGACCACCGGACCGACGGGCCCGCCCGACTCCGCCATGAGCAACCGAACCGGGCTCTCCGCCGAGAGCAGGTCCGTCCCGTCGTGGTGGCCGCCGATACCGAGGGCGGCACAGAGCTTCCCCGGCCCGGAACAGAGGTCGGTGACGGTCCGGGCCCTCGGTCGGTCGGCCCACATCTCGTCGAGCCCGGTCAACGGCTCGAGGGCCCTGATCAGGACCGCACCGGGGCGATCCTCGGTGCCGCAGACGATGTTGGCGCACCAGTGGACCCCGTAGCTCCGGTAGACGTAGAGCAGACCGGCCCTACCGAACATGGCGGCGTTGCGAGCGGTGCGCCCCCCTGCCGCATGGCTCGCCAGGTCATCGACGCCCTCGTAGGCCTCGACCTCGACGATCCGGCCCGATCGAGCACCGACCTCCAGGACGTTCCCCAGGAGTCTCGGTGCGGCGGCGAGCGGTCGCTCCCCCAACCACTCGAACCCGTCGGACTCGGATCCGTCGGCCACCGGTCCGGCGTCAGCCGATCGGATCGGCGGGCTCGATCGCGGCCAGCCGCACCCGATCGGCCTCGATCGTGGCCTCGAGCCGTTCGAGCTGGGCCGCAACCGGCCCGAGCCCGGCCCCGCCCGGGCTGGCCCGCCGGGCCACGGCCGCCCCCGGTTCGAACAGGCCCCGCACGGAATCACCGGCGGCAGCATCGTCGCCGTGGCCGAAATGGGGGGAGGCCGCCACCAACTCGGCCAGGGATCCCGATCCGGACAGCGATGCCCTGACCAGGGCTGCGACGATCGCATGGGCCTCCCGGAACGGGGTCCCCGACCGGACCAGTATCTCCGCGAGATCGGTGGCCAGTGCGGTCTGATCGTCTGCCGCAGCAGCCATCGCCGCGACATCGAAGGTGCACGTCTCGATCATCCCGCTCAGCGCGGTCAGGCCGAGGCCGACCTGGTCGACCGAATCGAACAGCGGCTCCTTGTCCTCCTGCAGGTCCCGGTTGTAGGCCAGCGGCAGGCCCTTCAGCGTGACCAGCAGCGCAACCAGGTTGCCGACCAACCGGCCGGCCTTGCCCCTGGTCAGCTCGGCGATGTCCGGGTTCTTCTTCTGGGGCATCATCGAGCTGCCGGTGGCATACCCGTCGTCCAGCACCACGAACCCGAACTCCGAGGACGACCAGAGCACGTACTCCTCCCCGAGCCTGCTCAGGTGGATCCCGAGCATGGCCAGCGCGAACAGGGCCTCGGCCACGAAGTCTCGGTCGCTGGTCACGTCGAGCGAGTTGTCGAACGGAGCCGAGAAGCCCAGCTCGGCCGCCGTCTCCGCCGGATCGAGCGGCAGTGAGGTCCCGGCCAGGGCCCCCGCTCCCAGCGGCGAGCAGTCGGCCCGGCCCAGGGTGTCGACGAGCCGATCGACGTCTCTCGACAGCGCCCAGCCGTGGGCCGCCAGGTGGTGGGCCAGCGGGACGGGCTGGGCCCGCTGCAGGTGGGTGTAGCCGGGCAGGTAGGCCGACCCGGCCTGGCGGGCCCTGGTCAGCAGCACCCCCTGTAGCCCGAGCACCTGGTGGGCGACGCCGGTGAGGGCCTCCCGGACCCACAGCCGGAAGGCGGTCGCCACCTGATCGTTGCGGCTCCTGCCCGTGTGGAGCTTCCCGCCGGCCGGCCCCGCCAGCTCCGTCACCCGCCGCTCGATGGCGGTGTGGATGTCCTCGTCAGAGGTGGCGAAGGCGAACGTACCGGCCGCCAGCTCGGTGCCGACCATGGCGAGGGCGTCGAGTATCGTCCCCTCCTCCTCCGTCGACAGCAAGCCGACCCTGGCCAGCCCCCGGACGTGGGCCTGCGAGCCCCGCACGTCGTGGCGGGCCAGCCGAACGTCGAAGGGCAGGCTGGCTGTGAAGGCCATCAGGGCGTCGGCCGGGCCGCCCTCGAACCGCCCGTGCCACAGGGTGTGGCCGGTCATGGTGTCGACACGTCGCCGGAGGCGAAACTCGGGTTGGACCCACTTGCGGGTCCATTCGCCCGCTTGATGGCCAGGGTCCGGAGCCGCAGCGCATTGAGCTTGATGAACCCCTCGGCGTCGGCCTGGTCGTAGGCCCCACCGTCGTCCTCGAAGGTGGCGATCGTCTCGTCGAACAGCGAGTCGCCGGAGCGGCGGCCGACGATCTCGATGTTGCCCTTGTAGAGCTTGACCCGGACGGTCCCGTTCACCGGCTGCTGGGTCCAGTCGATCGTGGTCTGGAGCATCTCCCGCTCCGGGCTCCACCAGTAGCCGTTGTAGATGATCGACGCATAGCGGGGCATGAGCTCGTCCTTGAGATGGGCCACCTCCCGGTCGAGGGTGATCGACTCGATGGCCCGATGGGCCTTGAGCATGATCGAGCCGCCCGGCGTCTCGTAGGCTCCCCTGCTCTTGATGCCGACGTAGCGGTTCTCGACGATGTCGAGACGGCCCACGCCGTTGGCCCCGCCCACGGCGTTCAGCCTCGCGAGGACCTGGGCCGGGGTCAGCGCCTCGCCGTCGATGGCCACGATGTCGCCCCGCTCGTAGTCGAGCTCCAGGTAGGTGGCCTCGTTCGGCGCCTGCTCCGGGCTGACCGACCAGCGCCACATCTCGGCCGGCGGCTCGGTCCACGGATCCTCCAGCGGCCCGCCCTCGTAGGAGATGTGCAGCATGTTGGCGTCCATCGAGAACGGCGACTTCGAGCCGCGGGACATCTCGATCGGGATGTCCCGCTCGGCGGCGTAGGCGAGCAGCTTCTCCCGGCTGAGCAGATCCCACTCCCGCCAGGGGGCGATCACCTTGATCCCCGGGTCGAGGGCATAGGCCCCGAGCTCGAAGCGGACCTGGTCATTGCCCTTGCCGGTGGCGCCATGACTGATGGCGTCGGCCCCCTGCTCGGCGGCCACCTCGACGAGCCGCTTGGCGATGAGCGGACGGGCGATCGACGTGCCGAGCAGGTACTCGCCCTCGTAGATGGTGTTGGCCCGGAACATCGGGAAGACGAAGTCCGCGACGAACTCCTCCCGGACGTCATCGATGTAGATCGAGTCCTCCGGCACCCCCATCGCCAGCGCCTTGGTCCTGGCCGGCTCCAGCTCCTCCCCCTGACCGAGGTCGGCGGTGTAGGTGACCACCTGGCAGCCGTAGGTCTCCTGCAGCCATCGCAGGATGACCGACGTGTCGAGTCCACCCGAGTAGGCCAGCACCACTTTCTCGACTCGATTGCTCATTTGACGCTCCACATCGACGGCAAAGGGGTAACGACTCGGCTCACAGGCCGGCCAGGTCCGCCAGCTCCTTGGCCAGCTGACGGCCGGAGCCCTCGGCGGCGATGGCCAGCAGAGTATCGTCGCCGGCCACCGTTCCGATCAGGTTCGGCTGGCCCGAGCGGTCGAGCGCCGAGGCCACGACATGGGCCGAGCCCGGCGGCGTTCGCAACAGCACGAGGTCCCCGGACCGGGCGACCTCGACCAACCACTCGCCGAGGACCCGCCGGAGATGATCCTCTGGGGCCAGCTGGGCCGTCGGCAGCTCCGGGATGGCGTAGACCGTGGCCCCGCCGGGGACCCGGACCTTGATCGCCCCCAGCTCCTCGAGGTCTCGGGACACCGTGGCCTGGGTGGACACCACTCCGGTCTCGGCCAGCAGGTCGACCAGCTGGGCCTGGCTGGCGACCGCCTGCTCCGCCAGCAGCTTGGCTATCCGGTGCTGGCGCTGGGTCTTCCCGGCGGTCATCTGGGCTGGCCCTCCACCGACCCGGCCTCCCCGCTCTGCCCGCAGATCCAGTGCAGCACCGCCCGTGCGGCGTCGAGCCGGTTTGCGGCCTGGGCCCAGACCCGGCTGCGGTCACCGTCGAGCACACCGTCGGTGACCTCCTCGCCGCGGTGGGCCGGCAGGCAGTGCAGGAAGATCGCCGTCGAGCTCAGCGCCATCAGCCGCTCGTCGACCGTGAACCCCTCGAACGCCTGCAATCGCTCCTCCCGCTCGCCCTCCTGGCCCATCGAGACCCAGGTATCGGTGTAGACGACGTCGGCTCCCTTCACCGCGTCCTCCGGCCGATCGACCTCCTCGGGCTCGATGCCGGCTGCCGAGAGCCGGTCCCGGTCGACGGCCGAGAACCGGTGACCGGGGGGCGAGGAGATCCTGATCGACCCGCCGAGCATCCCCACCGCCAGGGCCAGCGACCGGGTCACGTTGTTGCTGTCGCCGACATAGGTCACGGTCCGGCCCGCCATCGAGCCGTACTCGGCCTCGACGGTCAGGACGTCGGCGATGGCCTGCAGCGGATGGGCGCCGTCCGACAGCAGGTTGACGACCGGGACGACGTCGAGCCCGGCCATGCGCTCCAGGAGGCCATGGTCGAAGACCCGCGCACAGATGACCCGGTGATAGCACGCCAGGGTCCTGGTGACGTCCTCCGGTGACTCCCTGGTCCCGATCCCGACCTCGCTGTCGGTGATGTACACCGGGTGGCCGCCCAGCTGGACGACCGCCAGCTCGGTCGAGTTCCTCGTCCTGGCCGACGGCTTCTCGAAGTAGCAGGCCACCCCCTGGCGGTCGAGCACCGGTTCGAGGCTCTCGGGCGGGCGCTTGGCCTGCTCGACGATGTGGCGCAGTTCGTCGGGGCTCAGGTCGTCGATGTCCAGCAGGTGCCTCATGCCGACGCGCGGTCCTCGTGGTCCCGCAGGACGGTCTGCAGGTGGGCGATCGCCTCGGCGATGTGGCTGTCGTCGATGATCAGCGGCGGGGCCAGCCGCAGTGCGGTCGGGGTCACGCCGTTGATCACCAGTCCGGCGGCGAGGCAGTCGGCGGCCACCGCCGGGGCGTCGAGCGGGACGTCGCCGGCCCCGAGCTCGACCGCCAGCAGCAGGCCGAGCCCCCGGACATCGCTGACCTGGGGCAACGCCAGCACCGCATCGGTGAGCCTGTCCCCGGCGGCAGCGGCCAGCCCCGGGGCGTCGATCGCCACCATCGTCTCCAGCACCGCCCTGGCCGCCGCGGTGGCCAGTGGCTGACCGCCGTAGGTGGTGGCGTGGTCACCGGGGCTGAACGATGCTGCGACCTCGGCCTTGGCCCAGCAGGCACCGACCGGCATGCCGTTGCCGAGGGCCTTGGCCATCGTGACCACGTCCGGGGAGACGCCGAAGTGCTGGAAGCCGAACCACCGCCCGGTCCGCCCGAGGCCGGTCTGGACCTCGTCGACCATGAAGAGGATGCCTCGCTCCCGGCACAGGGCCTCGACCCCCTGGAAGTACTCGGTGGTGGCCGGGTTGACCCCGCCCTCGCCCTGGATCGGCTCCAGCAGCACCGCCGCCACCGTGTCGTCCAGCGACTTCTCCAGCTCGTCGAGGTCGTCCCAGACCACGTGACGGAACCCCTCTGGGAGCGGCTGGAACGCATCCCACTTCTGGGGCTGACCGGTGGCGGCCAGGGTGGCCAGGGTCCTGCCGTGGAAGCTCTGGAAGGCGCAGACGACCACGTGACGGCCGGGTCCGCCGTGGCGGCGGGCCAGCTTGATGGCGGCTTCGTTGGCCTCCGCCCCCGAGTTGCAGAAGAACGACTGTCCGCCGGCCGGCGAGCCGTCGCCGATGATCCGGTCGATGGCCAGTGCCACCTCGCCGTTGTGCTCGGTGGCGAAGAGGTTCGACACGTGCAGCAACCGGCTGGCCTGGGCCGCCACGGCCGCTGCCACCGCGGGATGGGCGTGGCCGAGGCTGGTGACCGCCAGTCCCGACAGGAAGTCGAGATAGCGCTTGTCGTGCGCGTCCCACAGGTAGGGGCCCTCGCCCCTGATGAACTGGACGAATGGTGGTCCGTAGGTCGGCATGAGGGGGCAGCGCTCGAGCCGGTCGAGCCCCTCGGTCCCCGCCAGCGCCGCCAGGTGGCGCTCCTTCGGCGTCGGGGCGGGGGCCTCGGCCGCCCCTGTGCCTGTCGAGCTCTTCTCACTGGTCTGGTCGGTCATGGCCGAGCCTCCTGGGTGGCTGTGTCTGACGGGGTGGTTGCGGCCGCCCCGGCGGCGGCCGTCCCGGGGGTGATCATGGTGCCGATGCCGGCGTCGGTGAAGAGCTCGAGGAGCAGGACGTGGGGTATCCGACCGTCCAGGAGGTGGGCGCTGGCGGCCCCGGAGCGGACGGCGTGGATGCACGACAGGACCTTCGGGACCATGCCACCGGCGATCCGGCCGGAGGCGATCCCGGCCTCCAGCTCCGCCACGGACGCCCTGGCCACGAGGCTCGACGGATCGTCGACGTCGCTCATGAGGCCGCTCACGTCGGTCAGGAACACGACCTTCTCGGCCCCCAGGGCCCCGCCGAGGGCACCGGCCACGGTGTCCGCGTTGATGTTGAGCGCCTGGCCGTCCTCGGCGACGCCGATCGACGACACGACCGGGATCATGTCCTCGGCCAGGAGCCGCTCGACGATCCCGGGGCTGACCGCCACCACATCGCCGACGAGCCCGAGCTCGGGATCACGGACGACGGCTCTGATCAGGCCACCGTCCTCACCGGACATGCCGACGGCGTAGGCGCCGTGGCGGTTGATCCGGCCGACGACGTCCCGACCGACCTTGCCGACGAGCACCATCCTGGCCACCTCGAGGGTCTCGGCATCGGTGACCCGGAGCCCGTCCCGGAAGGTCGACGCCTTGCCGAGCCGTTCGAGCAGCTGGCCGATCTGGGGACCGCCCCCGTGGACCACCACGGGGCGGAGCCCGACGGATCGCAGCAACACGATGTCGGTGGCGAAGGTTCGCAGCACCTCGTCGTCGACGATGGCGTTGCCGCCGAGCTTGACCACGATGACCGAGCCCCGGAACCGCTGGAGGTACGGCAGGGCCTCGAGCAGGGCCGCAGTCCGAAGCTCCGGTGAGTAGCCACGCCCGGTCATCAGCTCGTGCCCATGTTCTCGTCGATGTAGGCGTGGGTCAGATCGGTGGTGACGATCCGGCCGGAGCCCGCTCCCTGACCCAGATCGACCGTCAGGTGGAGCTGGCGCTGCTCCATGACCTCGGCCAGCGCCTCGGCATCCGGGGTCGTCGCCACGCCGGACTGGAAGGTCACGATCCCTCCGTAGGAGATCGTCAGGGTGTCCGGTGAGAACGTCTCGGCCGCCGACCCGGCCTGGGCGGCGATCCGGCCCCAGTAGGGATCCTTGCCGTACCACGAGCACTTCACGAGCTGGCAGTTGGCGATGCTGCGAGCCACCGCGCTCGCCTCCTGATCGGTGCTCGCACCCTGGACCGTGACGAACACCGTCTTCGTCGACCCCTCTGCGTCGTCGGCCATCATCACCGCCAGCGCTGTGCAGACCTCGGTCAACGGCTCGAGCAGCAGGTTCGGATCGACCCGACCGGCGCGACCGTTGGCCAGCAGGAGCACCGTGTCGTTCGTGGACTGGGCCCCGTCGACGGTGAGGCTGTTGAAGGCCGGCCCGACCGCCTGGCGGAGCAGCCCCGTGGCCTCCTCGCTCGTCAGCTCCGCATCGGTGGTCACGACGGCCAGCATCGTGGCCATGTTCGGCTCGAGCATCGCTGCGCCCTTGGCGATGCCGCCGACCGACACGGCGATCCCGCCGATCTCCGTGGTGGTCGAGGCGTGCTTGGCCACGCTGTCGGTGGTCATCATCGCGGTCGCCGCCGCCACTCCCCCGTCGGCCGCCAGCGCCTCGACCACGGTGGGGATGCCGCGCCCGATGGCGTCCATCGGCAGCGGGTAGCCGATCAAGCCGGTGCTGCAGACCAGCACGTCATAGGCCTCGATGCCCATGGCCGCCGCCGTGCTCGATGTCATCTGTACCGCGTCCCGCATGCCATCGAGCCCGGTGGCGGCGTTGGCGTTCCCACTGTTGATGATGACAGCAGCGGCTTGTCCGCCGGTGTGGTTGAGGTTGTGCCGCGACACGGTCACTGGAGCCGCCGTCATCTTGTTGCGGGTGAAGACGCCGGCCGCCGTGACGGGTCGGCCGTCGTCGGTGGCGACCAGTGCGAGGTCGGGGCTCGGCGGCGACTTGATGCCGCACGCCACCCCCGCAGCGACGAAACCCGGTACGTCGGTCACGCTCATGGATACACCCCCACTGTCGTCAGCCCGGTCGCCTCCGGCAGACCGGTTGCGATGTTGGCGCACTGCACGGCCATGCCGGACGCCCCCTTCATCAGGTTGTCGAGCACACCGATGCCGAAGACCAGACCGGTTCGCTCGTCGACCCTGGCGGTCAGGTGCACGGCGTTGGAGCCGGCGACCGACTTCGTCTCCGGGCTTCGCTCGTCGACGACGACGAACGGCTCACCCCGGTAGTAGTCGGCCATCGCCCCCAGCACGTCGTCGGTCGAGGCGTCACCGGCCGGTCGGCCGTAGCACGTCGCCAGGATGCCCCGGTTGGCCGGCACGAGATGGGGGGTGAACAGGATCGAGACGGGCTGCCCCGTTGCCACGGTGAGCGCCTGCTCGATCTCCGGTGTGTGGCGGTGGGTCAGCAACCCGTATGCGGTGATGTTCTCGTCGACGGTGCAGAACGTCGTGTGGGGCTTGGGGGGCCGGCCGGCGCCGCTGACCCCGGTTATCAGGTTCACGACGATCCCGCCGGGCTCGATCAGCTCGGCGGCCAGCAGCGGGGCCAGCGTGAGCGTCGCCGTCGCCGCGTTGCAGCCGGTTGCGGCGATGAGTCGAGCGGCGGCGATCTCGTCCCGGAACAGCTCCGGTAGCCCGTAGACCGCCGAGGCGAGCAGCTCGGGATGGCTGTGCGCCGTGCCGTACCAGCGCGGGTAGAGGGCCGGATCGGTGAGCCGGAAGTCGGAGCCGAGGTCGACGATCCGGCCCACCGTACCGATCAGGTCGGGCACCACGTCCATGCTGACCCCGTGCGGCAGGCCACAGAAGACCACATCGAGGCCGTCCAGGGCATCGGCGTCGTAGCGGTCGAAGGTCCGCTCGCCGTATGCGAGGGCGAGGCTGGGATAGAGATCGGCGATCCTGGTGCCGGCCATGCTGTCGCCGGTGGCCACGCACAGGTCCAGGTTCGGATGACCGACGAGCAGGCGCAGCAGCTCGGCACCGGTGAAGCCCGATGCGCCGACGATCCCGACCGTCACCCGTCGATCGCCGTGGTCTCGACGACCCTGGCCAGGGTCGGAGGAGCCACCGGGGGGAGATGCCATCGGCCGAGCATACATAGAAGTTCATAGTTATTCACCATTTCCCGCCGGACTCGACATCGAACCAGCATCGAGCCCCGCCATCCCCCATCGCTGGCGGCGGGGTGGGCGCCGGCGATACCATGGTTTTCCCGTGAGGCAGCTTTCCAGTCCGACGATGATCGGGGTCTGCGGCGGGAGCGGATCCGGGAAGACCACGCTGGCCAGGCGGCTCGTCGAGCGCCTCGGCGCCGAGGCAGCGGTGTGCATCAGTTTCGACGCCTACTACCGGGATCACTCCCACCTCACCGTGGCACAGCGGGCGCGCGTGAACTTCGACCACCCCGATTCGCTCGACGTCGAGCTGTTCGTCGACCACATCCAGGCGCTGCGCCAGGGTCGGGAGATCGCAGTGCCGACCTACGACTTCGCCACCCACACGCGCTCCGGTGCGCTCGACATCGTGGTGCCCCGCCAGTTCGTGATCATCGAGGGCATCCTGCTGTTCGCCTTCGAAGAGATCCGTCACGAGCTCGACTACCTGATATTCCGGGACTGCGAGGAGCCGACGAGGGCACAGCGCAGGTACCGGCGGGACGTCGACGAGCGGGGCCGGACGCCCCAATCGGTCAGGAGCCAGTGGGTCGAGACCGTTCGACCGATGCACGACATCTACGTCCAGCCCTTCGCCCGCTTCGCCGATCTCGTGACGACCAACGACCAGGAGCTCGATCGGCTGGTCGATCACATCGCCGACTCCCTCCACCGGGGCGGCCCGTTTGTCCTGGAGAAGGGCTGAGCGACGAGGCGGCAGTCCAGGGCGGCAGGGGCCGCCGGGAGCCCGGCGTGGCCGACCGGGCCGGACCGCTAGACCCGGCCCGCCGCGACGGCCGCCTCCTCCGCCCGCTGCAACTGGGAGTCGACGATCTGCAGCCCGGCGTCCCAGAACGCTGGATCGGCCAGGTCGCAACCGACGATCGCGCCGAGCTCCTCCGGCGACCTCGACCCACCGGCCCGCAGCAGATCGAGGTAGGCGGGAACGAAGTCGTCACCATCCGCCTCGTAGCGAGCGTAGACCGAGAGGGCCAGGAGCTGCCCGTAGGCGTAGGCGTAGACGTAGCCCGGCGTGCCCATGAAGTGGGGGATGTACGACCACCAGCTCCGATAGTGCTCCGAGAGCTCGACCGAGTCGCCCATCATGTCGTGCTGGGTGCCGATCCACAGCTCGCCGAACCGGTCGACCGAGAGCTCGCCGGCTTCCCGCCGCTCGTTGTGGCAGGCCTGCTCGAAGCGGTTCATCGCGACCTGGCGGAAGACGGTGGCGATCGAGTCGTCGACCACCGATGCCAGCAGGGCGAAGCGCTCCCCGGGGTCGTCGAGCATGTCGAGCAACCGGTTGTTGGTGACGGTCTCGCCGAACACGGATGCGGTCTCGGCCAGGGTCAGCGGCGTCGTCTGGTGGAAGATGCCCTGCTCCCTGGCCAGGTAGCCGTGGACGCCGTGGCCCAGCTCGTGAGCCAGGGTCAGCACGTCCCGGGACCTGCTCGTCCAGTTGAGCAGCACGTAGGGATGATGGCTCGGTACGGCATAGGCGCAGAACGCCCCGGGCTGCTTGCCCGGGCGGACCGGGGCGTCGATCCAGCGCTCGTCGATGAACCGGTCGACGATGTCGGCCAGCTCGGGGCTGAAGGACCGGTAGGCGTCCCGGACGACCGACGTGGCCTCGGTCCACCCGACCTCCTGCTCGAGGTCGGCGACGGCCGCCATGCGGTCGTAGTCGGCCAGGCGATCGAGCCCGAGGGCCCTGGCCTTCAGCGTGTACCACCGCCGAGGGATGTCGTAGCGGGCGACGACCGCCGTCACGAGCGCGTCCACCGACTCGTCGCTGGCCTCGTTCGCCAGGTTCCGGCTGGAGACCCACGTGGGGTACTTGCGGAGCCGGTCCTGAACCGACTTGTCGAGCAGCAACGTGTTGTAGATGAAGGCCCTGGTCCGGAGGCCGGGCTGGAGGCCGGCGGTCACCGCCTCCGCGGCGGCGGCCCTGATCGAGCGCTCGGGGTGCTGGAGCAGCGACAGGCCCTCCTCCAGGCTGGCGGTCCTGGTGCCACTGGTGGCGGGGCCGCTGTCGGAATCACCATCGGGAGAGCCATCGGGGAGCTCGACCGTGATGACCGACGTCAGCTCGGAGAACAGCCGAACCCAGGCCGACGCTCCCGAGACCGAGGTCTCCAGCAGCACCGTCTCCTCCGGCTCCGACAGCATGTGGGGTCGGATCCGGCGAGTGTTCTCCAGGTGGTGCCTGCAGAAGTCGATCCGCTCGTCGGCCAGCACGGCGGCGGCGTGATCGTCCTCGGCCCCGGCGAACTCCAGGTCGATGAAGACCAGCTGAGAGGCGATCGAGGTGGACGCCTCCTCCAGCCGCTGCATCATCGCCCCCCGCTCGGGATCGGTGGTGTTCTCGGTGAAGCGCAGCATGCCGTAGTGGCCGGCCCTGCTGATCAGCTCGTTGAGGTCTGCCAGGCGGCGCATCATGGCGGCCAGCTCGCCGGCCTCCAGCGTGGCGACGGTGCCCCGGTACGCTTCGAGCTCGGTCGCCATCACCTTGGCCCGCTCGATCAGCTCGTCCGGGGTCGCTGCGCCGTCCAGCAGCGGTTCCAGCTCCCAGCTGACGTCGGCGGCGGTCAGATCTGCCTCGGTGGTGCTCATGGGTCAATGATGCCCGGACCGACGGCAGCCGCAACGGTCGCTCCGGCATTTGCCGGCCGGCCGGTCCCCGATCAGCCTCGCAGCTCGGCTCCGTGGGCCCGCGCCACCTCGTCGATGCAGCGGCGGCGGATGTCCGCCACCTCCTCGTCGGTCAGCGTGCGGTCGTCGGCCTGCAGCCTGACCTGGTAGGCCAGCGACCGGTGACCGGCACCCAGCTGCGCTGAGCGGAACACGTCGAACAGCCTGACCGACCGGATGAGCCCCCCTCCGGCCTTCTCGATCGTCTTCGCGACGTCGGTGGCGGCGACGTCGTCGGGGGTGACGAAGGCCAGATCGACATCGCTCGACGGGTACAGGGAGACCGGCTCGTAGCGGGCCGGGGTCGCCATGGCGGCCAATATCGGCGCCACCTCGAGCTCGAACCAGGACGCCCGCCCGGCCACGCCGTAGTTCTCCAGCACCCGAGGGTCGACCTCGCCGACCGATCCGATGACGTTGCCCCGGAACCGTACCTCGGCGGCCCTGGTCGGGTGGAGGCCAGGCACGTCCGCGTTGACGACGGCGAGGCCGCGTAGCCCGAGCTCGGCGGCCATGCGGTACAGGCTCCGGACGCCGGCCTCGGCCGCCGTCTCCGGCCGCTCGACCGTGCCCGTCGGACCGTGGCCCGACCCTATGGCGGCCACCAGCTCGTACTCGTTCGGCAACTCGTCGTCCGATGGCTGCCAGACACGGCCCAACTCGTAGAGCCGGACGGTGTCGATCCGATGCGACTGGTTGCGGGCCACCGCCTTGAGCAGACCCGGCAGGAGCGAGGTTCGCAGCACCGACTCCTCGGCAACCAGCGGATTGGCCAGCGAGATGCCGGCGGCATCGAGTCCGGCCATCGCCAGGTCGTCCGGGGCGAGGAACGGCATCGGCATCGCCTCGGAGTAGCCGTCCCCGAGCAAGGTTCGCCGCACCCGGCGGCGAGCACGCTGATCGCGGGTGAGCGCCCCGGCCTGAGTGGGCGTCGGCACCCGGGTCCCCGATTTGTCGTAGCCGTGGTGGCGGCCGATCTCCTCTGCGATGTCCTCCTCGATCTCGCAGTCCGGTCGCCACGACGGAACGGCGACCATCAGTCCGTCGTCGGTCGGGGTCGAGGAGAAGCCGATCGGGTCGAGCAGGGCTGCCATCTCCGCCGCGGTCAGGGAGAGGTTCAGGATCTTGTTCATCCTCGCGGTCCTGACCGGGACGCTCAGCGGCTCCGCCAACCCCCCGACGGCGACGACCGAGCCGGTGGCCACCTTGGCCCCGCAGATCTCGCCGGCCAGCTCGACGAAGCGGTCGAGGGCCCGCTCGATGCCGAACGGGTCGACCCCTCGCTCGAACCGGGTGGACGCCTCCGACCGGAGGTTCAACCGTCGCGAGGTCCGTGCGATCGTCATGCGATCCCAGACCGCCGCCTCGAGCAGCACGCGGGTGGTGGAGTCGCTGATCTCGGTGGAGGCACCGCCCATCACCCCCGCCAGTCCGATCGGCTCGTCGCTGCCGTTCGTGATGACCCCGTCCTCGGGGGTGAGCCGACGCTGGACGTCGTCGAGGGTGACCAGCGTCTCACCGTCACGGGCCATGCGGACACCGAGGCGACCCTCGGGCACGCGGCCCAGATCGTAGGTGTGGTTCGGCTGACCGAGCTCCAACATCACGTAGTTCGAGATGTCGACGATCGAGTTGATCGGCCGCATGCCGGCGGCGGTGAGGCGGGAGGCCAGCCAGCGGGGAGACGCACCGATGGAAACGTTGTCGAGGACCCGGATGCCGAAGCGGCTGCACAGCTCGGGGGCCTGGATGTCGACCGAGGCCTGGGCCGCGGTCGACGGCTCGACCTCGCTGAAGGTCGGGGTCGGCAGGCTGAACGGCACGCCCAGCCGTGCCGCCAGGTCTCTCGTGACCCCGACGACCGACAGGGCGTCTGGACGGTTTCCCTCGATGTCGAGATCGAACAGCACGTCGCTCTCGGCCCCGAGGGCGCCGGCCAGGTCGGCGCCGACGGTCAGGTCCGGCTCCAGCACCAGGATGCCCTCGGCGTCCTCGCCGAGCTCGAGCTCGGCGGCCGAGCAGATCATGCCGTTCGACCACTGGCCCCTGAGCTTGCGACGGCCGATCTCCAGTCCGCCCGGCATGGTCGTGCCGACCGTGGCGAGCGGCACGAGATCACCGACTGCCATGTTGAACGCCCCGCAACAGATCTGGAGCGGCTCACCGTCACCCGCGTCGACGTCGACGAGCTGGATCCGATCGGCCTCGGGGTGCGGCCTCAGCGCCAGCACCTTGGCCACCACGATCCCCTCCCAGCTCGGCCCGGTGGTCGTCACCGATTCGACGACCATGCCGAGGTCGGTCATCGCCTCGGCCAGGAACGACGGCTCCCCATCGATGGGGGCGAACTCTCTCATCCACGACAGGAGGACTTTCATGGGTGCTCTTTCCGGAGGCTAGGTGCGTTGGTGGTCGGGAATCAGAACTGGCTCAGGAAGCGGACGTCGTTGGTGAACAGCTCACGAAGGTCGTCGATGGCGAACTTCATCGCCGCCAACCGGTCGATCCCGAACCCGAACGCGAACGCGGTCCACTCCTCGGGATCGATCCCTCCGGCCCGGAGCACGTTGGGGTGCACCATGCCGCACCCGCCCAGCTCGAGCCATGTCCCGTCCGGCTGCTGGATGTCGAACTCGGCAGACGGCTCGGTGAACGGGAAGTAGTTCGGTCGGAGTCGTGAGTGGAAGCCGGCGCCGAAGTAGGACTCGGTGAACGCCTCGATGGTGCCGGCGAGGTCGGCCAGGGAGATGTCGTGATCCACCACGAGGCCTTCGAGCTGATGGAAGACCGGGGTGTGGGTGGCGTCAGGGGTGTCGCGGCGGAACACCCGGCCGGGAGCCACGATGTGGATCGGCGGATCCTCGTCCAGCATGGTCCTGATCTGGACCGGCGAGGTGTGGGTCCGCAGCAGGGTCGAGCCGGGAGGGCCGTGGTCGACGTAGATCGTGTCGAACCCGTCCCGGGCCGGGTGGCCGGGCGGGATGTTCAGGGCGTCGAAGTTGTGCCAGTCGGTCTCGGCCTCCGGGCCCTCGGCGATCCGGAAGCCCATGCCGACGAAGACGTCCTCGAGCTCCTCCCAGGCCTGGGTCACCACATGGGCGTGGCCGACCGCCACATCGGTCGGGACCTCGGTGAGGTCGAGCCGCTCCGCCACCAGCCGGGCGGCCCGCTCGGCCTCGGCGAGCTCGGCGGTCCTGGCGTCGAGTCGAGCCTCGACCCGGCGACGCACCTCGTTGAGGGCCTTCCCGGCCTCCTTGCGCTCCTCGGCCGGGAGCGAGCCGAGCTGGCGCTGGACGATCGTGAGCGGCGCAGACTTGCCGAGACTGGCCGTCTTGGCCTCGGCGAGACCGTCGAGGGTCTCTGCGCCGTCGATGGCAGCGATGGCCGACGCCTCGTGTTCCGCTAGTTGATCGATCATGTCAGGTCTTCTCGTTCGCTCTCGGTGGGGCTTGTGCTCGGCGGTCGTCGGCTGCTGTCAACTTGTCTGCTCGTCTTCTGGCTGTCCAACCGATTTCGGACCGTCGGTTGCCAGAACCCGTCGTTGCCGGGCCGCCTCGAAGCAGAGCACCGATGCGGCTGCTGCGACGTTGAGCGATTCGACCGTGTCGGACAGCGGAATCGTGAACGTCCCGTCACCGAGCCTAATGGCCCGAGGCGGCAGACCGTGTGGTTCGTTGCCGACGAGGATGGCGGCGCCGCTGAGGTCGATCGAGTCGTAGCGAGGGGCCTCGGGGTCGACGACGGCGCAGAGGACCGGCCAGCCTCGTGCGGAGATCGCCGCCAGGGCTTGGTCCAGCTCCGGCAAGCGCACGATCGGGAGGCGCAGCACCGATCCGGCCGAGGCTCGCACCACCTTCGGGGCGAAGCTGTCGACCGACTCACCGACGACCACCACACCGCCGAACCCGGCCGCTTCGGCACTGCGTATGGCGGTGCCCAGGTTGCCGGGGTCCCGCAGCTCGACGGCGACGAGGACCGGCTGGTCGGCGTCGAGGTCGTCGAGCACCCACGACGGCTGGGCCACCACTGCGGCCAGGGGGCGGGGATTGACCGGATCGAGCACAGCTCCCAGCACCGACTCGTCCACCTCGTACACCTCGGTGCCGGCCGCGCCGGACCGGCAGACGAGCGCTGCGAGCTCCGGGTCGGCCAGGACGGACCGGGCGGCGAAGATCTGCTCGACCGCCAGCTCGGAGCGCAGCGCCTCTGCCACCAGGAGCGGACCGTCGACGACGAAGGCCCGCTCCTGTGAGCGGGCCTTCGTTCGAGCGATCAGCCGTCGGAGCCGGCGAAGTCTCGGGTTGCCGGCTCCGATGGGTACCGGCTGGACCGACCACATGCGCTGGCCCCGGTCCGACCCGCTCAGGCGGCGTCGGCTGAGCCCTCGGCCTGCTCGACCAGGGCGGCGAACGCCGCCGGATCGCTCACGGCGAGCTCGGCCAGCATCTTGCGGTCGACCTCGATGCCGGCGTTCTTCAACCCGTTGACGAATCGGCTGTAGGTGGTGCCGTTCTGTCGGCAGGCGGCATTGATCCGCTGGATCCACAGTCGCCGGAACTCGCCCTTGCGGGCCCGGCGGTCGCGGAAGGCGTAGTTGCCGGAGTGCATCACCTGCTCGTTGGCGGCCCGGACGCTGCGGCTCTTGTTGCCGTAGTAGCCCTTGGCCCGCTCCAGCGTGGTGCGGCGGCGCTTCTTGGAGTGGACTGCGCGCTTTGCTCGTGCCATCTGGCTAGCTCCTTGACATCGATGGTTGGCGAAACGGGGTCAGCTGGAGAGCAGCTTCTTGATACGGGGCGCGTCGGCGGACGACACGTCGGTCATCCCGGTCAGCCGGCGCTTGCGACGGCTCGACTTCTTCTCGAGGAAGTGGTTGAGGTTCTTGCTGCGGCGCATCACCTTGCCGGAACCGGTGACCTTGAAGCGCTTCTTGGCGCCGCTGTGGCTCTTCATTTTTGACATGGGTCTCTCCTGGTAACTGCGACGAGGTGCCAACCGGGCCGCAACGGGGCCCGGTTGCGGGACTAGGTCGGCTCTTGGTTGGCGGCCTCGGCGGCCGCCACCGGGGCCTGCTCGGCGGCCTGCGGGGCCGCAGCGCCGTCGCCTGCGGGCGACTGCTCCGAGCCACTGTCGGCCGCCGGCTGCGCCGGCATCGACTTCTTCTTGCTCTTTCCCTTTTTGCTGTCCGGGCCGAGCACCATGGTCATGTTGCGACCGTCCAGCCGAGGATAGACCTCGACCTTCGCGTACTCCTCGACCCGTTCTGCGATCTTGTCCAGGATCCGACGACCCAGCTCCGGGTGGGAGACCTCCCGGCCCCGGAACATGATCGTGATCTTGACCTTGTGGCCCTCCTGGAGGAACTTCTCGACCTTGCGGGTCTTGGTGTCGAAGTCGCCGATCCCGATCTTGGGCCGGTACTTCATCTCCTTGACCACGACGTTGCTTGCCTTCTTGCGTGATTCCTTGGCTCGCTGTGCCGCCTCGTACTTGTACTTGCCGTAGTCCATGATCCTGCAGACAGGAGGACTCGCTTTGTCGGCGACCTCTACGAGATCGAGCTCCAACTCGCGTGCGAGCGAGAGCGCCTCGGGTATTGGCTTGATCCCGAGCTGATCCCCGTTCGGACCGATGACACGGACTTCTCGAGCGCGGATCTTCTCGTTGATCCGCGGCTCTGGCGACGCTGCTATAGCCGATCACCCCTCATGCAGATAGCTCTCTCCTTCTTCGATGCGGCCAGCTCGGACCGTATCCGGGCCTGCTGACCGCCTGTCGGGAAGAGGACGCTACCGCCGGAGAGTCGCCACGAACAGGTCGTTGCGACGCTTGACCCGGGACGCACCTCTCGAACAGCGTCCAACGGTGGCCGGGTGGGGCAGTGCCCTCTTCTCGTTCTATGCCTCAAGGCTAACAGCGCCGCGACCAACAATGTGCATTCGTCCGCCTTCCGCTCGCGGACCGACCGGTCGAACGATAGCGTTCTGGACTATGAGCACCCTGTGGACTCCCGATGGTGAACGCCCCGTAGGCCAAGCTTCGAACGAGCCGTCAGAGCCGTCACAGCCGCAACTGACGCCGGAGCAGGAAGAACAGGCGAAGGCGATGGCCCACGAGCTGGCCGAGGCGAGGGCCCGGCTGCTCGAGACCGAGGTCAGCACCGTGCTGGCCAACCACGCCCTCGGCATCTACGAGCTGGCCGCCATCCACCTCACCGCCGACGAGCCGAACCTGCCGGAGGCCCAACTGGCCATAGACGGGCTGGCCGCGCTCGTCGACGGTCTCGAAGGGCGACTCGGCGACGGCGAGCAGACCCTGAAGGACGCGCTCCACCAGGCTCGACTGGCCTTCGTCCAACGAAGCACCGAGCCGGCCCCGACCGACGAGTGACCGCCGGCGCACCCGGCCGCTCTGTCGACCGGGGTCAACTCGTCGGCTGAGGGCTGGACCGGCCCGTCCGGTCGCCCCGGAGCAGCTCGGTCATCCTGGCCGCCGGTCCCGGCCGCTCGAACAGGAAGCCCTGGAGGTGATCGACGCCGAGCTCGCCGAGGATGTCGGCCTGGGTCTCGGACTCCACCCCCTCGGCCACGACCGCCATCCCGACGCTGTTGGCCAGCGCCACGATGGCCGCCACGATCTTGCGGTCGACGTCGTCCGTGGCGATTCCCTCGACGAACAGCCGATCGATCTTCAGGGTCGAGACCATCGCCAGCCGCTTCAGCTGGCTGAGGGAGGCCTGGCTCGTACCGAAATCGTCGATGGACAGGCCAACACCGAGCAGGTCGAGCTGGCGGAGCACCACCAGGGAGCGGTCGATCCGCTCCAGTATGAGCTCCTCGGTGATCTCCAGCTCCAGTTGTCGGGCGGGGAGCCCGGTGGCGGCCAGGACCCTCGTCACGGTCTCCACGAGCGCGAGGTCGAGGAGTTGCCGCTCGGCGATGTTGACGGCGACCGAGATCGGCCGGCCGGCCTGCTCCGACCACTCGACGGACCGGGTGCAGGCCTCGGTCAGCACCAGCTCGCCCAGCTCGACGATCAGGAGCGACTCGGCCGCCACCGGCAGGAAGGCCGACGGGTGGACGGTGCCGCGCTCGGGGTGGCTCCAGCGGATCAGGGCTTCGAAGCGGTCGACCGAACCGGTCCGTCGGTCGACGATGGGCTGGTAGTGGACCTCGATCTGGCCCTCACGGATGGCCTTGCGCAGCTCCTGCTCCAGCTCGAGGCGGGCCACGGCATGGGCCCGCAGCGAGTCGTCGAACAGAGCGTAGCGGCCCCCGCCGTCCTGCTTGGCCCGGTACATCGCGACATCGGCGTCCCGCAGCAGGTCGCTCGAGGACGCCACGTCCCCGCCCCCCAGCCAGGAGATGCCGATGCTGCCAGAGACGACCTGGGCCGACCCATCGGCCAGCACGGTCGGCTTGCGCAGCACCTCGGTCAGCCGTCCCGCCAGGATCTCGAGGTCGCGGCTGGTCGGCAGACCGGAGGTCACGATCACGAACTCGTCTCCGCCGAAGCGGCCGACCGAGTCCGACTCCCGCACCACGGCCGACAGCCGACTGGCCGCCACCCGTAGCACCTCGTCGCCGGCGCCGTGGCCGAGCGAGTCGTTCACCACCTTCAGCCGATCGAGGTCGCAGAACAACACGGCCACGAGCTCGGTGGGGTCGCGCTCGGCGAGCCGTCGCTCGATGTCGGCGCTGATGCCGGACCGGTTCAACAGCCCGGTCAGGTCGTCGATCACCGCCTCGCGGCGGGTCCTGTCGAGCCGTTCCCTCGTGATGGCGTGATCCCGCACGCTCTTCACGAGCAACAAGCTGGCCGCGGTCAGCATGCAACCGGCCACGAGGGCCACGCTCGAACCCGTGTGGCCCTCCCCGGCCGTCTGTTCCAGGGACCGCAGGGTCCGCCAGACGAACAGGGCGAGGACGAACACGATGGCGCCGGTCGGCAGCAGCGGTGCCCGTTCCAGGATCGACCGGACCGCTGGTGAGCCGACGGTGGCTGCGTCGGGGAGCGGTGCCGCCTGGTCGGCTGTGTGAGAGCGGAGCTGCCCCGGGGCGGGATCGTCTGTGGGGGCACGGTCATGGCGAACCACACCGACCCGATCGGCCAGCCGTGGGCCGAATTGACCACTTGGACCGCAAAGCGGCCGGAGCGGCAATCGATCAGGGCGACACTACGGGGTGACGGCGGTGGCTTCCCAGCGGCCTGGGCCGCCCCACGACCGCTCGAATCGCACCTCGGTGCCCACCTCGATCGTCCTCGTGCCGTCGGCGATGGCGGTGCAGTGGAACGGCCAGCGGACGCCATCGCTGTCGACGACGGTTCCCAGACCGACCTCCGCGCTGAACTCCTCCACCACCCCCTGCGCCGATCCCAAGCTCATCGCTCTCCCTTCCCTGGCGAGGAACCAGGCCTGTCGGCCGACGACATCGTCGCCGGGCGCAACCTCGGTCGGTGACCGCCGCCGGCGGGTCAGGGCACGATCTTGGCCAGCGGGAGCTCGAGGATGTCGCTGGCCCCGACGTCCCGCAGCTCCGGGATCAGCACGTTGATGTCGGACTTCGGGACGACCGTCTCGACTGCGAAACCGGCACCGCCGTGGAGCTCGTTCACCGTCGGCGCCTTCATCGACGGCAGCAGCCCGATGACCTTGTCGAGCGCGACCGCATCCCCGACGTTCAGTTTCACGAGGACCTTCGTCCGTGCATCGAGCGCCCCCAGCAGCAGCGTGAGGAGCTGCTGCATGGCATGACGCTTGTCGGGGTCGGCATGCGACGCCGGGTTGGCGACGAACTCGGTGTAGCTGCTGATGATCGTGTCGATGATCCGGAGGCCGGCCGCCCGCAGGGCCCGGCCGGTCTCGGTCAGGTCGACCGCGACGTCGACGATGTCCGGCACCTTGGCCTCGGTGGCCCCGTAGGAGAGCCGGATGTCGGCATCGACCCCCTTCTCGGCGAAGAACGACTTCGTCAGGTTCGGGTACTCGGTGGACACCTTCACCCCGTCCGCCAGATCGGCCACCGATTGGATGGGCGAATCGTTGGGAACGGCAACGACCAGGCGGACCGGGCTCGACGTGGCCTTCGAGTACTGCAGCTCACCCATCGACACCACGTTGCTGCCGGTCTCCTCGACCCAGTCGCGGCCGGTGATGCCGAGATCGAACAGCCCTTCGGCGACGTAGGTGGGGATCTCCTGGGGCCGGAGGATCCTGACCTCCGTGATCCGAGGATCGCGAATCGTGGCCGAGTAGTCGACAGAGGAGCTCCGCCTGACCGGGAGATCGGCCGCCTCGAACAGCTCCAGCGTCGCCATCTCGAGTGAGCCCTTTGGCAAGACCAGCTTCAGCATGGCCCCAACTCTACTGGGCCGCCTTGCTCCCACCCCGATCGTCGTCCTCGCCGCTGAGATCCAGCATGTGGCCCATCCGCTGCTGCTTCGCCCGCAGGTAGGCGATGTTGTGGGAGGTCGGCTGGGTGTGGGACGGAACCCGACCGGTTATCTCCAACCCGAAGCCGTCCAGTCCGCCGTACTTGGCCGGGTTGTTGGTCATCAACCGCATCGTGGTGACGCCGAGGTCGACCAGCATCTGGGCGCCGATCCCGTACTCCCGACTGTCGGCGGGGAGGCCGAGCTCCAGGTTCGCGTCGACGGTGTCCATGCCGGCCTGCTGCAGCTCGTATGCCCGGATCTTGTGGCCGAGTCCGATGCCACGGCCCTCGTGGCCCCTGAGGTAGATCAGCACGCCCTCCCCGGCATCGGCGATGGCGGCCATCGCCAGCTCCAGCTGGGGCCCGCAGTCGCAGCGCAGCGAGCCGAAGATGTCGCCGGTCAGGCACTCCGAGTGGACCCGGACCAGCACGTCCTGGCTGCCGGCCGGGTTGCCCTTCACGAAGGCGACGTGCTGCTCGCCGTCGAGCACGGACTCGTAGACCACCGCCTGGAAGTCCCCGTACAAGGTGGGAATGGTGGCTTCGGCCACCCGGGACACCAGCTTCTCGTTCCGCCGCCGGTACCGGATCAGGTCGGCGATGGAGACGAAGACCAAGCCGTGCTCCGAGCAGAACTCGATGAGGTCGGGGACCCGGGCCATCGTGCCGTCGGGCCTGACGATCTCGCAGAGCACGCCGGCCGGTTTCAGCCCCGCCAGCTGGGCGAGGTCGATGGCCGCCTCGGTGTGACCGGCCCGCTTCAGCACGCCGCCGGGTCGGCCCCGGAGGGGGAAGATGTGTCCTGGCCGGGCGAAATCGGCAGCCGTGGTCGTCGGATCGACCAGGGCTCGGATGGTCAGGGCCCGATCGGCCGCCGATATGCCGGTGGTCGTGCCGTGCCGGTAGTCGACCGTGATCGTGAAGGCGGTCCGCATCGCCTCGGTGTTCTGGGCCACCATCAGCGGGAGGTCGAGCTCGTCTGCCCGCTCGTCCAGGAGCGGGGCGCAGATCACCCCGGAGGAGTGGTTGACGATGAAGGCGATGGCCTGCTCGGTCGCGAACTCGGCGGCCATGATCAGGTCGCCCTCGTTCTCCCGGTCCTCGTCGTCGACGACCACCACCAGCTCACCCCGCCCGATGGCGGCGATGGCGTCCTCGATCGGGTCGAACGGTGAGTCCCCGGCGCCGCTCATGGGGCGTCGCCCTCCTCATCGGCCAGCGTGCTTTCGCTCGTACGGGGAAGGAAGCCGGCCAGCAACCGCTCTGCGTACTTCGCCATGACATCGACCTCGATGTTGACCCTGTCGCCACGACCCTTGTGACCGAGCGTGGTGACCGCTGCGGTATGGGGTATCACGGCGACGGTGAAGCCGTCGGCCGCAGGATCGACCACGGTCAGGCTGATGCCGTCGACGGTGATCGAGCCCTTCTCCACGAGGTACGGGTGGAGGTCGTTCGGGATCCGCACCTTGAGATCGGGGGCCGGTTCGACGATCTCGCCGACGGCGTCGACGTGACCCTGGACCAGATGCCCACCGAGCCGGTCTTCGAGGCGAACCGGTCGCTCGAGGTTGACCGGGTCGCCGGGCCGGAGATCACCGAGCTGGGTCCTGGCGTAGGATTCCTCGGTCACGTCGGCTGCGAACCATCCCTCGTCCACGTTCCAGTCGACGACGGTCAGGCAGCAGCCGTTGACGGCGATGGACGAGCCGAGCTGGACGTCTTCGAGGACGGTGGCGCACTCGAGCACCAGCTTCGACCCGTTCCTGGCCGCAACGGACCCCAGCTCCTCCACTATCCCGGTAAACAATCCACTCCACCTCCCGTTGCGGCAACCAAGCGCACCACCTCGGCCACGGTCGGAGAAACCGAGCCACGACCCAAACCTATCCGGAAGTCGAACCGGTGGAGGAGCCGGCCCGGTCGATCACGAGGTCGACCCGCAGATCTGGCCCGAGCCGGGCCACCGACTCGATCCGACCCCGGTCCAGGGCCTCGATGGATCGGGCGCCGGGTCCGTCCATCAGCGGCCGGCCGTCGGAGCCACCCATCACCGCCGGGGCCAAGTACAGGACATAGTGGTCGACCAGTCCCTCACGATGGAACCGGCCGGCCACCGTGGCCCCGCCCTCCACCATCAGCTGGACGACGCCCCGTCCGCCGAGGCGGTCGAGCACCCCGGTCAGCTCGCCGGACAGCTCGAGACAGGGCCTGACGGCGGCCGCCGCCAGTGCCGACCCGAGCACCACCCGGAGCGGCTCCCGGACGGGGCCCCCGTCTGCGGCCACCACCCCGCGGACCGTGAGCGCCG
>JAHELU010000195.1 GCA_024644005.1 Acidimicrobiales bacterium | reverse complement strand
GGGTTCGGCTGTACGCCCACCATCCGACGCCGGCCGAGCGTCTGGAGTTCCTGGCCAGGCACGGACGGTGAGGCTCGACCGGTGCCATTGGCTCCGATCGGTCCAGAGCGAGCCTGGAAGGCGGATAGGTCACGGAACGTTGGCCTGGTGTTCACCCGGAGTTCAGCTCGTCCAGGCTCCTCGGTAACCTCTCGTCCCTACCGTGAGGCTCGAGAGCAATGGTCCGGGCGGGTGCTCGGGGCTGTGAGGGGAGAGGTCCTTGAGAGCGACGCAGGTGGTGAAGATTCTCGGTCTCCTGCTGGCACTGGTGCTCGTGGCCGCAGCCTGCGGTGACGATGACGGCGATGCCGACACCGGCACGGCTGACACCGGCGACGGCGAGGCCATGGAAGCTCCCGCCGGGTGCGCAGCGGGCGACATCAACATCTCCGGTTCGTCCACCGTCGAGCCCGTCAGCCGCCGGGCGGCCGAGCTGTACGAGGACGGCTGCCCCGACACCTTCATCACGGTGGACGGCCCCGGTACCGGTGACGGCTTCAAATTGTTCTGCGAGGGTCAGACCGACATCGCCGACGCGTCCCGTCAGATCAAGGACTCCGAAGCCGAGGCCTGCGCCGACAACGGCATCGAGTTCACCGAGCTGAAGGTCGCCTTCGACGGCATCGCCGTGATGACCAATCCGAACAACGACGCGGTCGAGTGCCTCAGCTTCGTCGATCTGTACGCCCTGCTCGGCGGTCAGAGCGAGGGCTTCGGCCGCTGGAGCGACGCAGACGAGCTCGGCGCCTCGCTCGGCTCCACCGTCGCCCCGTATCCCGACGCACCGCTCGACATCAGCGCCCCCGGAACCGAGTCCGGTACCTACGACAGCTTCGTCGAGATCGTCCTCGAGGGCATCGGCGAGGAGCAGGAGGGCGAGGATGGCCAGTTCATCCGCCAGGACTTCGCCGGCAACGCCGACGACAACGTGATCATCGAAGGGATCGCCGGCTCCGACACGAGCCTCGGCTGGGTCGGATTCGCCTTTGCCGAGGCGAACCTCGACCGGGTCAAGGAGGTGGCGGTCAGCGTGGAGCCCGGCGGTGACTGTGTTGCACCGACGGTCGAGACCATCGCCGACGGCAGCTACCCGGTCAGCCGGGCGCTGTACATCTACGTCAACAACGCCAAGATCGCCGAGAACCCGGCGCTGGGCGGCTACGTCGACTTCTACCTTGGTGACGGCTACACCGAGTCTGTGACCATGGCCTTCGGCGACAGCGGCTACGTCGAGCTCCCGGCCGATCAGCTGGCGGAGAGCCAGGCTGCGTGGGCAGCCGCCAAGTGAGTCCGGGCCTGGGCGTCGGGTACTCGACGGTCGGAGCGGAGCTGAAGCAGACTGCGCAGAGCGCGAGAACGCAGACAGGGGTCCATGACAGCGGCAGTTCTACCAGACGGATCGGGTAGCCCCGACGATCTCCTGGCCGGCAACGCCGGTCGACGGGTCAGGGAGAAGATCGTGCAGGCGTCGGTGACGGTGGCCGCCCTGACGTCGATCCTGATCACGATCGGGATCGTCGGCTCGCTGGTCTACCGAGCCGGGCAGTTCATGCTCGCGCTGACGAACCCCAGCGAGACCGACCTCGAGGAGGCCAGGGGCCCGATCGGGCTCGGGAACCTCTGGTCCGATCAGTGGGCCCCCCGGTTCTTCGAGTTCGACATGAAGACGCTGCTCGTCGGCAGCATCATCGTCACACTGGTGGCCATGCTCGTGGCCACCCCACTCGGTCTGGGCGCCGCCGTCTACCTGTCGGAGTACGCCAACAGGCGGGTCCGCAAGATCCTCAAGCCGGTCCTCGAGGTGCTGGCCGGTATCCCGTCGGTGGTGCTCGGGTTCTTCGCCCTTCGATGGATCTCTCCCAACCTGGTGCAGAAGATCTTCGATGCAGAGGGCCAGAGCCTCCTGGCAGCCGGTCTGGGCGTCGGCCTCCTCACCATCCCGCTGGTCGCCTCGATCTCCGAGGACGCCATGCGAGCCGTGCCCGACTCGCTGCGGGAGGCCTCGGCCGGGTTGGGGGCGAGGAACAAGACCACCACGTTGGCGGTGGTGCTGCCGGCGGCCGTCTCCGGCCTCGTCGCCGCCTTCATCGTGGCCACCTCACGGGCCATCGGCGAGACGATGGTGGTGTTCCTGGCGGCCGGCGCATCCGGGAACTCGGCCCAGTTCACCGTCAACCCGCTCGAACGGGGCTCGACGATGACCGCCGCCATGGCCAGCCAGGCGTCCGGCACGGACGGCACCATCTCGCCATTGAGCTTCAACTCGCTCTTCTTCGTCGGGTTCGTGCTGTTCGTGATCACGCTCGTCCTCAACCTCATCGCCGACCGCTTCGTGCGGCGGGTCAGGCAGTCGTACTGATGACCGCGGTCCGCGTGCCCCGACGAGTCACGGAGGTTCGGCGATGGCGGTGATCGAGCCGATCCTCAACCGCAAGACCAGGCAACGGGTCGAGGCCCAGATCGAGTCGGGCGGGATCAACCTCGCAAACGAGATCTTCAAGTGGTCGCTGCTGGCATCGCTGCTGTTCTCGCTCCTCGTCCTCGGGGTCCTGGTGTACGACGTGGTCACCGACAGCTGGCCGGTCTTCGCCGATCGCCTCGACGTGTTCCTGGCCAATCCGACCAGGACCAGCGCCGAGGAGTCCGGGGTGTTCCAGGGCCTGCGGGGCACGTTCTGGATCGGCGTCTTCGTCATCATCCTGACCTTCCCTCTCGGCATCGCCGCTACGGTCTACCTCGAGGAGTACGCCAACGACACGTGGCTGACCAGGCTCATCAACGTCAACATCCGCAACCTGGCCGGTGTGCCATCGGTGGTCTACGGGATCCTCGGCTTCACGATCTTCGTCAGCCTGCTCGACGGGGTGCTCGGTGACTCGGAGCTGTCGAGGGGCAACACCACCACCGCCGGTGGCCTGACCCTGGCGATCCTGGCCCTGCCGGTGGTCATCATCACCTCCTCGGAGGCGATCAGGGCGGTTCCCGACAGCCTGCGGGAGGCGGCCTACGGCGTCGGGGCCACGAAGTGGGAGGTCATCAAGTCCCACATCCTCCCCTATGCGGCACCGGGAATCCTGACCGGCACCCTGCTCTCGCTCGCCAGGGCCCTGGGCGAGGCGGCCCCCCTGATCCTGGTCGGGGCGGTGCAGGGCAAGCTCGGCCCGAGGACCGGTTTCTTCGGGCTCAGTCAGCTCGGTGAGAAGTTCACCGCCATGCCCATCGTCATCACCGACCTCGCCAAGCAGCCAGGTGCCGAGTGGCAGCCGATCACGGCGGCGGCCATCGTCATCCTGCTGGTCGTGGTGCTCACCTTCAATGCCGCAGCGGTACTCCTTCGCAATAGATTCGAGGGCAAGCGTGAAGGTTAGGAACAGGGCATGACCCCAGAGTCCAAATCGACCGAACCGATCACGGAAGACGATCTCGATACGGCGGTCGTCACGGCCGTTTCGGGTGATCCAGTCCCGCCAGGAGACACCGAGCCGGAGGCCCCGACGGTCATGGAGCTGCATGACGTCTCGGTCTACTACGGATCGTTCCGCGCCGTCCGCGACGTCACGATGCCGGTCTACCTGAAGCAGATAACGGCCATGATCGGGCCGTCCGGTTGCGGCAAGTCGACGGTGCTCCGCTGCCTGAACCGCATGAACGACCTGATAGCCGGGGCCCGGGTCGAGGGTCGGGTCTCGTACCTCGGCATCGATCTCTACGGTCCGAAGGTGGATCCGGTCGAGGTCAGGCGGCGTATCGGCATGGTGTTCCAGAAACCGAACCCGTTCCCGAAGTCGATCACCGACAACGTCACCTACGGTCCTCGGATCGCCGGGACCCCGAAGAAGGCCTGGCCGGAGATCATCGAGTCGTCGCTGCGGTCGGCGGCCCTCTGGGACGAGGTCAAGGACCGGCTCGACGACTCGGCCCTGAGTCTGTCCGGGGGGCAGCAGCAACGACTCTGCATCGCCAGGGCCATCGCCACGAAGCCAGATGTGCTACTCATGGACGAACCCTGCTCGGCCCTCGACCCGATCGCCACCGGCCGGATCGAGGACCTCATGCAGGAACTGAAGAACGACTACTCGATCATGATCGTGACCCACAACATGCAGCAGGCGGCCCGGGTCAGCGACTCCTGCGGGTTCTTCACGACCGAGGTCGACACGCAGAGCGATCGTCGCACCGGCCAGCTGGTGGAGTTCGACAAGACCGAGCGCATCTTCTCGAACCCGTCCGACGAGCGAACCGAGAACTACGTGACCGGGCGCTTCGGCTGAGCCGGACGCCGCCAGAGTGACGGCTCGGCGTCGGTCGAGCCGTCGAATCGAACCGAACCCAACCGATCAGCGACACGAGTGAGTCAGGATGGCCAGATGGCTCCAATCGAACCGGATCACGGAATAGCCGAGCCCGTCGACGACAGTGAGCACCGAGTCGTCTACCACCGCGAGCTCGACGAGTTGGCGGCCGGCGTGCTCAGACTCGGGGCAATGGCCTGTGAGACCATCCCCCAAGGTACCGAAGTGCTGCTCGGCGGCAACCTGTCGGACGCCCAGGCCATCATCGACGCCGACGACGAAATCGACGCGCTCAGCGTCGAGCTCGAGGAGAAGTGCTATTCGATCATCGCGCTCCAGGGTCCGATGGCGGGTGAGCTCCGCCGGCTCATCGCGATCGCCAAGCTCGTGGCCGAGATCGAGCGGTCTGCCGATCTCATGGTCAATGTCTGCAAAGCCGCCCGGCGGATGTTCGGCGCCCCGCTCACCCCCCGGATCCGTGGGGTGCTGGCCTCGATGGGCAAGGAGTCCAACAAGTTGCTGCGGTTGTCGCTCGACGCGTTCGCCGACGAGAACGCATCGCTGGGGTTGGCTCTGGCCGACATCGACGACGAGCTCGACCAGCTCAACCGGGACATCGTCGAAGCGATCTTCGAAGCGCACGCTGCAGGCCAGATCGACCTCAAGGCCGCTGTCCAGGTCGCCCTCATCGCCCGGTACTACGAGCGCATCGGCGACCATGCGGTCAACATCGGCGAGCGGGTCAACTACATGGTCACCGGCTGGATGCCGGAGCACGACAGCGTCCTGCGGGCCAAGAACCGTGACCGACCTCCTGGCGAGTCGGTCGGCGGAGCGAGCCCCGACGTCGAACCGGGTGACTGACCGGCCCGATGACCGCGCTCCTGGTGACAGTCGCCGCAACAGCGGCCGGACTGCTCGGCTACTGGCTCGGACGCCGTCACCACCGCTCGCGCGTGGTCGAGCCGGCCACCATCGCTGAGCCGGTGCGGGCGGCGCAGGCCCGGCCGAGCCGCGCCCCGCTCGATGTCGAGCGGGCGCTGGCCGACCTCCGTCTGGGAGTCGTCGTCGTGGGCCCGGACGGGTCCGAGGTCTACCGGAACCACCGGGCGCAGCAGTACGCCACCGGCCGTCACGGCAACGCCCTCGTCGAGGCGGCCCTGCAGCGGGCGCTGGATGGGGCGCTCCTCGGCCTCTCGCTCGAGGAGAGTGTCGAGGTCTACGGGCCGCCGGCCCGGTCCTTCCTCGTACAGGCCTCGCCGACCTACGCCGACGGCGTCCTCGACGGCGCCGTCGGCGTGATCGACGACGTGACCGAGGCCCGCTACATCGACCGGATGCGGAGGGACTTCGTGGCCAACGTCAGCCACGAGCTCCGTACCCCGGTCGGGGCGATGAGCGTGTTGGCCGAGACGATCGCCGACAGCGACGATCCCGATGTGGTCGAGCGGTTGGCCGGTCGGATGCAGCGGGAGGCCAACCGCCTGAACAACACGATCCACGACCTCCTCGCCCTGTCCCGGTTGGAGTCGGGTCCGGACGATGAATTCGAGACGATAGACCTCGTCTCGGTGGCCACCATGGCGATGCAGCGGACGCGGGAGGCCGCCCAGCAGCGACAGGTCAGGATCTCGATCGAGAACGCCGCCGATGGCCCGATCCTGGTCGACGGCGACCGGGGTCAGCTCGTCTCGGCGGTGGCCAACCTGATCGACAACAGCATCAAGTACTCCGACCCGGGGGCCGAGGTTGTGGTGGGGCTGCGATCCCTGCCGACGGGCACGAAACCGCTCGGGTCGCCGGGGGAGGGCCGCCACGCGATCCACCACCCGTCGGCCGGGCACAACGACGACTGGCGGACAGACACCCCGGTGGCCGAGCTGTCGGTCGTCGACACCGGCATCGGGATTCCCGACCGGGACCTCGATCGGATCTTCGAGCGGTTCTATCGGGTCGACTCGGCGAGGAGCCGCGACACCGGGGGGACCGGTCTCGGCTTGTCGATCGTCCGCCACGCCGTGCTGAACCATCGTGGCACGATCGAGGTCGATTCGATAGAGGGTCAGGGCTCGAGCTTCACCCTGCTCCTCCCGCTGTCATCGGCCCACGGGCAGCTGGCGCCGGATCGGTCGGGCGGAGCGCGATCAGCAGATCCCGGCGCACGAGGTGCCGAGAAAGCGGAGCCGTGGACGAGCTGACGGTCCTGGTGGTCGAGGACGAGGAGGCCTTCATCGATGCCCTCACCATCGGGTTGCCGAAGGAGGGCTTCCGGGTCGAGGTGGCCAGGGACGGTGCAGAGGCCCTCGACCGATTCGATGCTGTGGATCCCGACCTCGTCCTGCTCGACCTGATGCTCCCGAGGGTCTCCGGGTTGGACGTCTGCCGGGAGCTCCGGGCCAGGACCCAGGTGCCGATCATCATGGTGACGGCCAAGTCGGCAGAGGTCGACACGGTGGTCGGCCTGGAGATCGGCGCCGACGACTACGTCACCAAGCCGTACCGGATCCGGGAGCTCGTCGCCAGGATGCGGGCCGTGCTCCGCCGGTCGACGTCGACCCCGGTCGGGCCGGCCGGACCTGCGGAACGGGCGGACGCGGATGCGGCCGTCGTGGTCGGCGACGTCTCGATCGATCCTTCGCGCCACGAGGTGGTCGTGAAGGGACAGCACCTCGACCTGCCCTTGAAGGAGTTCAGCCTGCTCAGCTGCCTGATGGGCAATGCGGGCCGGGTGATGACGAGGGAGATGCTGATCGACCGGGTCTGGGGGGCCGACTACGTCGGCGACACCAAAACGCTCGACGTGCACGTCAAGCGGCTGCGGTCCAAGATCGAGGACGACCCGGCCGACCCGACCAAGATCGTCACGATCCGGGGACTGGGCTACAAGTACCAGCTGCCGGAGGGCTGACCGGCCGCCGCTGGCCGGACCATGCGTCGGAACCTGGTCGAGGCCGGCCGGCCGCCGGACCTGCCGGCGTCGGTGTCGACCGTCCTCGGTTAGCATCGAAGATGGTGAGCAGAACGATCGAGCCGGGCCGCAGGAGCGGGCAGTCCCGCCGGCCCCGTCGCGAGCTCGGCGCCGAGGCGTTCGTCGACTCACCGTTCAACCGGCTGGCCAGGACCCACGCCCTCTCCGTCGCCGGTGACACCCTCCTGGCCATCGCGCTCGCCGATTCCCTGTTCTTCGACGTCGATCCCAACGACGCCCGGTGGAAGGTCGGGGCCTACCTGCTCCTGACCATCGCCCCGTTCGCCATCGTCGCCCCGTTCCTCGGGCCCGTCATGGACCGGATCAGTGGCGGCCACCGGT
>JAHELU010000029.1 GCA_024644005.1 Acidimicrobiales bacterium | reverse complement strand
CAATGCTTCGGCCCGATCACGTGAGAACCTGATCAAGGAACTCGTCGACCGGCGGGTCGGCGAACACCCGAGCGGCACCGTCGTCAACATCGGCGGGCATCACGCCCAGAAGTCCCACCTCATGGGCACCAAGCAGCAATGGTTGGGCGACTACCTGGCCCACGAAAGCCCGGTAGTCGAGGGATCGGTCTTCGTCGTCGGGTTCACCTCGGCCCGCACGGTGCTCGAACCCGGAGCCGGTGGTACTCCCTTCGACATCCTCGAAAGCGCATCGCCCGAGAACGAGATACTGAGGTTGGTGGCCGAAGCCTGGCCCCAGCAGACGGTGTTCCTGCCACTCGATGACCCGCTGTTCGTCAACCAGCGCGTGGCCTACAACTCGGAGGACGTGATCTACACAACCCAGCTCGGCGAGCAGTACGACGCCTTGATCCAATACGGGCTCGCCCACCGGATGCCTGTCGACTGAAGGGCCTGAGCCTGACCCCATCTGGCTACATCGATAAGGCAACCCAACTCAAGCTCGAGACAACCAGCCCCAGGCGGGTTCGCACGCATACTCGTGCGAACCCGGTGCACACCCTCGTCCCCGGCCGATTCTGGGCTAACCGAGACCCTCTCTGCCACATCTGCCGACCTCGCGCGGCAGGGCCAATCGATGACGCTCAGCAAGCCAGGAGATCGACCGCCCGGGAACGGCACCAGCAGCGCACTCGACATCGCCGGCCGCCGGCCAGAGCTCACCACCGATGGTGACGACCAAGCGGTCGTCGAGACGGTGACGCTCATGGCACCCTGCGTTTGGGTGCCGATGACGCCGCCACGGATCGGGGCCGGCCGCTAGGTTTACGGCCACGACCGACCGAGAGGAGTCGTACGCGAGGTCTCGAAGGGAAGCGGGCACTGGTCACAGGCGCCGGCCGGTGGCTGAACCTGTCTCCGATACCGCTCGATACCGATCCGATGGCGCCCGCGGGAACGCCGCAGGTGATGGGCGCCGGCTACTGAGCGAGACGACGACCAGGTGGTCGTCAAGCTGGGGAACCCCTGACGGTAGTTGCGGGGAACCCCGATCCAGTTGCTCTCGGTGGGATCCGGAGCGGCGTCCGTCCTCCAGTGGCATGACGGCTCGACCGCCAGACCCGATCGGGGCCCTCTGTGTGAAGCGTTTCCCCAGCTCAGAGGGGTTGTGGTGGTCGAGCGGGCGATGGGAATCGAACCCACATCATCAGCTTGGAAGGCTGAGGTTCTAGCCGTTGAACTACGCCCGCAGGAGGGCACCCACGGGCGCCTCAGCGGACCCTCAGGTTAGCGTGAAGTGCGCAGCGCGTGGCACGGTCGACGGCGGCTCGCCAATTCCAGGGTCCTGGGGCGGCTGGCCTAGGCTCGTGGCGGACGGATTCGACCCGAGCCGGGGATGTACGGGAACGCACGAGGGGAACAGCAGACATGTTGACCGGGGCGCAGTACAAGGAGTCGCTGGACGACGGCCGGTTGACCTATTTCGAGGGTGAGCGGATCGATGATCTGGTCGGCCATCCGATCCTGGGCCAGGTGGCGGAGACCACCGCCGCAGGCTACGACCGCTTCTACGATCCCGATCCGGGGGCCACAAGCCCCCTGATGAGCGTGCCCGAATCGGCGGACGACCTCAGGGAGATGATCCCGCTGCTGCACGAGGCGGGGATGATGGCCCACGTCACCTACACCTCCATCCAGACGCTGATGACCGCGGCCGGTCGGATGACCGACGTGAAGCCCGAGTACATCGAGAACATGAAGGCCTACATCGATCATGCGCAGCGGGCGGACGTCCGTATCACGCAGTGCATCACGGACGCGAAGGGCGATCGATCCCGCCCTCCGGCCAAGCAGGACGATCCCGATGTGTACTGCCGGGTGGTCGACCGCCAACGTGACGGGGTGGTCATCAGGGGGGCCAAGCTCCACATCACCGGCGCATCGTTCGGCCACGACCTGCTGACGATCCCGACCAAGTCGATGAAGCCAGGGGAGGAGGACTACTCGATCGGCTGCATCATCCCGGTCAACGCAGAGGGGGTCAAGATCATCAACACCACCTACGCCCCCCGCCACCACGATGCCAGGGCGTTCCCGGTGTCGGGAGCCCACCACTACCCGGAGGGATTCGTCATCTTCGACGATGTCTTCGTCCCGAGCGAGAAGGTCTTCCTCGACGGTGAGACGAGCTACGCCGCGGTCTTCGCCCACTCGCTCGGGCTGTGGGAGCGGCTCGGCGGCCTCAGCGCCTTCGTCGAGCAGGCCGACCAGCTGGTCGGCCTGGCCCAATTGGTGGCCGAGGCAAACGGCACCGCCGGGATCTCCCACGTGAAGGAGAAGATCTCGGAGATGATCATCCACGCCACCTTGATCCGATCGTCCCTCGAGGCAGCGCTGAGCAACTGCAACATCGGACCGGAAGGAGCGGCGTTCCCGAACGAGCTGTTCACCAACGCCGGCAAGTTCCACGCCGCCGCGAACTACAACCTGATGGTCCGGCACCTGCACGACATCGCCGGCGGGGCGGTCCTGACCGCCCCGGTCCCAGCCGACTTCGAGAACCCGGAGGTCGGGCATCTCGCCAGCAAGTACATGTCGACGTCGGAGAGCGTCGACGGCGAGTACCGGAGCCGGTTGATGCACACGATCCGGGATCTGACCGCCGATGCCTACGGGGGGTGGAAGTTCGTCACGAACCTCCAGGCCGGTGGTGGGCTCTACGCCCAGCGCATCGTGACCAGGAGGCACTACGACCTCGAGGGAGCGAAGCGGAAGGCCCTGGCGCTGACCGGGCTGAACGGGGACGGCACCGAGCGGCCCCATGGCCACTGACCACGGGGGCCGCTCGCCCCGACCGGGGACGTCGGTCTCGTCGACACCGGCGGGCCGGTAGCGCCGATGGCAGTGGCCGCTCGCGACGAGGACCTCCTGGCCCTGTACGACTCGGCCACCTACGTGACCGGGGCGCCACACGAGGCGATCGATCGCCTGAGGGAGGCCGGCCCCGTGGTGTGGGTCCCCGAACCGGCCCTCCATGGCTGGCCGGCCGGGTCGGGCTACTGGGCCGTGCTGAGCCACGCCGAGACCAAGGAGGTGCTCCGCGATGCCGAGCGATTCTCCAGCCATCTCGGCGGCACCCAGCTCCGCGACCCGACCACGCCGGAGGATCTCGCCTTCGTCCGCCAGATGATGCTCAACCAGGATCCGCCGGCCCACACCAGGCTTCGGGGCCTGCTCGCCAAGGCCTTCATCCCACGGGCCGTGGCCGAGATCGAGTCGGAGATCTCGCAACGGGCGGCGTCGCTCGTCTCGGCGGTGACCGATCGGGGCTCCTGCGATCTCGTCGCCGACGTGGTCGGCGACCTGCCGGTGGCGGTGCTCGCCGCCGTGCTCGGCGTGCCAGACCAGGACCGGAGGCTCCTCTACGACTGGTCCAACCGGGTCATCGGCTACCAGGACGCCGACTACGCCGGCTCATCGACCTTCGATCCCGCACAGGGCACCGACATGGCCCGAGCCGCCCTGACCCTGCGCCCCCGACCCGACGCCGACGGTGCCCTGCCCGATCCCCGCAGCCGGGCTGGCATGGCCGACATGTACGCCTACGCCCACGCCCTGGCCGACCTCCGGCGGTCTGAGCCGGGAGACGACATCGTCTCGCTGCTGCTCGAGGCCGAGTACGACGGCACGACGCTCGGCAGCGACGAGTTCGAGACGCTGTTCTTCCTCTTCGCCGTGGCCGGGAACGAGACCCTGCGGAACGGCATCCCGGGCGGCGTGCTCACCCTGATCGAGCACCCCGAGCAGTACGAGCTGCTGCTCGCCGAGCCGGAGCTGCTCGGTGGGGCGGTGGAGGAGATGCTGCGGTTCTGGCCGCCGGTCATCCACTTCCGGCGAACCGCCACCCGCGACACCGAGCTGGCGGGTCAGCCCATCGGGCAGGGTGACAAGGTGGCGGTGTACCACCTGGCCGCCAACCGGGACCCGGCGGTGTTCGAGGAGCCGCACCGCTTCGACATCACCCGCCGCGACAACGACCACGTCTCGTTCGGCTTCGGCCCCCACTTCTGCATCGGCTCCCACCTGGCCCGCCAGCAGATGCGGTCGATGGTCGGCGAGATCCTCACCAGGCTCGGCCGACTCGTGCTCGATGGCCAACCGGTTCGGCTGCAGTCCAACTTCCAGCAGGGCCTCAAGTCCCTTCCCGTGCGCTGGGCGGTGACCCCATGACCGCGGACGACGAGGAGCCGAGCCTGTTGCTGCTCCACGGTCTGGGGGCCACGGCCGGCGTCTGGGCCGATCTCCGCCGCCACATCGACTGGCCGGGTCGGGTCATCAGCCCCGACCTGCCGGGGCACGGCTCCGCCCCGTGGACCGGCGACTACACCGTTGGTGCGCTCGCTGCCGCGGTGTCGGCCTCCTGCCACGACGGCGAGCGGGTGGTAGCGGTCGGTCACTCCCTCGGCGGTGGGGTGGCGCTGGCGCTCGCCACCGGGTTCTTCCGGCCGGTCGTCACCGCCGTGGTGGCGGTCGGGGTGAAGGTGCGGTGGACCGCCGACGACGTGGCGGGCATGGCCAGGGTTGCAGAGCGGGGCGTTCGGTGGTTCGACACCGAGGCCGAAGCGGTCGACCGCTTCCTCCGCCAGGCCGGCCTGGTCGGTGTCGTCGACGAGGATCACCCGGCCACCGTCGGCGCCGTTGTCCAGGAGGACCGACGATGGCGGGTGGCCCAGGACCCGGCAACGTTCGCCCAGCGCCCGCTCGACATGCGAGGCCTGATGGATGCCGCCACGTGCCCGGTCACCCTCGGGGCGGGGGAGCGCGACGCCATGGTCACCGAGTCCGACCTGGCCGCCTACGTCCAGGAGCCCCGGATCGCCGCCGGGCGCGGTCACAACGTCCAGGTGGAGGACCCGAGCTGGCTGGCCGGGCTGCTGATCGACGTGACCGGCTCGCCCGGCTAGCAGCGGACCGCGCCGGTCGGGCGGCGGGCGCAGCTACATTCCCCTGCCATGGACCACTCGATCCCGGCTCCCTTCGTCGGTCTGCGAACCGAGGTGAAGCCGGAGTGGATCGACGACAACGGGCACCTCAACGCCGGCTACTACTTCGTGGTCTTCGATCTGAGCGTCACCGATTTCCTGGCATTCGCCGGCCTCGACCGGACACATCGGGACGAGCAGCATGTCACCACCTTCTCGGTGGAGGGTCACATCACGTTCGAGCGAGAGCTGCGGCTCGGCGACCCGATCGAGGTCAGGACCCAGCTCCTGGGCTGGGACGCCAAGAAGCTCCACTACATCAACCTCATGCACCACGGCACCGAGGGCTGGCTGGCGGCCACCAACGAGCTCCTGACGATGCACATCTCCCAGGAGACCAGGCGCAGTGCGCCCATGGCCCAGGAGGTGCAGGACCGGCTGGCCGCCATCGCCGAGGTCCACGCTGCGATGCCGGCGCCGCCCCAGGTCGGGCGGGTGATCGGGATCGACGCCGGCCGGGCCGGCGCCTAGACACAGCGGATCGCAGATCACCTCGAGGCGACGGTGGCGAGACGGAAGGCGACATCCTTCGCCTCCGACGTGCTCAGCGCAACCGGCGTGCCGTCGGTCGCGGTCTCCTGCCTCCTGATCCGGTACTCCTCGGCCCAGGCCCACTCCCGTGGGGTGAGCGCGACACCGAGATCCTCCCGGATCGCGTTGAACGCATCCACGGCCAACTCGACATCCGGTGGCGAGTCCGCGACGGCCGAGCAGCCGACGGACAGCAGGGCGAGACCAGCCACCAACCAGTTGCCGACGTCCACGCTCACCGCAACGGCTTCGAGGGCCCGCCGTTGGCCGTCGCCCCGCTGCTCGGCGACGATCAGGGACTCCGCCGACCTGACGAGGGCGAACGCCAGCATCGATCGGTCGTCGCCGAGCTGGACGATCTCCAGCGCCCGCTCGGCGGCATCGACGGCCTCGCCCGGTGCGTCCGTGTCGATGTACCAGCTCGACTTGACGAGCAGCGAGTTGGCCAACCCCGTTGCGTGGCCCAGGCGCTCGTAGATCTGGATCGCGGCATCCAGCTCGTCGTGCTGCTCCAGTCGACCCGACGTCCCGTCCGACCGCATCCCGAGCTGGGCGCTGAGCATCAACGTCCGCGCGGTCAGCCCTGCAGAGCCGACGACGTCGGCCAGCCGTCCGGCCTCCTCGAGGTCGGCCTTGGCAGCCGAGTGCTCGCCGAGGAACATCCGAAGGTGGCCACGCTCGGCCAGCGCTCGTCCCGCCAGGGCTGGCTCGCCCTGGTCGAGGGCGATCTCGACGGCCCGGTCGTAGTGGGTGGCGGACCGCCGGTAGGCGCCGGACCGGAAGTGGGCGAACCCCAGTCCCAGGTGCACGCCGGCCGCGTCGGTCGACGCCGGTGATCGCCGATCGACCAGCGGACCGAGGACGGTGATGGCCTGGCCGAGGTGTGAGCCCTGACTCGACCAGTAGCGACCTGCGGCGTGACCGATCCGCAACGCCGTGTCCAGCCGACCTGCAGCGGAGGCGTGCTCGACGGCGATGCGCAGCTCCTCGTGCTCGGCCCGTGCCGCCGCCAGCAGATCGCGTCGGCCAGGCCCGTCGAGGCCGCCGAGCATGCGCTCGGCCAGTGCAGCACAGTGATCGGCGTGCCGTTGAATGGTCACGGCGATGTCCGTGGGGGTGCCGTCCAGCCCGAGCCGCACCGTGGGGGAGAACCGCGTCACCGGTCCGGTGTTGTCGACCACCACCCGGTTCTCTGCGACGAGCCGGCCGAGGAGATAGTCGATGTTCACGTCGTCGAGTGGCGGGAAGGCCACCACCCGCTTGACGGCCTCCAGTGTCACCGGGCCGCCGAAGACCTGCATCCTGGCCAGGGCCACGTCACCCTCGGTGCCGTCGGCGGCGGTCAGGTCGGTGGCCTCGTTCCGGCCGATCGACCTGACCGGTCCGATCGGGTGGCTCGGCGGCTCGGTGGTGGTGATCAGCAACCGGGACCGGGGAGACTCCGATCGCAGGCACGACGCGAGCCAGGCCACCTCGTTCGCCACGCTGCCGGCGCCGGTCACGACCAGGAGCACCGAACGGTGCCGGAGGTAGTCGGCCAGCGTCACCTCGGGCCGGGGCCCGGCCATGATACCGAGGGCGTCCAACACCGATCTGGCCACGAGATGGGAGCCGCTGCGATGCTCGAGGTCGGCCAACCAGACGCCGTCGACGAACCGGGCCTGCACCAGCCGCGCCGTCTCGATCGCCGCCGCCCGCGTCAACGACGGAGAGCCGACCAGCGTGAGGGCCGGCTCGGCTTCGAGGTCGCCGGCCAGTCGGGCCGTGTCGGCGTCGTCCGCTCGCGGCGACACCGAGTCCGGCAGGTTGCTCGGTGGTGGCTGCGACGAGGCCAGCAGCGACTCATCCTGGGCCAGGATCTCGGACTCGAGGGCCGTCAACCGCTCTGTTGGCTCCAGCCCCGCCTCGGCCAGCTCCGCAACGGCGACCTGGTAGGTCCGCAGCGCTTCGGTCCTGCGATGAGACCGGTAGAGGGCGAGCATCAGCGTGGCCCAGATGCCTTCGTTGAACGGATCCTCGTGGAGCAGCGGTCTGGCCTCGGCGATGACCTGTCGATGTGAGCCCAGCGCCAGACGAGCTTCGAGCCGTCCCTCGAGCGCCGATCGGCGCTGTTGGGCGATGTAATCGAGTGGGGCCCTGGCGAACTCGGCCGTCGCGAAATCGGACAGCGGCTCGTCGGCCGCCATGCCGAGTGCTTCTTCGAAGGCCTGGAGGGCCGGCCTCGGCTGTCCCGACGCCAGCAGCTCGAGCCCGTCTCGGACCAGCCGATCGAAAGTCCGGATGTCGACCGAGGCGTCCGCGGTGTTCAGCCGATAGCCCCGATCGGTGCGCTCGACCAGCGAGTGCGCGTCGTCGTCGAGTCGACTCCTGAGCTGGAAGACCGAAACGTGGAGGGAGCCCTTGGCGTTCTTGGGCGGGGTGTCGCCCCACAGTGCGCCGATGATCCTGTCGTCGCTGACGACGCGGCCGTCGGCGAGCAGCAGGACGGCCAGGAGCTCCCGCACCTTGCGAGCCCCGATCTCCATGAGCTCGCCGTCGCGGCGAACCTCCGTTGGACCGAGCAGTCGGAACTCCAGCATTCAGATCAGCCTAGTGGGAGGGCCGTGGCCGACGAGCAGGACCGCTAGCGCTGAGGACCTCAGCGAGTAGGCGAGGTCGCTCGCTTCGCCACGGTGGGATCTCGGCTCTACGAGCCGAGATTCCTGCCCTGCATACCGGGTCGATCCGCCTACCGGCGGATCTCCTAAGCGCGGCATAAGAGCCCCGCAAGCACGGGCGACTCGAATGATCACCGCAACGCTCCAACTACGAAAGGTCACATCATGAGCAACGCACCCCTCAAGAAGATCGGACCCCGGGTCGCGGCCGGCCTGCTGGCTGCGGTGTCGATCGCAGCGCTGGCTGCCGGTCCGAGCTCGGCCGAGCGGAGTGAAGAGCCGGGGGCTTGGCAGGCCGCCGATGCCGGGTCCCTCGGAGTCCCTGCCGCCGAGCCCGCCGGCAGCGATCTCGACCGGGACATCTGGTGTCTCATCGACGCCGGGTCGCTCGGAGTCCCGAACCCGATCGAGTTCTGCGGCTGAAGCCGCATCCAAGCAGCGAGAGGAGGAAGCCATGGTCCCCAGCCATCCCGATCTGGATCTGCTCGTGGCGAAGCAGCACCACCGCGACATCCTGGAGCAGGCGAACGGCGCCGGTGCTGCCACGAGGGCGGCGGGTCGGCGCCTGGTCGCGCTCCGGGCCCGGAACCTGTCGAAACTGTTCGGCCCGTTCCGACGGAAGCGGCGTCCGGCGCCCAGCCCGTTCGACCGCGCCCACAGGCCATTGGTCGACGCTGGTTGAGCAATGGCGGCGAGCTCGTCCGGAGGAGTGGGAGGGGCGTTCCGGGTCTCGACCCGGGCCCGCTCCTCCGGTGCTCTCGCCCGAAGCGGTCAAGGGCATCCGACCGGCGGACGAGGCGCCGCCGGGGGTCTGCGGTACTAGATGCCGAGATCGTCCAGCAGGCGATCGGCGGTCGCGGCCAGCAGCGGGATCGTGTCGGCGATGGTCTCCATGCGCTCGTCGGTGCTGTCGCCGGCGAGCCAGCGATGGTGGAGCTGCTGGACGACGACCGCGGTCTTCCACTGGGCGAATGCCTCGTACCAGCCGGCGAGCGACACGTCGAGCCCCGTCTGCTCGCCGTAGCGGGCCGAGACCTCGGCGCGGGTTGGGAGCCCCATCCTGCCCATGCCGTCGTGGCTGGCCCTGCGGACCTCGTCGGGATCGCCGGGGTCCGGCCAGTAGTTGAGCAGGGTGCCGAGGTCGGCCAGCGGATCGCCGAGCGTGGTCATGTCCCAGTCGAAGAAGGCGGTCACCCGGTCTGGATCGGCGGGATCGAACATGCAATTGTCCAACTTGAGGTCGTTGTGGACGAGCGAGACCCGCTGGGCCGGCGGGGTCGACGCCTCCAGCCTCCCGTGGAGGGCCACCATGGTCTCGTCCCAGCCGGGGTCGGCGACGAGGTCCCAGCGCTTTCGCCATCCTCCGACCTGGCGGTTCATGAAGCCGTCGGGCCGTCCGAGGTCACCCAGCCCGCAGGCATCCGGGTCGAGCAGGTGGAACTCGGCCATCGCATCGATCAGGGCGATGCCGATCCGGTGGCCGACCCGGTCGTGGTGTCGCATCGACTCGGGGATGATGCCCCGGACCACCTCGCCCCGCCGCCGCTCCATCACGAAGAAGTCGGCTCCGGCGACGTCGTGGTCGTCGCAGAACAGGTAGGCCCGTGGGGCCCGGTCGAACTGCGACCAGAGGTTGGACAGGACCTTGTATTCCCGCTTCATGTCGTGGGCGCCCGGTGCCAAGGTGCCGAACGGTGGTCTCCTGAGCACCAGCTCCCGGTCGCCGAACGCGATGAGGTAGGTGAGGTTGGCGGCGCCGTTCGGGAACTGATCGACGGTGAAGGGACCGGCACCCACGAGATCGTCGGGCAGCTCGGCCCGGAGGTGGCGCTCGATCGCCGGCCAGTCGAGTTGCTCCCCCTGGCGGACGGCGGTGGTCTCGGGCGGGGACTGGTCGGCGAAGGGATCGACCGCCGGTGGCTCGGCCCCGACGGCGCCGTCGGTGTGAGGTGGACGGTCGGCCACAGCTACCCCGAGCCGAGGCTGACCGTCGAGCGGCTGGCGTCGAACTGCGGGTGCGTGTCGCCGTGGACGACCAGTACACCGGGACCGGCACGGTCGTGGCGCGGTACCGGGCAACCGGTTCCTGTGCTGGTCACGGTCGTGGTCATGGCCATCGATTGTCGGGCGTCGGGGCACTCCGATGCAAGCTGTCGGCCGGGAGCCGATCGAGCTCGGCCGCCAGCAGCGCAGCGTAGAGGGAGTGGGGTCGCTCGTCCGGCTCTTGGCGTCTGATGTCGAGCGCCCAGGTCAGCGCCCGGAGCTGCGGCAGCGCCGGTCGAGCCAGTTCCAGCCCATCGAAATAGCGCTCGACGCAGCGATCAGCCACCGCTCCCATCGGTGTGGTCGGGTCCGACAGCGTCATCGCTACGGCATCGCGGTGTCCGGAGTCGTATGCGTCGTTGGCCCGCAGGGCGAGGTGGGTGAGGAAGTGGATCAGATCGCAGCCAGGAGGGCCGGCCCCGATCGATTCGGCCCAGTCGACGACCCCGATCCGGCCCGCCCTATCGACGAGGATGTTCCACGGCCCGAGATCGCCGTGCCGCCTCACCACCACGCCCGGGTCGAAGTCGGCCAGCAGGGGTCGGAGGCGATGCACGCCCTGCCGCCTCGGCTCCCGCCCTGCCATCGCTTCGTCGAGCAGCTCGAAAGTGGTGTCGACCAGGTGCCGATACCAGCTCGGAGCGGCCGGTCTGATCGTCGCCGCACCGAGGTCGATCAGCCACTCGGTGACCGCTCGGGCCAGCGAGTCGAACGTGGCGGGGGACGCCATCGCGGTGGCGGCCCGGCCGGGCAGGGCGGTCTGGGCCTGCGCGCCGATCCGTGGGCCGATGGCGAGCTCGATCGGCCGTGGTACGCCGGGCATCGGACTCCTCCCGATCGTCAGCTCGTGCAGGACTCCCTGCTCGTAGCGGCTGCCGGCCCGCTCCTCGGCCCGCTCGGGCGCCTTGACCACGATGCTCGGCTCCGATCGATCCGCTTCGAACACGAGCAGCATCGGCTGGTCGGTCGACGTTCCTCCCACCCGCATCGCCACCGCACGGTTCTCACCGGCCGATGAATCCGCCCCCCGCTCCAGCACCAACCCGGGCGCCGCCGAGGTCGTCGCACCGGCGAGCGGCTTGGTGGCCACGACGCACAGGTACTGGTGCCGAGCGGGATGCAGCAGCCAGGGCTGGCGGCTCACCATCGGCTCGATGCGAGCCAGCGCGTCCAGCCGGAGCCGATCTGCAGTCGACCGGAGACCGGTCGAGGCGCCGACGTCTTCCCGTTGACGGTCGATGAGGTACTGGACCACGGCGGGGCAGCCGACGGGAACCCACCACGAGGTCCGCCAGCGATGCCTGCTCGGGCACAGCGAGTACAGCCGGCTGGACACGAACCCGGCCGCTGCGAGATGCCTGGCGACCGCTGCCGTGCCCCTGCCCCGCGGCCACCGGCCCTCGGCATAGGCGGCACCGCCGGGTGGCACGACTTGGCCGAGCCGGTCGAGCGTCTCCGTGCGGAGGTCGCCGGCCACCGCGAGCTCGGGTTGCGCACCGGCGGCGACCACTCGAGCCCCGATCGTCTGGGCGCCAGCCGAGACGGCCCGGGCCCCGATCTCCGCCACCGTCCTCGGGGCGGGATCGGGCAGCAGCAGCCGCCAGGCACTGGACGGGAACAGCTCGTTGCCCGGTCCGGCCGGCGGGATGTCAGCCATCGGTTGGCTGCGATGCCGGTCGCTCCGGGCGGGCCCGTGGCACCCGGGCGGCGGCAACCGCCGCCACCAGCTCGTCGGCCACGTCGTCCCACGATCGCTCGATCGGTTGCGCCTCACGGGCAGGCGAACCGGGACCGGCCCGCAGGTGCTCGGCGATGGCGTCCACCCAGCCGGCCCGATCGGCGAGGTCGATGACGGTGGCTGCCCCACCGGCCGCCTCGACCTGGGCCGGGTCGGGAGAGGCGAGCACCGGACAGCCCAGCGCCAGGGCCTCGACGACGGGGAGACCGAATCCCTCGAGCACGCTGGGGCACAGGGTGACCGCGGCCGCTCGATAGGCCCAATGGAGGGCCCGCTCGCTCACGAGCCCGAGATCCGAGGCCGCTCCGGCCGCCACCAGGTCGGCCAGCTCCGGCAGCTGCTCGTTTCGACCCCAGCCGGGGGGTCCGATCAGCGCCAGATGGGCGTCGGGAACGAGTCGCACGACCTCGGGCCACAGCCGGACCACGAAGCCGGCGTTCTTTCGACGGGACCGGTCGCCGACCATCAGGGCGAACGTGCGACCGTCGAGCGCCGGGATCGGAACCGGTTCGGCCTCGGTCAGCGACCTGGTCATGGCATTGGGCACGACGACGGCCCGGTCTGCGACCTCCGGCAGCTGCGAGAGCAGGCGCCGACGGGTGGCGTCGCTGACACAGGCGAGCACATCGGCGTCCCGGATCGATCGTCGATAGGCAGTCGGCAACAGCATGCGCTTCGTCGGACCGAAGTCGCCGGGTCGATCGAATGGCAACATGTCGTGGACGGTCAGCAACCGGATCGCCTCGCCCGATCGGGGAACGAGCTGCTTGGTACACAGCACCACGTCCGCGTCGATGCGGTCGCCGAGGCGGCCGATGGCCAGCCGCTCGACCAGCGAGTCCGCCACCGTCCTGCCGGTGGCCGTCGGATGGAGCCGATCGGCCGCGATCCCCAGCTCGCGCTCGAGAAACGGCACGGTCTCGGGCCGGCAGTGGACATGGACCTCGACGTCCGGTCGTCGCTCGAGGGCTCTGGTCACCTCGACGGTGTACCGGATCATGCCTCCCAGGCCACCCCCCGGGGGGATGTGGGAGCCGAGCACCAGCCAGCGCCCGGTCATCGAGCGAGGCGGGGACTCGGTCGACGGCGACCGGCCAGCGCCTGCCACCGCAGCCGTCGGCGGGCCTTGGCCGCCAGGTGGCCGGCGATGGCGAGGGAGACGACGACGGCCGGAACGATCCGCCCCTGGAACCAGTAGAGGTAGCGCGGCAGCTCCAGGAAGCCGACGAAGAAGGCGGGATACAGGAGGATGCCGAGAATCCTCCCGTGGAGGAAGCTCAAGTGCAGTCCTCCGACGAGGATGCCCAGTGCGAGCCAGAACACGAGGCCCCCGATCGTCCCGTAGTCGGCGAACACCGCAGCGAGCCCCCCCGGGCTGTTGAACTCGGGATTCCCGAACTCCTGCCGCAGCTCGCGCCGATCGTCGGCGGCGTCGTCCGGGAGCTCACCGCCGATCTGGCTGCCCGGCGGTATCTCCCAGAAGAAGCTGGTGGTGTAGTACGGGACGTCGGCGAACTCTTCGCCGTACTTCAGCATCGCCGCCCCGTTGTTGTGCGAGGTCGAGTAGTAGCCGAGCAACCGCTCGGACGAGAACTCGACGAAGCTCTGATCCCGGTGGAACGAGTACCAGTTCCAGCTCCGGGTGTACTCCGATGCAGCGAACCCGATCAGGAGCAGGAACACCCCGAACACGGGGGCCAGCCGCAGCGCGATCTGAGTTCGCCGGTCGGCCCTGCGAGCCAGCGCGGCGGCCCGCAGGACCATCACGGGAATCAGCAGCTCGGCGATGGCGAGTCGCTCGGCCAGCATCATCGCTCGAATGGCCGCGAGCAGGATCACGCCCCGGTACGCCCACCGCACGGGTGCGCTCGGTCGATCGAGATCGATGACCACCCCGACGACGGCGGCCACGATCGCCACCTGGGTCAGGGTGGTGATGCCGGGAAGCGTCTCGAGCTTGCGCTTCACGGGGAGCTTCGAGTTGTCCGGCGTGGTCAACACCGCCTGGACGTCCTCCATCGTGAGCCCCTTGGCGAGACCGTTGAGGATCCAGACGGCGTAGCCGAACAGGGTGAGCAAGATGAGGTAGGGGTAGACCCGCCGAAGCACGCCCATCGCCTCGTCGGACAGTGCCGGCCAGGCGCCCTGCGGCCTGGCTCCCGGATCCCGCTCGGCCAACCCGGCCAGCAGTGCCCCGGCCACCATGGCGAAGAGGCCCCCCATGAGCAACAGCGTGGTCTCGGCGTCGAGCTGCTTCGGGGAGAGCCAGGCTCGTTCGTAGACCGTGGCGGGCACGGCGTTGGCGATCAGCAACGTCGAACCGACCAGCAGCAGCAGCGGTGCCGCCGGCCACAGCCACCAGACCGAGCGCCGTCTCATCGATCGGTATCGTACCCGCGAGCCGGCGACGGCCATGTCGAAGCCGACACCTTCATGGCTAACCGGTGCTGCGGCCTACGGAAGCCGATATCGGATCGTGGGGCCTTTGGGTGGTCGTGCCTATCGGAGGAGCGTAAATGGCGAGGAATACTTCCCAGTACGACGCTTCGTCACAATTGTCGGTACTTCGGCATGGGGGCGAGGGATTGGTCCTGATATCCGACGTCCACCAGCGGAGGCATTTCGCGCGTATGACCGCAGTGTCGAATGATCAGCATGCATCGGGTGAGCCGAGGCCTGTCCTCGCGACCGCCGCCCGGTCTGCCGTCGCCACGCGCTGGCAACCGAGACCCGATCATCGCTATCAAGGTTGGCGACTCATGGTCAAGCGCCTCGTCGACACCGTGATGGCGGCGGGACTGCTCGTGCTGCTCCTACCGGTGATGGTCCTCACGGCGCTCGCGATCCGCCTGTCATCGAGAGGTCCGGCGATCTACCGCCAGCTCCGGGTCGGGCGCCACGGCGAGCCCTTCACCATGTACAAGTTCCGGACGATGTGCCCTGACGCCGAGGAGCGACTGCTGAGCGATCCCGAGTTGCATGCCCGCTATCTCGAGGGCGGGTTCAAGCTCGCGTTGGGGGAGGACCCCCGCGTCACGGGGCTCGGCGCGTTCCTTCGCCGAACGTCGCTCGACGAGGTCCCGCAGCTGTGGAACGTCATCCGGGGCGAGATGAGCCTGGTCGGTCCGCGACCGGTGGTGCCGGAAGAGCTCGATCAGTACTGCGCCTACGTCCAGGCCTATCTGATGGCGATCCCCGGGCTCACCGGTGCCTGGCAGGTCTCTGGTCGGGACGCGGTCAAGTTCCCAGGACGGGCCAGGTGCGACGCCGCCTACATCGATGGGTGGTCGCTGCAAAGCGACATCCGGATCCTCTTCAGGACTCTCCCGGCAGCGGCGGCAGCTCGGGGCGTGGAGTGAGCGCGAGATCGACGTCCGCCGTCGGCTCACCACCACCGGTCGAGTCGGTGTACGACGCGGCCGCCGGGTTCGATCTCGTCGGCAGCCTCAGGGAGCTGTGGAGCTATCGGGAGGTCATCTGGTCGTTCGGGATGCGACGGCTCCGGACCCGTTACAAGCAGGCGGTCTTCGGGATCGGGTGGGCCGTCGTCCAACCGCTCGCCTTCCTGGCGCTCTTCCTCGTCTTTCTCGACCGTGTCGTCGGCGACACCGGGTCGACCTACGCCGCCGGGTCGTACGCGGCCCTGGTCGGTTGGCAGTTCGCCAGCACCGCAACCACCGCAGGGAGCTCGGCGCTGGTCACCGAGTCGGGGATGTTGCGCAAGGTCTTCTTCCCCCGGGAGGCGCCCGTCATCGGGGCGGTAGGTGCCTACCTACCCGACCTCGCGATCAACACGGCGCTCATGGTCGTCCTGGTGCCGATCCTCGGCGGTCGTTTCGGCCCGAGCTGGCTGCTCGTGCCCCTACCGTACGCGCTGTTGTGCGTGACGGCACTGGCCATCGGACTGCCGCTCGCGGCACTGGCCGTGTACTACCGCGACTTCCTGTACGCCCTGCCGATCGGCATTCAGCTCCTCTTGTTCGCCAGCCCCGTTGCCTATCCGATCGATCAGCTCGACGAGCGCTGGCACTACGTCTACGCCTTCGCCAACCCGATGGTCGGGCCGCTCGACGGCCTCCGTCAGATCTTCGGCGAGGCCGGGGTGCCGGACTGGGGCCTGATGGCCACCAGCGCCACCTCGACCGCCATCATCCTGGTTCTCGGCTACCGGTTGCTGAAGGCCCTCGACCGCCGCATGGCCGACGTGGTCTGACATGTGGGCGGTCAGGTTCGAAGGCGTCACCAAGCGCTACCGGCTGGAGCGGACGAAGTACCGTTCGCTACGGGCCGATGTCGCCAACCTGGCCCGGCGGGCGGTCGGCGCCACCCCGACGGAGAACCGGGCCGAGATGGAGGCGCTCTCGGATCTCGACCTGGAGATCGACGAGGGCACCACCTCCGCCATCGTCGGCCGCAACGGCGCCGGGAAATCGACTGCGCTACGACTGATCAGCCGCATCACGTACCCCAGTGAGGGCCGGGTCCGGGTCCGGGGCCGGGTCGGGGCGCTGATCGAGGTCGGGGCAGGCGTGCACCCCGAGCTGTCCGGCCGCGAGAACATCGGTCTCTACGGCAGCTTCCTCGGGTTCAGCCGGGCCGAGATCAAGCAGCGGTTCGATCAGATCGTCGAGTTCGCCGAGGTCGAGCACGCGGTCGACATGGCGGTCAAGTACTACTCGACCGGGATGAAGCTCCGGCTCGGGTTCGCCATCGCCTCGTTCCTCGAGCCGGCCATCTTCATCGTCGACGAGTCGCTGGCTGTCGGCGACGGCGCTTTCCAGGCCAAGTGCATCAACCGGATGCAGGAGCTCGGCTCCGAGGGAACCACGATCGTCTTCGTGTCGCACGAGCTCGCAGCGGTCGAGGCCCTGTGCGAGCAGGGGATCTGGCTGGACAGGGGCCGGCTGATCCAGCAGGGGCCGATCAGCGACGTGCTCAGGGCCTACAGTCGCTCGCTCGACCAGGGACTCTCGCTCGAGCAGGGTGATCATGACGGGCAGCTCCGGTGCGTGCGGGCCACCACCAGCAACTCGCTCGGCGAGCTCACCTCGACGTTCGGGGTCGGCGAGTCCCTGAAGCTCGACCTGGCCTTCGCAGGATCCGGTGCGCTCGAGCAGCCCCAGGTCAACCTTCGCATCACCGACGGCGAGCGGGAGGATCTGATCGAGTGTGGTTCCGCTCCCGAGGCGCTCGACAGTGCAGCGACCAGGGCGACCTGGAGCGTGCGCTGCACGATCGACTCCCTGCCACTCAATCCCCGGATGTACCAGGTGTGGTGCAGCGTGCTGGCCGGCACCCCTCCGACCAGGGAGATGAACTGGACCGAGATCGGGGCGATACGGGTCCAACCGCCGAACGGGTGGGCGTCGGAGCGGACGATGACGTCGATCGCCGGACCGCCGGTGGCGGTGAACGCGAAGTGGGAGATCGAGCCGTGAGCACCCGGCCGTTGAGCCCCCACCTGGTCGCATACACCGATGCGACCATGGTCGCCGGAGCCGAGCAGTCGTTGGCCGCGGTGATCGAACACCTCCCGGCGCCCGTGCGTGTGTCGGTGGTCGGGCCCCATCGAGACACGATCACCGCCATCGCAGGTCGTCGGCCAGGAGCCCACGCGGTGATGACCCCGCCGCTCGCCACCAAAGGTGACCTGCTCAATGCGGGCGCGGTCCGCCGAGTCCTGGTGGGACTGCAGCCGTCGGTCATCCACCTCAACAAGACAGAGGTCGGCGATCTCCGCTACGTCGAGCTCGTCGTCAGGAGCATCCGATCGCTCCGTGTGGTGTCGGTCGTCCACCACGTCGAGGCACCGGCCACCGTGCCGGCCCAGGTCCTCAGTCGCTGGTTGGCGCTCCGGGCGGACGCCGTCGTGGCGGTCAGCTCCCGCCTGGCCCGCCAGCTCGAGCGCGTCCTCGACCTGCCCCCGGGTCGGGTCAGCGCGATCCCCAACGCCCTGCCGCAACATCCGGTCGCTCAGCGACCGGCGGGAGACTGGCTCGTCGTCGGCGCGCTCGCCCGCTTCGTGCCTCACAAGGCCGTCGACGACCTGATCGCAGCGGTGGCGGCGACGGAGTCGGCTCGGCTGCTCATCGGCGGTGACGGACCGGAGCGAGATCGACTGGAGCAACAGATCCACCGTCTCGACGTCGGCGATCGGGTCGAGCTGCTCGGCTGGGTCGACCCCGACCGGGTATTGGCCAACTGCGACGTGGTCGCCTCGGCCGCCAGGATCGAGGGCCATCCCCTGAGCCTGCTCGACGCCCGCCGGCGAGGTCTGCCCATCGTGGCCGCCGACGTCGGCGGGGTTGCGGAGATCGTCGATCACGGTGTGACCGGCTTCCTCGTCCCGCCCCGCCACGTCACCGGACTGGCCGTGGCCATCGACCGCTTGGCCGCCGATCGGGAGCTCGTCGCGTCGATGGGAGCTGCAGCGAAGGCTGCGGCCGATGCCGATGCCGACCCGAGTGACATGGCCGCGGCCTACGTCGAGAAGTTCTGGCCCGAGGCGCAGCTCGCGGTCCGGGGTCGGGCCACCGCCGAGACGAGCACCCCGAGCTCGCTGAGGCGCTCGGGGTGAACCGCCACCTGCGCCGGAGGCTGCGTCGACCGCATGTGTGGCTGCGGTCGCGGCTGGCGCCACGGGCGGCCGTACTGATGTACCACGGTGTCGGCGAGGTGGACATCGATCCCTGGGGGCTGTTCGTCACCCCGGAGCACTTCGCCCAGCACGTCGAGGTCCTGGGGGCCACGGCGACGCCGATGGGCCTGGGTGAGCTCGCCGACGCCTGCCGGACCGGGACGGTCCCGTCCCGGGCGGTTGCGGTGACGATCGACGACGGCTACGCCAACATCCTCCACCGGGCGAAGCCGATTCTCGAGGCCGCAGCGGTCCCGGCCACGCTTTTCGCCATCGGTCGGCCATTGCACGATGCCACCGAGTACTGGTGGGACGAGCTGGCGGGAGTGGTGCTGACCCCGGGCCGCCTACCGCCCACCCTCGAGCTGTCGGTTACCGATCGCCGGACCTCGATCGACCTCGGCCCGGCCGAGCACTACACCGAGACCCAGTGGCGACTCGATCACCGGTACAGGGACGAGGAGTCCCGAGCGGGAGATCGGATGCGCCTCTACCGGCAACTGTGGCAGCTGCTCATGCCGCTGGAGGACGAGGTCCGAGATCGAACCCTGGCCGAGCTCGCCCGATGGGCCGGGTGCGATCGCCCCCGCCGGGAGACCCACCGCAGCATGTCGATCGACGAGCTGGTCGACTTCGACGGCGAGCTGACCGAGGTCGGCGGTCACACGAGCACCCACCCGCTGCTGCCAGACCAGCCGGCGGACCGTCAGCGCCTGGAGATCGAGCAGAACAAGAAGCACCTCGAGGCGGTGCTCGACCGGCCAGTCGAGAACTTCTCCTACCCCTTCGGGGCCCACGACTCGACGTCGGTGGCAGCGGCTCGAGCCGCTGGCTACAAAGCGGCCGTCATCGCCCGACCCGAGACCGCCACCGCCTCGACCGACCCGTTCCGGATCGGGCGATTCGACGTCAAGGACTGGCCGGGCGATCGGTTCGAACGCCAGCTCGACCGATGGCTGCGCTACCAGTGATGCGGAGCCCCGGTCCCGGTCCTTCCGGCGGCCCGATGGTCTCCGCGGTCATCATCTTCTGCAACGAGATCGAGTTCCTGGCCGAAGCGGTCGACAGCGTATACGCCCAGACCATGACCGACTGGGAGCTCCTGCTCGTCGACGACGGCTCGACCGACGGCAGCTCGCAGCTGGCGGCCCAGCTGGCGGCCGAGCGTCCGGGCCAGGTCCGCCATCTCCATCATCCAGATGGCCGGACCCGGGGCATGAGCGCGTCCCGCAATCTCGGGGTCCGAGCTGCCACCGGGCGCTACATCGCCTACCTCGACGGCGATGACCGGTGGCTGCCGGAGAAGCTGGAGCGGCAGCTGGCGTTGCTCGGGGAGCACCCCGAGGCCGGTATCGTCTACGGCCCGCTCCGCCGCTGGTACTCGTGGACGGGACGACCGGCTGAACGGGAGCGCGACGACCTCTACGGGATCCACGGCGACGGCTACACCCTGCAGCCCGGCTCGCTCTTCGAGCCGCCGGAGCTGGTCGCACTGCTCGTCCGCCACAAGGATCTGGTGCCGTCGGGGGCGATGTTCGAACGGGCGCTGTTCCTCGATGTCGGTGGGGCCGAGGACGAGTTCACCGACAACTACGAGGATGCCGTGGTCTTCGTGAAGATGGGTCTGCGAGCCGCGGCCTACTGCGGCGACGACTCGTGGTACCTCTACCGGCAGTATCCGCGCCCGGATGATCGACGGCGGCGGGCGGCCGGTCGACCGGATGCCGACCGGCTCAGGGGCGACGAGGCCCGGCTGCGGTTCCTCGACTGGGTCGACGGCTACCTTGCCGCCGAAGGGGTGGCGAGCCCCGTGCTTCGTGCCGCCATCCGGGATGCCAGGCGGCAGATCCTGAACCCCGGCCGCCATCGCCTCCAACGCTCGTTGCGCCGGGGCTCCCGCCTGGCCCGCCGGCTGGTGACCGGGGCCGGCGGACCGAGCCGGGCGCCATGATCGGCCTGGTCGGCTCCGCGGTCAGGGCCGGCAGGCTGGCCGGTCGCCACCTGGTCCTGGCCGGGCGACGACGGCTGGTCAGGATGCCGATGGCGCTGATCACCGACGAGTTCGGCTTCTCGCTCGCGCCGCAGGGCTGGCACCCGTTCCGGGAAGCGCTCGAGAACCACGACCGCCGTCCCGACGCCCCGGTCGAGGAGACGACGTTCGGGCGGTTCTTCCTCGATCCCCGGGTCAACGCAGTTCGTGACCTCAACGACCTGCTCGATCTCTCCGGTGGGCCCGGCCGGTACCGGCAGCTGCCACGCTTCTGGCTCGGCACCTATCCCTGGGGCGGTCTGAGCGCAGCCGAGATCGGCGGCCCGGGCCCCGCCTTCGGGTGGGCCTACGACGAGGCGGCGGGGGCCGACACGGCCGAGCGGTGGGGCCATGGCCGCACCCTGTGGTACCGCCCGGACAACCGCCACACGCTGGCGAACGAGCGGCAGTTGACGATGGCGCTGTACCGATCGATCGGTCACCGCTACTCGCCGCTGAAGGCCAGGGGATTTCCCCGGGTGACGATCCTGGTGGCCGAGGACGGCAGCCGCCGGGCGGTGATCGTCGACGGCCACCATCGCCTGGCCGTCCTGGCCCACCTCGGCGTCGAGACGGTGACGGTCGAGATCGAGGCCGTCGTGGCCGCCGCCGACGCCGATTCCTGGTACGCCGTCAGAACCGGCCACTGCACCGCAGCGGAGGCCCGGCGACTGTTCGGTGCCTTCTTCGTCCTCGACGGCTCGGAGCGATTCGAGCTGGTGGCCGGATCGTGGGAGCCCGGGTCGTGGGAGGCCGCCGATGCGGGCGCGTGAGCCGAGGGTCTCGGCCGTCATCATCTTCAAGGACGAGGAGCGATTTCTCGACGAAGCCATCACCAGCGTCCTCGACCAGACCTTCCCCGACTGGGAGCTCATCCTCGTCGACGACGGCTCCACCGACCGCAGTACCGAGATCGCCAGGCGGGCCGCAGCGGCGCGGCCGGAGCAGATCCGCTACGTCGAGCACGATGGCCACGCCAATCGGGGCATGAGCGCCTCCCGGAACCTCGGTATCACCGAGGCCAGGGGCCGGTACGTGGCATCGCTCGACGGCGACGACGTCTGGCTGCCGACGAAGCTCGAGGTGCAGGTGGCCGCCCTCGAGCGGCATCCGGAGGCGGCGATGACCTTCGGTCCGCTGCTGCGGTGGCGAACCTGGACCGGGGAACCGGGCGCCGCCGATCACGAGGATCTCATGGGGGTCGGGCGGCGCAAGTTCGGCACCCACCCCATGGCCGGCAAAGTCGTCGAGCCGCCCGACCTGTTGCGTCGGATGTTGCGGGACGACTACCTCATTCCCGGTGGCGCTCTGATCCGCCGGGACGTGCTCGTCGACGTCGGACTGTACGAGCCGGAGTTCCGCGGTCTCTACGAGGACGCGGTGGTCATGGCCAAGATCGCCCTCGATCGTCCGGTCCACGTCGCCGAGGAGGTGCTCTACCTGTACCGGATGCACCCCGACTCCTCCACCAATCTCAGCTCGTCGAGTGCCGAGATCGATCGGCACCGGTCGCTCTACCTGGCCTGGGTCGCCGGTCACCTCGACCGCCGCGGCGTGACCTCCGGTCCGTTGCGCCGGGAGCTGCGACGAGCCGGGCGATCGACCCACCACCGGCGCCACCGTCGGGACCGGTTGCTGGCGGTTGGTCGGTCCGTCGGTCGGCGGATCCTGCCAAGAGGGTTGCGGGACGAGCTGCGCCGAGCCTGGAGGGCACGGACCAGGCCGCAGGTGGCGAAGCCGTGACCGCCGGTACCGGGCCGGAGCCCGACGTGTCGGTCATCATGATCTTCCACGACGAGGAGCGCTTCCTGACCGAGGCCGTCGACAGCGTCCTGGACCAGGACGGCCCGTCGTGGGAGCTCATCCTCGTCGACGACGGCTCGAACGACGGCAGCGGTCCACTGGCCAGACGGATCGCCGAGCGCTGGCCGGGACGGATCCACCACCTCACCCATCCGGGCAGGGCCAACCGGGGCATGAGCGCATCCCGCAACCTGGGCATCGAGCACGCTCGTGGCCGGTGGCTCACGTTCCTCGATGCGGACGACGTCTGGTTGCCGGGCAAGCTGGCCGCACAGCTGGCGGTGCTCGAAGGTCATCCAGGCGTCGAGGTGCTGGTCAGCCCGGCCCAGTGGTGGCGGACCTGGGGCCCGCCCGCTGATGGCGCTCCGACGACGTCCGAGGCCGACTGGGTCCAGGTCCTGGGCGACGAGCCCGGCCCGGTCACCGTCGCCAGGCCGCCGACGCTGCTGGTCCGGTTCCTCGAAGACGAGTGGTCGTCGATCTGCGATCTCGTCATCTCCCGGCGGCTGGTGATCGAGCTCGGCGGCTACGAGCCGTCGTTCACGGCCATGTTCGAGGATCAGGTCTTCCACGCCAAGGTCTTCTCCCGCTGGCCGGCCCTGGTCACCGCCGACTGGTGGTACCGCTACCGACAGCACGACGGGGCGTGCACCGCCACGGCCCATCGAGCCGGCGATCACCTCCTGGCCAGGCGACGGTTCATCGATTGGCTCGACGACCACCTCGAGGACCAGCACGGCGGTCCAGGAACCGATCGATCGGCCGACGATCGGCCGGATCATGCCAGCTTGCGACGCCTCGTCCGCCGCCAGCGTTGGCGGCTCCACCATCCTCGCCTCACCCGGGTCGGCCGGGCGGCCCGGCGGGTCACCTCACTCGCTTCGGAGCTCGGCGGGTAGATGCGAGTCCTTGACGGCCCTGACGGTCAGCAGCAGCGGATAGGACGGATCATCCGTTGCGAAGTCCTTCGCCCGGAGATCCTCCACCGCAAGTCCGTGCAGGAACGCCACCGCGGTCTTGACGGTGCCGTGGGAGTCGATCGTCACGTTCTCCGGCCCGAACTCGTCGTCGAAGAGCCGGTGGAGCGAGTCGGTGGTGAAGCTCCAGAACTGACCCCACCGGTCCCGATCCTCCGGCACGATCTGGGTGATGCCCGGCACCGTCACCAGCAACACCCCGCCGGGGGCGAGGATCCTGTGCAGGGTGGCAACGGCGGCCCGGACGTCGTAGATGAACAGCAACGTCTGAGGCAGGACGACGCAGTCGAAGTGCGACGACGGCAGCCCGGTTCCGTCCGCCAGGTCGGTTGCGTACGTTGCGCCGGGGCCGGCATCGATGGGGGAGTGGAGGATCGAGCGGCCGGTGATCCCGGGCCCGCCGAACCGGTTCGTGTAGTCGAGGTCCCCGACCTCGAGCACCTCACCGCTGATCGCCTCGGCGTAGTGCTCGACGAAGCGGTCGATGTAGTACCGGTCGATCGGACGGCCGAACCGGGGCGGCCACATCGGGGCGATCGGCGTCGCCCGGCGAAGCGAACCGAAGCGGACGAAGCCGACCGGCGGCCAGACCGAGAACCGCCCGACCCCGTCGGCCACTGCTCGGCGGACCGGCCCGGGAACGATCCGGCGACCGATTCGGCGCGCCACCTCCCGGCCATCGTCGGGCCGAGAGCGCCTGGTTGTCTCCTGTCGCAGGGCCATGAGCTTCTCCACCGCCTCCTCTCGAGAGCAGTCCTGCACACCGGTGCCCCGACGACAGGGGGACATACGGTCCCCGGCCGCCCAGCTCCACTGGCGCTCCGGCGAGGGTATTCCCCACGCCCGAAGATCGCACGGGTCGGTGGCTGATCGTGCTCAGGTCCATCGACGACCGCCGCCGGGTCGACAGGGCGGGGGCGGCCGTGGCCTGGCGACTGCTGGTGGGCGGGATCGTCTGCCTGCTGCTCGTCGGGGTGGGCGATCGAATGCTGTCGGATCGACCGCTCGGGGAGGAGCGCCCACCTGACCTGAGCGCGCCCTATCTCGTGCGCTCGCTCGGCCTGGCGGTGGCGTCCGTGCTCGTGGTGGTCGGCGCTCGGGCAGTGGCGAAGCACCGGCTTCCACCGACGAGGCGATCGTCTGGGCCCGTGTCGGACCAGCTGGCAGCCTCCGGCGGGGCGGTGGTTGCCGTCGTTGCAGTGGCGCTCCTCGTGATCGAGCCGGCGGCGCTCAACACCGTGGCCGGGGAGGATCATGTCGCCGAATGGGCGTCTGCGCTGTTGTGCTTCTCGGCCGCCGGACTGGCCGTGGCGGCTGCGGTCGGCTACCTCCGTCGACCGTCCGGGGTCGGGCGGGCTCGCCTGCTCGGGACTCTCCTGGTTGCGTTCGGCGCCGTCTTCCTCCTGATCGGGCTGGAGGAGGTTTCCTGGTTCCAACGGGTCTTCGATGTGGCCCCGCCGGGGACGTTCGTGGAGGGCAACGCTCAGGAGGAGCTCAACCTCCACAACTTCGCCACCGACGAGACGGAGACCGCCTACTACGTCGTCGGATTCGTCTTCTGCGTGGCCCTGCCGTTCGTGCTGGCCGATCGCGGGCTGCCACCCACGATCCGATTCCTGGAGCCGCTGGTCCCCACCACCGCCGTGCTCTACGGAACCGCTGTGGCCGGGGCGATCGTCTACGAGATGTGGAACGTCATGGCCATCCAACTGACGTTCTGGGCGACGGTGCCGGCCGTGCTGCTGCTGGCGACCCGAGCGGGGAAACGCAGGTTGGGCGCCGTGCTGGCGCTCGTGATGGTCGGTGTCCTCGTGGCGTTCCTGTCGCTCGGAGACACGATGACGAGGAGCTGGGACGACACGGAGATCCGTGAGCTGGTCATCCCCTACGGCCTCACCCTCTACGCGCTCCAGGTGTGGCGGGAGGCCCGGAACCAGCCGCAACGGGCGCTCGACGATCTCCATGGGTGATCTCGACCACCTGTACGTTCTGTCATCATCAGCCGCACTAGTGTCCATGCTCGGATATCTCCGGTGTCGAGAGGTGGTGTGTGGGCCGGGCGGAACCAGCGGTGGACCATTCCGGGGGTGAGGCAGTCGCGGTCGATCGGCCTGCAGTGCTCCACGTCAGCCAGCCCGGGACCGAAGGCGTGGCCAATGTCGTCCGCTGGCTGAGCGCCCAACAGGCGGCGGTCGGCGGGCGGATCGGTGTCGCCTGCCCGGCAGGCTCACCGTTGGCGGAGCACGTGCAGAGCGCCGGCGCCGACGTGCTGCCCTGGATGGCGAGGCGCCATCCAGGTCCGGCTCTGGTTCAAGAAGCCAGAGATCTGGGCACGCTCCTCGAGCGATTCCAGCCCGATATCGTCCACCTCCACTCGTCGAAGGCCGGGACGGTGGGCCGGCTCGTCATCAGGGGCCGGCTCCCGACCGTCTTCCAACCCCATGCGTGGTCGTTCGAGGCGGTCTTCGGAGCCGCCACCGGCCTGGCCGTGGTGTGGGAGCGGGCGGCCAGTCGGTGGACCGACGCCATCGTCTCCGTCAGCGACGCCGAGCGGGAGGCCGCGGTCAGGCGCAGGATCCGGGCCGCCGGTGTCGATGTCACGATCGCCAACCCGGTCGACACCGAGGAGTTCCGACCGGCCGAGCCTGACGAACCCGCGGTCCGCCTGTTCCGGCGGTCGCTGGGCCTGACCACCGAGCCGATCGTGGTCTGTCCCGGCCGGCTCTGCCACCAGAAGGGGCAGGACCTGCTGGTGCGGGCGTGGCCAGCCGTCGTGGCGAGCGTCCCCGATGCACGGCTGGTCCTCGTCGGCGACGGGCCGATCCGGTCGCAGCTCGAGGCCCTCCTCGTCGGCTTCGACGCCCATGTCCTCGGCGAGCGGGCCGACGTCGCCGATATCCTCCGGGCCGCCCAGGTGGTGGTCATGCCGTCTCGCTGGGAGGGCATGTCCCTTGCCATGCTGGAGGCCATGGCGACGGCGAAACCGGTCGTGATCACCGATGTGGGCGGTGCCAGGGAGACCGTCGGTCGCGGGGCGGGAGCGATCGTCCCGATCGGGGACATCGGTCGGTTGGGCGCAGCGATCGTGCGCCGCCTCACCGATGCCGACCTGGCCGCCCAGGAAGGTCGAGCCGGCCGTGCGATCACGCTCGAGCGGCACACGATGGCCGCTACCGCTGCAGCCCTGGACCGGGTGTATCGAACGGCGCTGGAGCGACATGCCCAGGCCGTCCCTCGTCGAGGAGCCGACGAATCCGATCGACGAGTCGATGGCTGACGGCCACCTCCTCGTAGCGGCTGGCGAAGGTCTCGTGGGCCCGGTCGACCACTCCAGCGATCGCCTCGCCGCCCGCGAGGACGGTCGAGCAGGCCTCGGCGAACGCCTCGGGATCGTCTGCCAGCAGCAGCTGTCGCCCGGACGTGACCTCCAGGCCCTCGGCGCCGAGCGAGGTCGACACGACGGGCACCCGGTGGGCGAAGGCCTCGAGGATCTTGATCCTGGTACCGGCTCCCCATCGCAGCGGGACCACCACGCCTGTCGCCCTGCGCAGCTCGGCGCCGACGTCATCGACGGCCCCGACGACCTCGATGCCGTCGACCGAGCGGAGCCGATGCTGGTCGGTGAGCCCGGAGCCGACGACCCGCAACGACACCGAAGGATCGTGGCGGCGGATGCGGGGCAGCACCTGGTCGGCGAACCACAGGAGCCCGTCCAGGTTCGGCTCGTAGCCGAGCGATCCGATGAACAGCAGCGTCGCGGGACTCGGTTCGCCCGTCCGCTGTCGGTCGCTGTCCACCGAGGCGTAGCTGTTCGGGGTGACGAACGCTCGGCCGCCGAGGAGCCGCCGCTCGTCCTCATTGCAGACCGAGAAGCCGTTCGTCGCCTCGGCGGCCCATCGCTCCAGCCGTCGCCACCGGCTGACGTCGATCCGGGCGATGGTCCGCCGGACGAGGTTGGGCTCGCCGACCGCGAGCCGGCGGGCCAGCTTGAGGCTCTCGAGGTCGGCGTCGACCACGGTGACCCGTGCGTCGATCCCGGCCTGCTGAATGGCCAGCAACGGGTCGACGCCCATCGCCCACACCACCTCGAAGCGGTGGCCCAGCCCTCGATGGTGGCGAAGGGCCTCGACCACTGCCGACCAGTCACCGGCCGCCAGGGGCCAGGGCAGTCCGGCGGTCAGCCACCGAGCGGCGGTCGCCGCCCGGCTGCGGGTCGGGGCGGCGATGAGGGCGGTCTCGATGTGGGCTTCCAGGTGCTCGGGGATCTCGACGGGCCCGCCGTCGTCGGCGGGGTTCCGAGGGGCTACGATCCAGGTGACCGGCCCCAGCACGGCAAGGGCCGATACGAGCTGAGCGGTCCGCCGGCGGTAGCCGGACCGCTGCGGCCAGCCCCGCTCATCGCTCACGAACAGAATCGCCGGTTGCGATCGACTGTCTCGACTCGCCCAACCCCCGATCCGACCCACCGAGACAAGTGTACGACCCGTCGAGCAGCGTGGATGCCGACGACCGAGTGGAACGAGCCCCATGTCAAACCGTGAACCTCTCGTGATGCAGCGGTCCGTCGGCGATGATCGCGAGCTGAGAAGCGAAGCGACCGTTCTCGATCCGGCCCGCCTGCTCCGTGTCCTCAGGCGACACTGGTTGTGGTTGTTGGCGCCCCCTGTGCTGTTGGCCACCCTCGGCGGGCTCCTGGCCTCTCGGGACGAGAACCGCTACGAGGCGACGGCGATGGTGGCGCTGCAGCAGACAGCAGCCGAGGAGCGGCTGGAGGGCGATCGCTCGAATGCGCTGGCCGAGCGCCAGCTCCAGACCGAGGATCGGCTGCTCAACGGCCCGGCCTTCGCCGAGCTCGTCGAAGAGCTGCTGGGTGGCGACGTCAACTTCGAGGCGAGAGCGGTCGAGGGTACCGACCTCATCGAGGTGACGGCCGAAGCGGCGGGACCGGATCTGGCCGCTTCGGCTGCGGTGTCGATCGCCGAGCTGTACCTCGAACGGCGGAGGATCAGGATCGAGGCGGACATCGAAGCGGCGATCACGGGCCTCGAGGCCTCGATCGTGGACGTCGAGGAGCGATTGGCGGAGGTGGACCGGGAGGTGGCTCGATCCGAGTCGAGGACCACCGGACTGCTCCCCGACGAGTCCGACACGGCCGATCCGGTTGCGCCTGCACTGCGGCGCGAGCAGGACAGGTTGGAGGGCGATCTCGCCACCCTCGAGGCTTCGCTCGAGCAGCTCCAGTTCGAGACCCTGCTGGCCGACGGGGGTGGCCGGATCGCCGCAACGGCCGTTCCCCCCGACGACCGGGTGTCGCCCAACCCGACCCGGTCGGCGATCCTGTGGGCGATGCTGGGCGTCTTGATCGGGCTCGGTCTGGTCTGGGTCAGGGAGCTGCTCGACCGGCGGATTCGATCCGCCGATGACCTGACGCTGGTGTCCGGCGGTCTCGACTTCGTCGGCCACATCCTGAAACCGGACACGGGCTCGCTGATCGGTCCCGCATCGTTGCTGATCGAGGAGGTGGCCGATCGACTCCGGGTGCTCGCCAGCAGCACGATCGATGCCGACGACGAGCCGTTCACGATCCAGGTGACCGGGGTCCACGGTGGCGAGGGCTCGACGTTCGTGGCCGCCAACCTGGCGGCCATCCTGGCCACCGGGGGATGGGCGGCCGCGCTGGTCGACGCCGACTTCGCACGAGGGGACCTCCACGACATCTTCGGCGTCCAGGTCCAGCCGGGAACCAAGCAGCTCCTCGGAGGTGAGCCGCTCCGGACGGTGGTCCAGGCGAGCCGGCTCGTCACCGGTCTGGGCGTCGTGGCCAGGGGCTCGACGACACCGTCTGACGCCACCCTGCACAACTCCACCCTCTCCGAGATGCTGCGGAGCCTGTCGGACCGCTTCGACGTCGTCATCGTCGACAGTC
>JAHELU010000194.1 GCA_024644005.1 Acidimicrobiales bacterium | reverse complement strand
CCGCCACTGCTCTTCAGCCATCGCATCCTGAGTAACCTCAAACAGCCGTTCGGCTTCAGCACGCTCTGCTTCCGTCATTCCTTCAAAAAACATGCGACCTTCCATGGTCAAAGCCTCCCAAACGTGTGCGGAAAATAGGCAACTTCCCGAAGCAGACCAAATCTAGCCGAAATTTGCCACCCACATTTCTGACGCCCACACACGCGGCATTTGTAATGGCAGTTACACTTGACCAGATTAAGCTTTCTCGTAAAACAAAAGATCATCTTCCTGCACTTGTGCCTTGCCCCCTTCCCACCGAGGCCCTCTCCCCGACCGTCGCGGTCCTCGACGAAGCGGACGGTGGCGTTGTCGAGCGCAAGCTGCGGATGGCCCTCGTCGTCTGCGCCGAGCTCGATCTCGGCCAGCTCGGACCACCGGCGGGCCAGCGGCTCCGGCTCCGGGCTCTGGATCTCGGCCGCCGAGATCCCAGCGACCACATCGGTCCTCACGTACGGCTCCCAGTTGGGGCCGGCCGGATACCAGGGCCCGCCGACGGCGTCACCGCCGTCCATCGTCATCTGGTCCATTTCGAAGAACGTGCCGCCGGTGTCGCCCGGGTGGAGCTGGATGCCGTCGTGGCCCCGATCGGGGTGGGACAGATCGAAGGCGATCCGGACCCCGAGCTCCGCCGCTCTGGCCCGGCGGCGGGCGATGTCGTCGACCTGGGTGATGAACATGTAGCCACTGTCGCCGCCCCGTCGCCGCATGTAGCGACCGCCGGCGGTGTCGTCCACGATCGGTGTGACCACCTCGAGGAACTGGGTGCCGATCGGCCACAGCAGGTTCTTGAGGCCGAACTGCTTCACGCCCGGGTCGCTGTAGCAGGGCTCGACCCCCAGGACCGTGCCGATGTCGAGCGCCGAGGTCCGCAGGTCCTCGGTCACCACCGCTATCTGTCGAAGTCGTATCCACATGGGCCAGAGGCTATTGCGTCGAGCTGACCGGATCGACTCCACGGGCCCCGCCGGGCGATCACCAGGTGGGGCGGGTCAGCACTCCGCCGTCGACCACCAGGTCGATGCCGGTTATCCACCGGCTCAGCTCCGAGCAGAGGAACACGCAGGCGTCGCCGACGTCGGCGGCGGTCCCCAGCCGGCCGAGGGGTGCCGCAGCCCGCCAGCGCTCGACCCCCTCCGGCCAGTCCTCGTCGATCCCGGGCCGCTCGATCAGCCCGGGTGAGACGGCGTTGACCCGGATCCCCTGGGCTCCATAGGCGGACGCAGCGGCCCTGGCGTGCATGATCACCGCCGCCTTGGACACCGAGTAGTGCTCGTGCATCGGCGCCGGCTGAGTTCCCTCGATCGAGGCGACATGGACGATCGAGCCTCCCTCACCGGCCCCGATCATGGCCGCCGCAGCGGCGCTCGTGAGGCGGTGGACGGCGGTCAGGTTCGTGTCGATCACGGCCCGCCAGTCCTCGTCGTCGAGATCGGCCAGTGCGGCCACCGGTTGGATCCCGGCGTTGTTGACGAGGCCGTCGAGCCGACCGTGGGCCGAGATTGCGGCTGCGATCACCTCCGCCGGGCCGGCCTCGGTGGTCAGGTCGGCCACCACCGTCAGCGGCGGTTCCGAGTCCCAGCCGCTGAGCTCCACCGGCGAGCTCCTGGTGTGGGCCACCACGGTGGCCCCTGCGAGCAGCAACCGCTCGGCGACGCCGGCGCCGATGACCCCGCCGGCACCGGTGACGACGATCACCGAACCGGTCAGGTCGACCAGCTCGGCCGGGGCGGGCAGGGTCGTCACGTCCCCGCCGCTCTGGTCAGCCGCGCGATCTCGTCCGCTGCCGCGGGGTAGCGAGCGGCGAGCCCGGCCCGGTCACCGAGCTCGAAGTGGTCCCACGAGAACGGCGGGGACATCGTGGTACCGACCAGCGACCACGCCCCGGAGGTGCTGGCCCCCATCCAGACCCCGGCCTGGACCGGTTGGAACGGCCGCTCACCGGCCCCGACGTCGGCCCCCAAACGGGGCCGACGTACCTGGCCGTCCGGGTCGAGCAGCAGCAGGTGGACCGGGGCCCCTGCGTAGTGGTGCCACAGCTCGGTGGCCCGGAGGCGGTGCATGGCCGAGAAATCGCCCGGCCGGAGCATGAAGTAGATGGCGGAGGTGTGCTCGTCGCGCCAGGACTGGGTCCACAGCCCGCCCTCCAGCGGGAGCGGCTCCAGGCCCAGGACCGCAGCGATGGCGTCGGCTCGTTGTCCCTCGTCGCTCATACGATGGACCGATGGTAGGCCCGGTTGTCGAAAAGCGGGTCGGCCGACCGTCGTGGTGGTGGCATCGACCCGACATCCGAACCTCGATCGGTTAGGACCAACCAGAAGGGATCATCATGACGACGAGCACCTCCAGCGGCACGGCATCCAGCGGCACGGCATCCAGCGGCACTGCGTTCGCCGGCTTTCCCGCCGACGGCCTGGAGCTCCTCCGGGAGCTCGTGGATCGAGACAAGGCCTGGTTCGACCAGAACAGAGCGCCCTACGAGGAGCTGGTCGTCCAGCCGACCAAGGCCTTCGTGAGCGCGATCGGCGAGCGACTGGCCGCCGGGTTCGCCCCGGCCATCGTGGCCCAGCCGAAGACCAACGGCTCGATCGCGCCGATCAACAACGACCTCCGGTTCAACCCGGACCGGAGCCCCTACAAGGATCACCTGCTGCTCCGGTTCTGGGAGGGAGCGGACAAGAAGACCGCCCCCACGCTGTTCATCAGGATCGGAGCCGACGACGTCGGCTTCGCCACGGGCTCGGCGCTGCCCTCGATCGAGACGTGGCGGGAACGGGTGGCCGACGACCACACCGGCGCCGCGCTGGCCGACGCCATCCGCGCCCTGGCCAGGGGGCGGGCGCTCGACGTGGCCGGTCAGGCCTACAAGCGGGTGCCCAAGCCCTACCCCGAGGATCATCCGAGGGCCGACCTGCTCCGCCACAAGGGGGTCTTCCAGGCCCGGTGGTCCGAACCGGCACCGGCCGCCGTCCACAAGCCCAGCTTCGTCGACTGGTGCATGCGGCGACTCGATGCCTGTGCCGACGTCCATCGCTGGCTGGCGGCCAACCTCTGACGTCGACGTCGCCGGTGCCACCGCTGCGGTGGCTGTGATCGACAGCGGAGGGGTGGCACTCATAGGCTTGGCCGATGACTGCGCATCCCCTGGCCCTGCTGTCGGCGAGCGAGATCGTCGAGACCGTCGACCTGGTCACCACGAAGGGGCTCGTCGGTGACGACACCACCTTCCGGCGAGTGGCGGTCGACGAGAGCGACCTCGCCGAGCGGCGGATCGAGGTCTGGCTCTATCACCGCCAGTCGAAGCGGATCGACGAGCTGGTGGTTTCGTTGACGACGGGCGAGGTGGTGTCGAACCTGACCGTGGAGGGGATGCGACCGCAGATCGGCTTCGCCGAGATCCCCCGGGCGATGGCGGTGGTGAAGGACGATCCGCGGGTGGCCGAGGCGGTGGCCAGGCGGGGGATCACCGATCCCCAGAAGCTCCAGATCGATCCCTGGCCGACCGGCAACATGGGCCTCGAGCACGAGCGGGGCCGGCGGGTGGCCCGCTGCATCGCCTTCTACCGGGAGGAGGACGACGACAACGGCTATGCCAGGCCGATCGACGGGCTGATGGCGTTCGTCGATCTCGACCTCATGGAGGTGTACCGCATCGACGACATCGGCCCCTGGCCGCTGGCGGCCGAGACGAGCAACTACAGCGCCGGCACCGTGGCAGCCCGCACCGATGTCGCGCCCCTGGAGATCACCCAGCCGGAGGGTCCGAGCTTCACCGTCACCGACGGCAACCACATCCACTGGCAGAACTGGGATGTCCGGGTCCTGCTCGACCACACCGAGGGTCTCGTCCTGCACTCCCTGGCCTGGACCGACGACGGGCGCCGGCGGCCGATCATGCGGCGAGCCAGCCTGGCCGAGATGGTGGTCCCCTACGGCGAGATCCGGGAGAGCCAGGCGTTCAAGAACGCGCTCGACGTCGGCGAGATCGGCCTCGGTCGCTGCGTCAACTCGCTGCGGCTCGGCTGTGACTGCCTCGGCGACATCACCTACCTCGACGCCACCTGGTGCTTCGACGACGGCACCCCGGTGGTGGTCGACCAGGCCATCTGCATCCACGAGGAGGACTTCGGCATCGCCTGGAAGCACACCGACAGCCATACCGGCACCAGCGAGGTCCGCCGCAGTCGTCGCCTGGTGATCAGCTCGATCTTCACCGTCGGGAACTACGACTACGGCCTCTTCTGGTACCTCTACGTCGACGGCACCATCCAGATGGAGATCAAGCTGACCGGCATCGTCACCACCCAGAGTCACGCCCCAGGCGACGATCTCAGCTACGCCGCCCTGGTGGCGCCCGAAGTGGCGGCCCCGATCCACCAGCACCTGTTCTGCGCTCGCTTCGACATGGAGGTCGACGGTGCCCGCAACACCGCCTACCGCGTGGACGTCGAGCCGGATCCCCCGGGTGGGCGCAATCCCCACGGCAACGCCTTCCGGGCGGTGGCCACCAGGCTCGAGCGGGAGCAGCAGGCCATCGACGTCGTCGACCCGTCGAAGGCACGGACCTGGCGGGTGGTGAACGAGGGGGTCACCAACCGTCTCGGCCAGCCGACGGGCTTCAAGCTGCTGCCAGCCGACACCTCGACGCTGTTCCCAGCGGACTCGTCCCGCATCGCCGGTCGGGCCGGGTTCGCCACGAGCAACATCTGGGTCACCCCCACCAGCGGCGACGAGCGCTTCCCGGCGGGCAATCACGTGACCCAGAGCGCGCCGGAGGGCCAGGGTCTACCGGCCTGGACCGAGGCCGATCGGCCTCTTGCCGACACCGACATCACCGTGTGGCACACCTTCGGTCTCACTCACAGCGCCCGTCCGGAGGACTATCCGGTCATGCCGGTCGAGTACGCCCGCTGCACCTGGGTGCCGTTCGGCTTCTTCGACTGCAATCCCGCGCTCGACCTGCCCGCCCCCGATCACTGCCACTGACTCGTCACCGGATTCACGATCGCAGCTCGGCTCCGGCCGGCTCCGCCAGCGTTATCATCGACAGGCCGTCACCCACCGGCAGGAGGGCGACGTCGACCCGGGCATCGGCGAGCACGTGGGCGTTGAATGCCCGCAGCGCAACCGTGTCCCGGCTCTGATCGGCGGCGTCGACCACCTGCCCGTCCCAGAGCACGTTGTCGACCAGGATGACACCGCGAGGGGCGAGCAGGGGCACGAGCTGCTCGAAGTACCCGATGTAGCCCGGCTTGTCTGCGTCGACGAACGCCAGATCCACCGTCGTCTCCGGGTCGAGGGCGGCGAGGGTGTCGGCGGCCGGGCCCAGCCGCAGGTCGATCCGATCGGCGACGCCCGCCTCCTCCCAGTACCTGCGGCCGATCGAGGTCCACTCTGTCGACACATCGCAGGCGATGAGGGTGGCGTCCGGGGCCAGGGCCTTGGCCACCACGAGCGTGGAGTAGCCGGTGAAGGTGCCGATCTCCACCACCAGGCGCGGTCGGAGCACGGCGGTCAGCATCGTCATGAACTGGGCCTGGGGGTGACCGATCTGCATGCCGGCGCGGGCCAGCTCCTGCGTCTCGTCGATCAGGCGCTGCTCCAGCTCGGTCGGCGCGGTGGTGTGGGCGGCCACATAGCCGGCCACGGCTTCGTCGAGGAACGCGATACGGCTCGTCATCGGCCCTGTCTACCGTCGGTGGTGGCGATACCGGCCAGCGACGACCGGCGGCTTGCGGCCACCGGGCCGAGACGTTCCGGCCTACCATCGTCGAAGACGATCGGGTCGGTGCCGATCGGGTCGGTGCCGAACAGTTGAGGAGCGAGCGATGCTGGACGTGGCGGTGGTCGGGATGGGTCTGATCGGCAGCGCTGCGCTCCGTCATGCAGCGGTCGGTGGCGCCTCGGCGGTCGGGATCGGGCCGCCGGAGCCGTCGGACTGGCCGGCCCATCAGGGACCGTTCGCCAGCCACTACGACTCGGGTCGCATCACCAGGAGGCTCGACGCCCGTCGAGAGTGGGCCGTGCTGGCCACCCGGGCCATCGAGCAGTACCCCACGATCGCCGACCAGTCCGGCATCGAGTTCCATCGGCCCTGCGGCTTGGCGTTCGTCCGTGACGACGAGCCGGGCCTGGCCAACCTGGCATCGGTGGCGGCATCGATCGGTCTGCCGATCGACGTCGGCCCGGTGGCCGAAGCGCTGGCCGATGTGCCCGCCCTGTCGTTTCCCGATCGCTACACCGCGGTCCGCGAAGCCCCGCCGGCCGGAGCGATCGATCCCCGGCTGATGATCGAGGCCCAGCACCGGGCGGCGAAGCGGGCCGGAGCCCTGGTGGCCCGTGACACCGTGATCGCCATCCGGCCGGCGGACGGCGGCTACGAGCTGCTGACCGCTGCCGGTCGCACCCATCAGGCCCGCCAGGTGCTGATCGCCGCCGGCGCCTACGCCAACCGGCTGCTGCCGGAGCCGCTCGCCATGTCCGTCAGGCCCGAAGCCGTGCTGCTGGCCGAGGTGGCCGATGGCGATCTGGGGCGGTTGGGCTCGATGCCGTCGATCATCTACCTCCTGGATCACGACGAGCTGGACGACGTGTACGTCGTGCCCCCGATGCGGTATCCCGACGGTCGGCACTACGTCAAGATCGGGGGCTCCAACCGGCGGGCGGCCGTGCTGGGCGACGAGCCGGCCATGAACCAGTGGATGCAGCAGGACCACGCCGACGGTCGGCTGCCGCCGCTGCGCGAGGTCCTGACCGCGCTCCTCCCCGACGTTGCCCTCTCCGGCTGGACGACGAAGCCCTGCCTGATCGGCGACACCGCATCGGGGCTCCCCTACATCGACCGACTGGACAACGGGTGCACCGTGGCGTTCGGCGGCAACGGTCATGCGGCGAAGAGCGCCGATGCGATCGGGTCCCTGGCGGCCGAGCTCGCGCTGAACGATCGATGGGACGACGATGAGCTCGACCGGACGGCCTTCATCGCCAGGCTCGGGGTCCATCAGCCCAGCGCCGGCAGCCGGCACGGCAACTGATCGGGCGGTCAGCGCTGCTGAACGAGCACCACCCGGCGGGGCGAGCCGCTGGTGTCTGCGAAGGCCGAGACGTCGGCCTGGATGGCCGACCGTGCCTCGTCGTCGTCGAAGAACTTCTCCCGTAGGTCCTGTCTGGATTCGAAGGCGCAGAGGGCGATGCCGTCGAGCGGCAGTCCCGACACCGGCACCACGACCGAGAGCTGGGTGTAGTCGCACATCGCAGAATGGCTGGCCAGAGCCAGCGGCCCGTGGAGGTCGCGCCAGTGGTCGTCGGCCTCCCGGTGCGATCGGTCGGGATGGCGGACCAGCCCGAACGAGGCGATCACCCGCTCGGGCGGCAGCGGCCTCCGCTCCGGCTTCACCGCTCTGGCGAAGCAGACGTAGAGGCCCACGTCTGCGGCCCTGGCCACCGATTCGATGGCATCGGTCGCCGCCCGTACCAGCGTGGTGTACGGGATCGTGTCGCGTTCACCGTGGTGCTTGACGTACAGCGCGCCGCCGGTGGCCTCAGCCGCCTCGGCGGCGACGGTCGGGTTCGATCCGAGTGCAACGAGTTCGAGCATGCCGCATCCTGGCACAGAACCGAAGGCGGCCGGAACTGGAATCCGAACAGGCCCTCCGGTGGCCGGTCGGTGTCAGGGGGTCGACGAGCTCGACGACGAGCTGGGGGGCAGCGTCGTTGTCGGCGACGGGGCGGTGGTGGTCGACGAGCTGGTGGACACCGACGATGACGTCGCCGTGGTGGCGGTGGTCTGGCCGGTCTCGGTGGTCGTC
>JAHELU010000028.1 GCA_024644005.1 Acidimicrobiales bacterium | reverse complement strand
GTAAAAGGTGGAGCAAGGATTCCGGTTTCGTTCCCCGGTCCGGCGGGCCAGTGCCGACCACCGCGTTCGGAGCGGACAGGCCGATTCAGTTCAGGTCGATCGAACCGGGCGGCGCCAGCTCCACGAACGTCAGCCCCCGGTCGAGGGCGATGGGATCACCGTCGGCATCGACCAGCTCGATCGGATCCTGGGAGGACGATCGGCGCCAGATCCCGGTCACCCGCTCGCCGGCGGTGAAGACGTGGGCAGGGCCGGAGCCGACGGTGTGGGCCTCGGGTGAGTTGGCATCGATCGAGCTCACCCCGTACGGGACCTCCAGCACCACCACGTTGACCGGGGCCAGCCGGGTCCCGGCCGCGGTGACATGGGCCGTCCCGTTCTGCTGTCGGAGCCAGCGGCGCCGATCGGGCGACCAGGTGTAGTCGATGTCGGCGAGACCGAATCGGATCGTCACACCCGATGTGGCGACCCCTCCGGCGGGTGATCGTCCCGGTGTCCGGTACTCGAACAGGACCGTCGGCTGGCCGCCCCGACCCGATGCGGCAGCGTAGAGGGAGGACGTCCTGGCGTAGAGGTTGTGGGGTGCCCGTCGACGGCGGTCCCGGTAGTAGGCGCCACCCGCCTCCAGCGCGTTCACGTTGACGAGGTCGGCGGTTTCGATCGCAGCCAGGACGCCGGTGTTCGCGCCCGACGCGGCCAGCAGCGGGGTTCGTAGCTGATCCAGGACGTCGATGTCGGTCGTGCGAACGGAGCGGACCGGGCCCACGACGTCTGGGAGCTGGGAGTGGAACACGGCGATGAGCCGGGTCAGCCGGCCCTCGACCATCTCCTCGTAGACGATGTCGGCGTGCTCGAGGTTGCGTTGCGGGCGGGCTCGGTCGACATTGTCGATCTTGACCGCCAGCGCCGGTCGCCGGGCTGCGGCCCTGGTCGGCACGCCGGTCAAGGGGTGGACCTCGTCGTAGATCCGCCCGATGCGGTTCTCGTACTCCGCTGCTCCGAGGAACCCGGCGATGACGTTGCGGTAGGGGGTCCCGTCGTCGACCACGCCGGCCCAGTAGGCCAGTCCGGACGCCTCCGGTGCTCGCCGCAACATCCCCACGTAGAGCATGGTGGCGAGCACCCGCCCCCGGATCAGCCGCCGGTACTCGGGGGACTCGGAGAAGGCGACCATCAGCTCCCCCCTGGTCATGCCCTGCTGCAACTGATCCAGCCAGTAGGCGTGCCCGGCCTGTTCGGCCCGCCGGCCGAGGACGTTCACGTACACCCGGTCGACGTAGGCGGTATCGGTCAGGGAACCGTAGGTGGCGTCGAACTCCGCCGATCGCACGAACTGCTCGGAGATCTGGGCCAGCGACCAGCCGCGCCGGGCCACGCCGGCCCAGTAGGTCAGGCCGGCGTAGTCGGGGGCCCGGCGGAAGTGGGCGTGGTACAGCCGCACCAACGGGGCGATCCTGCCCTCGAACTCGGGGCTGGTGGCCAGGTGCTCGACGAGTGCCGCCGGCTCGAGCCCGTCCTCGATGAGGGCGCTCCAATAGGCCAGCCCGGCGGTGTCGGGCGGGCGGGACAGGAAGTCCTCGTACTGCTGGGTGACGAAGTCCTCGGCGGTCGGAAGGGCGCCCACAGGCTCCTCGGCCGCGATCGGATCGAGGGCGGCGATCGGCGTGAGGGCGACGGCGAGAACGAGAGCGAGCGTCTTCAGGACCCGGTTCGACATCGGTTCCCATCGGCATGCGCACCGGTCCGGCAACGGTTTGCTTCGACTCGGGCCCGATTGTCACCCCGGTGGCCGTGGCCCCCTACGATTGCGCCGTGTCCTCGGTTCGAGCGCGCCATCCGGAGCTCGTGCGCCTCGGTGATCCGCCGACGATAGTCGGCCAGCGGTGCCGAGCCTGCGATCGAACGGCGTTTCCGCCCGATCCCTTCGGCTGTGAGCGGTGCGGGGCCGAGGTCGACCAGCTGGACGAGGTCGAGCTCGGTGCCACCGGCTCGATCCACGCCGTGGCCACCGTGCGTCGTCACCACCGACCTCGACCGGAGACCCCGTTCACCGTGGCCACGATCGTGCTCGACAGCGGTGTCAGCCTGAAGGCGGTCCTCGACGGCGACGGCTCCGGCGCCGAGGTCGGCGACCGGGTCCGCGGCATCACGGTCCCGTGCGCTGTCGACGACGACGGCACCGAGATCGTCGACCTCCGCTTCGCTGTGACAGGGCGGGAGTCGGCCTGATGGGCCGCAACGTCCTGTCCGACCGACCGGTTCACGTGGTCGGCGTCGGTCTCCATCGCTATCAGCGCAAGACCGACACGCCCTATGTCCACCTGGGGCTAACTGCCGTGCGGGCCGCACTGGCCGACGCCGGCATCGCCTGGAGCGACGTCGAGACGGCCTACACCGGGACGGCGCTGCTGGGCATGGGTGCGAGCAGGATCATGCTGAGCCGGCTCGGCGCCACCGGTATCCCGATGGCTCAGGTGGAGAACGCCTCCGCCTCCGGATCGACCGCCGTGGCCCAGGCCGCCCTCGATGTCGCATCGGGACGGACCGACGTGGCCCTCGCGCTGGGGGTCGACAAGCCGCAGGCCGGTCTGCCGGCCGCCCCGGGAGCGGCGGGGATCGAGAACCTGGAGGGCGGCACGATCGTGCCCTTCACCCACTTCGCGCTCTTGGCCTCGGAGTACATGAGCGCCCACGGCGTCGTTCCCGAACAGGTTGCGGCGGTGGCGCTCAAGAACCACCGCAACGGTGCTCGCAACCGGTTCGCCCAGCGACAGAAGGAGCGCACGCTGTCCGAGATCATGGCCGAGCCCATCTCGGGCTCGCTGACCCGGCTGCAGTGCTGCCCCGTCGGCGAAGGGGCGGCGGCCGTGATCGTGGCCTCTGACGACGGCATCGAACGGCTCGGGGTCGACCGTTCCCGGGCGGTCCGGATCCTGGCGTCGGCCACCCGGAGCGAGGGCCTGTACGGGCCCGGGGTCGGCATCGACGCGGCGCTGACGGCGGAGACCGCTCGCCACGCCTTCGACCAGGCAGGGGTCGAGGCCACGGACCTCGACGTGCTCGAGGTGCACGACGCCTTCAGCATCGAGGAGCTGCTCTACACCGAGGCCCTCGGACTGTGCGAGCCGGGTGAGGCGGGGTCGCTGGTCGAGTCCGGGGAGCTCGACATCGGTGGCCGATGTGCGGTCAGCCCATCCGGTGGGCTGCTCGCCATGGGTCACCCGATCGGCCCCACCGGCACCGGTCAGATCGTGGAGGTGACCCGCCAGCTCCGACACGAGGCCGGCGATCGCCAGCAGTCAGGCGCCCGCCTCGGCCTCGCCCACATGGTCGGTATCGGAGCCGTGTGCGTGGTCCACGTCCTCGCTCGGCCCTAGACCCTCGCGCCGACCGGCATCGATCGACTCGGAGTCGGGCTCACGACATCAGTGCGTCTGCCAGCCGACGCCAGTCGTCAACCGGCAGGTCGGTCGGGTCCTCAACGAGCGCCTGGACGCACACGTGATCGGCCCCGGCCTCGAAGTGCTCGCGGACCCGGGCCACGATCCGCTCGACATCGCCCAGCGACACGATCGCGTCGACCAGTCGATCGCTGATCTCGGTGATGTCCTGCTCGGTGAAGCCGAGCCGCATCAGGTTCCGGGTGTAGTTCGGCAGCTTCAGGTACCGGGCCATGTTGGATCGAGCGACCCTGCGGGCCCGGTCGGGGTCCGTGTCGAGCACGACCATCTGCTCGGGGGCCAGGAACTTGTCCGGACCGAGGATCGCACGGGCCCGGGCGGTGTGCTCCGGCGTGGTGAAGTAGGGATGGGCACCGTCGGCTTTCTCGGCCGACAATGCCAACATCTTCGGCCCGAGGGCGGCCAGGATCCGGGGCGGGCGGCCCTCGTCGGCCAGGCCGGTGAACGGTGCGGAGTCCATGGCATCGAGGTAGGCCGACATGTCGGCCAGTGGCGTCGAGTAGTCGAGCCCCCGGACGCCCTCCACCATCGGGGCGTGACTCACACCCAGACCGAGCAGGAACCGGCCGGGGAACGCCTCGTCGAGCGTCCGGCTCGCAGCCATCGTGGTCAGCGGGTGGCGGGCGTAGGTCTGGGCGATCCCTGTGGCAACCGCCATGCGGGGACAGGCGTCCAACCACAATGCGGCGGTGACCAGCGGGTCACGACCGGTTGACTCGGGCCGCCACAGGCAGCCCCAGCCCAGCTCGTCGAGCTCGGCCACCACCTCCCGCACCCGGGCCGTCGGGTGGAGGTCGAGCAGGCTGGTCCACACCCCTACGGTGCCGATGTCGATGCTGTGAGCCATGCGACGACGTTAGGCCCTCGGCAGCCCGGGGCACGAGAGTTCTCCGAGGAGGGGACTCGGCGCTAGCGTCTGCGACCATGGGCTCTCCACTCGATGGGATCCGCGTCGTCGAGATCGCCAGCTTCGCCGCGGCCCCGACGGCGGGTGCGATCATGGCGGACCTCGGGGCCGAGGTCATCAAGGTCGAGGCGATCGGGGGTGATCCGATCCGGGGCCTGATGAAGCAGGCCAAGGTGCCGGACGGGTCCTTCAACCCCGACCACCCCTTCCAGTTCATCAACCGGGGCAAGCGGTCGATCGAGCTCGACCTGGACGACCCCGCAGGGATGACCGTCGCCCACCGGCTGGTGGCGGTGGCCGACGTCGTGATCCTCAACCTCCTGCCCGAGCGTCGCCGCCGGTTCCAGCTCGACGTCGAACAGCTCCACGCCATCAAGCCCGACCTCGTGATCGGTCTCCTGACCGGCTACGGCGAGCGGGGTGACGAGATCGACCGCCCGGGCTACGACGTCACGGCCTTCTTCGCCCGGTCGGGGCTGCTCGGAGGCATGACCCCCGACGGCGGCGCCCCGCCCCACCCTCGCCCAGGCCAGGGCGATCACACCACGTCGATCGCCCTCTTCGGTGGGCTGATGGCCGGGCTGCGGGGCCGGGATCAGACCGGGGAGGGGCAGGTCGTCGAGACCTCGCTGGTGCGAACCGCGGCATTCACGATCGGCGTCGATCTCTCGACGGCGGTGATCGACGGCAATCCCAACGCCGATCGGCCACGGGAGAGGTCCATCTCGGCCATGCTCGAAGCGTTCCGGTGCTCGGACGGGCGGTGGATCCAGTTCGCCATGCCCGACCGGGCCGACGCCTGGGCCCGCTTCTGCAGGGCGCTGCACCGCGAAGACCTGATCGAGCACGAGAACTACGCCACCGGTGGCCTCCGCTACCGCAACATGCCGCCCCTCGTCGCCACCCTCGACCAGACGATCGGTGAGCGTGCCCTCGACTACTGGGCGCTCCGGCTCGACGAGTACCGGTGCATCTGGGCTCCGATCAACGACGCGGCATCGGCTGCCGTCGACCCCCAGGTTCGGGCGGCCGGCGTGTTCGAGGCGGTGGACCACCCCCGAGCGGGCCGGTTCGAGACCGTTGGCGCACCGTTCCGCCTGGCCGGCAACGAGGAGGTCGGCGCCCGGGGACCGGCCCCCGAGCCGGGTGAGCACTCCGCGGCGATCCTCACCGAGCTCCTGGGCTACAGCGAGGACGAGGTTGCCGAGCTGGCCGACCGTGGGATCGTGCCCAGGTACCGATCCGACGACGAGGATTCCTGATCGACGGGGGGCTGCGCCTACGCTTGCCGACCATGAAACTCGGGATGAGCATCAACTACGTCGGCGACTTCGCGAAGTCGGTCGAGCAGGTCGTCGAGCTGGAGCAGGCCGGGCTCGATGTGGTCTGGGTCGCGGAGGCCTACAGCGTCGACGCGGTCAGCCAGATCGGCTACCTGGCGGCCAAGACCGAGCGGGTCGAGATCGGCTCGGCGATCCTGAACGTCTACTCCCGTACCGCCTCGGCCATGGGCCAGACCGCAGCCGGGCTCGACATGGTCTCGGGCGGTCGTTTCATCCTCGGCCTCGGAGCCAGCGGACCCCAGGTGATCGAGGGCTTCCACGGCGTGCCGTACGAGAAGCCGATGGCCCGCATCAAGGAGTACATCGACGTCGTCAGGATGACGCTGCGCCGTGAGCCCGTGGTGTACGACGGCCAGACGGTGAAGGTGCCGCTCCCCGAGGGTCAGGGCACGGGCCTGGGCAAGCCGCTGAAGCTGATCAACCACCCGGTCCGCAGCGAGATACCCATCTGGTGGGCCTCGCTGATGCCGCTCTCGGTGCGGCAGACCGCCCGGTCGGCCGATGGTTGGCTGCCGGTGTTCTTCGTCCCCGACGAGTTCCAGCGGGTGTGGGGCGAGGACCTCAAGGCGGGGACCGTCGACCGCGACCCGTCGCTCGGCCGTCTCGAGATCGGAGCCGGCACGATGGTGGCCATCGGCGAGGAGCTCGTCGGTGAGGGCGCGGATCCGGTGCTCGACATGAGCCGCCCCGCCACCGCCCTCTACTGGGGCGGGATGGGAGCCAGGGACAAGAACTTCTACAACACGATCGCCCGCAAGTACGGCTACGAGGCCGAGGCGATCGAGATCCAGGATCTCTACCTGGACGGCCAGAAGGATGCAGCGGCAGCCGCCGTTCCCCGCGACTTCCTGGAGCGGTCGAGCCTGGTCGGGCCGCCGTCCGAGGTCAAGGAGCGCCTGGGCGTGTGGAAGGAGGCCGGGGTCACCGTGCTTAACGTGAACGTGGCCCCCGGTCGGGACCCGGTGGCCACCCTCGGCGAGCTCCGGGAGCTGCTCGAAGACGCCTGATTGGGTGTCCAGCTGGCACGTGGTCGGCGCTGCCCGGCCGGGAGCCGCCTCACGGGGATCCGACCGTGGCGAAGCGAGCGGCCGGGCCTACTCGCACGCCGGAGCGTCTCGCCGCGTGACGCACCGCTCGACGGTGGCTACAGGTGGTCGGGCAGCTCGGCCCCGATCTCTTCGGGGGTCACCATCGGCTCGTACCGCTTCGCCACCGAACCGTCCCTGGCGACGAGGAACTTCGTGAAGTTCCAGGCGATGTCCGGGGACTCGCCGTCACCAGGCTGCTCGGCCCGTAGCCACTCGTAGAGCGGTGCCGCCCCGTCGCCGTTCACCTCGATCTTGGCGAACATGGGAAACGTGACGCCGTAGGTCGAGGTGGCGAACTCGAGGATCTCGGCCTCGGTGCCGGGCTCCTGGCCCCCGAACTGGTTGCACGGGAAGGCCAACACGGTGAAGCCCTCGTCGTGGTGCTCGTCGTGGAGTGCACGCAGACCTGCGTACTGGGGGGTGAGGCCTCACTTGCTGGCGACGTTCACCACCAGGCACACCTGGTCCCGGAACTTCGACAGGGCGACGGTGTCACCGTTGATGTCGGTCATCTCGAAATCGAAGAGCGTGGTCACACGTCGAGCCTAGGTCGTCGGCCCGGCGTTCGAGGTCGTGAAGTCGGTCGGCGATCTGCCTTCGCTCTTGGAGGCTGTCGCCACGTGTTCTCCCGATGTCGTGCTCACCGACATTCGAATGCCGCCGACCGGCACGGACGAGGGGATCCGTGCTGCGGCCGAGCTCCGTCAACGTCACCCCTCCGTTGGCGTGGTGGTGCTCTCCCAATTCGCCGACCCCGCCGCACCTTCGTCGAGCAGGGAGATCGCGTAGTCAGGGTCGTCGTACTGCGAGAGGATGACTACACCGGTTCCGGGCTGGCGCTTGCATATCTCTGTCCGTCATCATCTTCATCAGACACACACCCGGGGAGTCGTCAGCGCAATGAGACAGACCCGCCACGATGAGGGGTGTCAGCACTCCGCGGATAGACCGGCTACCGCCCTGGTGGTCGATCGACGGAACCCGTACGGTTACGACGACGCCCCGCAGCGTTCCAGGTGCAGCCCCAGGAGGCCGGCATGAGGCATCGTGCAACCGTCATCAGCGTCAGCTGGATCCCGTCGGAAGCGCTTGGCGGGCTCAACAAAGCCGTGTTCGGAACCCTCCTGCACTACGACGACCCTCCACCGGACGTGGTCGGCGACCTCCAGGAGCTGTGCGCCGAGGATCGATTCCGTTTCGCGAACCACCTGACAGCTTGGATCGACGTCGACGACGACGGCGCGATCGTCGACACCGGCTACGAAGGCGGTTGCGTCATGGGAGCGACGACGATCGCCGTCGGCCCTGCCCGAGCGACTTTCGCTGCGGTGGCGCTCCCCGACATACAGCGGCCCGTCGAGATCATCGACGGGTCCGCCCGTTTCGTGCAGACCGTCGGTGGCCGCACCGCCCTGCCGGCGCCGCGTCGAGTGAGCATGCCGCCGTTCGTACAGTTCGTCCCGCCCACCGTCTGGACCACACTGGCGCTCACGATCCACACCGACGGCAGCTCGGAGCACGAGCTCGTCGGCGCCAGCCCATTTCCCCGCCACTGGGTATACGACGACGATCACAAGCTGGCGGCCAAGGCCGGCTTGGCCGACTTCAAGGAGTGGTCGCGTCGGGCGTTCGGCCGCCACACGCCGTGGGGTGACCAGGAGTCCGCAGCGCTGGTGACGGAAGTCGAAACGGCGCTGGAGCGCCAAGTCGCCAGTGCGATCATGGGCGGTGAGCACAAGGTGAGGACACGCAGCGCCAAGGCCGGTGCACTGCTCACCGAGCAGGGGGCCGTTGGGGACGAGGTGTTCCTCCTCCTCAACGGTGTGCTGTCGGTGGAGATCGACGGTGAGCCGCTTGCCCAGATCGGTCCGGGAGCGATCCTCGGCGAGCGAGCAGTACTCGAGGGCGGCCGGCGAACGGCGACGCTGCGGGCGATCACCGACATCAAGGTTGCGGTCGCTCGACGCGAGCAGGTGGACCATGAAGTGCTCGCCGAGATCAGCCGGGGACACCGACGCGAGCCCGACTGAGCGGTTGTCCGGACACGGTCCCGTCACAACTCGGTCCCGCAGGCGAGGGACAGGGCCGTTACCGAGCTCGGCGGCTCGGTCATGGTGCCGCCGATGGACAGAAGCCATTGCGGTCGTGACCCATCGGGAGGAGGATCAGGATTACTAGGATTGTTTTCGCGGAGGAATCTCTCATGGCAAATCACATCAGTCACGCAAAGGAACTGGTCGAGGCGTTCAACGGATCCGACTGGGATGCCGTCACCGGCCTGCTCGGCACCTCGACCTACAACGAATTCGGCACGCAGCGCGAGTTGAAGGGCCCCGAAACCGTCGAGGCGATGCAGGGATGGAAATCGGCCATGCCGGACGTGAAGGGCACGGTGAGCACCGCCCTCGAGGCCGACAACCAGGTCGTGCTCGAGGTCAGCTGGCATGGCACACATACCGGTCCGCTGGTCACCCCGGAAGGGGAGATCCCGCCCTCGGGCAAGACGCAGACCACGCCCGGCGCCTGGGTCTTCGACTTCGACGGCGATTCTCTCAGGGAGAGTCGCCACTACTTCGACATGCTGACGTTCCTGCAGCAGATCGGCGCTGCTTGAGCCACCGGCGATCGCCCGATGGCGTGAGCTCTTGATCCGAGAACCCGGGTCCTGCCGGATCCGGGACTCGGCGCGCCCGGGCGGCTACTGGATGCGGTAGACGCAGCGCTCGTCGCCCGCCAGCAGGTGCTGCTCCCTCGTCACCGTGACACGAGATCCCAGCGCCGCCTGGAACAGCTCCAGCTCGCTCCGGCAGAGCCCCTGGCACACCTTGGCCGCGTCGCAGATCGGGCAGTGGTGCTCGATGAGCAGCCTGCCGTTCCCATCCGGAGCCTCGGTGACCTCCGCCATGTACCCTTCGTCGCTCCGTAGCGCGGCCAACGCGACCACCTTGTCATCGACCCCCCGGAGTCGGCCGCGGTAGTCCCGCAACTGCTCGGCGGTTCGTTCGGCCACCACCGCGTCGAGCCCGGTCTCGCCGATGGCGGACCGGATCGACGTGATCAGCGACACCGTCAGATCGGCGTGGCGATCCGGAAACAGGTCGAGGGCGAGGTCGGTCAACGACCACTCCACCGGTGGTCGGCCGACGCCGCTCGAGGCCCGCTGTGACGACCGGATCAGGCCGTGCTCGGCCAGATCGCTCAGGTGCTGACGAACCGCCTCGGGGGTCAGCTCGAAGAGCCCGGCCAGCTCCGGACCGGTCAGCGGCCGCCGCTTCAGGGCGTCGACGATCCGCCGCTTCGACGGGGACAGAGCTTGGTCACCGGCCACGGCCGCCAGTGTATTTCACGGCTCGCCTATTTAACAAGTGGCTACTTGACAAATTGGGAGAGCGGGTCGACGATGACTGCATGGAAGCGCTCGCTGGTCGACTCGATGATCTCCGGTCCCAGGGCCAATTGGTCACCAAGGTCGGAAAGCACCCCGTCGTGGTGTTCTGGCACGAGGACCGGGCCTGGGCTATCGCAGATCGATGCCCCCACCTCGGCCTGCCGTTGCACCGGGGCACCGTGGAGTCGGGCATGGTCACCTGCCACTGGCATCACGCCCGCTTCGACCTGTCGTCGGGCTGCACCCTCGATCCCTGGGCCGACGACGCAGCAGCGTACGACGTCGACATCCGCGACGGCGATGTCTTCGTCAGCCCCCGACCCGACCCGGACGCCAAGCGGAGGCTCGGCGACCGTCTCGAGGACGGCCTCGAAGACCAGATCACACTGGTCATCGCCAAGTCGGTCCTCGGCCTGCTCGACCTCGGCGAACCGGCGACCGACATCGTGGCCACCGGAGCCCACTTCGCGGCTCGCAACAGGGACGAGGGGTGGGGATCGGGCCTGACGGTGCTCACCGCCATGGCCAACGTGTTGCCGCGACTGCGGCCCGAGGACCAGCCACTGGCGTTGACCCAGGCCCTCGCGTTCCTGGCCGGGGACGTCGGTGGCCACGCCCCCCGATTCGCCCTCGACCCGATGGGCGGCGCCGAGGTCGACGCCGAACGGCTCACGGACTGGTATCGCCGGTTCATCGACACCCGTTCCGGCGACGCCGCGGAGCGGACCCTGGCCACCGCGCTGGTCGCCGGCGTGGCCGCCCGGGCCGAGGTCGAGGCCATGATGTTCGCCGCAGTGACCGACCACGTGTTCATCGACGAGGGCCACACCATCGACTTCACGAACAAGGCGTTCGAGCTCGTCGACCTCATGGGTGAGGAGTCGGCTCCACTGCTGCTGCCGACCCTGGTCCACCAGACCGCTTCGGCCACCCGCCACGAGGAGCTCTCCGAATGGCGCCACCCGCACGATCTCGCCGAGCTGATCGATCGGACCGAGCTGGTGGCCGGCGCCGGAACGCTGTCCGACGACGAGGTCTCGGCGCTGGGCTGGCGGCTGCTCGACGACGATCCCGATCGGGTGATCGCCGCCCTCACCGACGCCGGCCGGAGCGGGGCATCGGCCGAGCAGCTGGCTAGAGCGGTCGCTTTCGCCGCAGCGCTGCGGATCACCCGGTTTCACGTCCAGAACGACCACCGTGACTGGAATTCGGTCCACCACGGCTTCACCACCGCCAACGCCCTGTACCAGGCGACGATCCGCGAACCGTCGCCGGCGCTGTTGCGGGGCGTCGTGCACTCGGCGCTGAAGGTCTACCTCGATCGGTTCCTCAACGTCCCCGCCGCCCGGCCACCGGCCGTCGAGCAGGGCTCCCTGACGGGCCTCGCGGCCTGCTGGGACGCCCAGGGCCTGGTGGACGAGGCCGGGCGGGAGGCGTACGGGTTCCTGGCCGGAGGCGGTGATCCCGGTGAGCTGGTCGCGGCGCTGGGGCACGCCCTGGTCAACGAGGACGCAGGGTTCCACTGGTTCCAGCTGTACGAGGCGGCCGTCCGGCAGTACGAGGCGTGGCCCGAAGGCTCGGAGGAGGGCCGGCTGATCCTGGTCGCCTTCGCCAGGTTCCTCGCCGCCCACACGCCGACACGCCGCGAGCTGGCCCGGGTGGTCGACATCGCCAAGCGGTTGCGGCGGGGCGACGAGCTGTTCGCCGTGGCCGAGTAGCCCGACCCCGACCAGATCGATCTCGGCTTCGAGCGGGTCGTCGGGGCGGCCGTCCGGCGGGGTTCCCACAGGAATATTGCGTTCGGATGACATCTGACCCGATCGCGGGCTAAGTTCGCTGGTTCCGGCGGCTGCGACGGGCATGCCGTCACATGTCCATCCAGGAGGACGACTGTCATGAAGCGAATCATCAGGCGGATGTTGCTGCTGGCTGCGGTCACCAGCCTCTTGGCCCTCGGGCTCACCCCGATCGCAGCGGAGGCCGGCCCGCGGTCGTGCGAGAACAGGGTCAACAACACGGTGCAGAAGCTGCTCGAGTGCGTCACCGTCGAGGGGGTCAGGGAGCACCAGGCCGCCTTCCAGGCCGCCGCCGACGCAGGTGGCGGAATTCGCGCCTCGGGCACGCCCGGCTATGACCTGTCGGCAGCCTACGTCGTCGAGCGCATGGAGGCCGCCGGCTACAACGTCATCATCGACGAGTTCGACTTCGACTTCTTCCAGGTCGTCGGCACCCCAAGCTTCGAGCAGGCGACCCCCATTCCCACCTCCTACATCGACGGCACCGATTTCGACGTCATGACGTTCTCGGGGTCGGGTAGCACCGGCACGGTGCCGTTCACCCCGGTCGACCTGTCGCTGGGCGATCCGTCACTGTCCACCAGCGGATGTGAGGCGGCGGACTTCGCCGGCTTCACGCCAGGCAACATCGCGCTCGTCCAGCGCGGTGCGTGCTTCTTCTCCGACAAGGCCGCCAACGCCGAGGCCGCCGGCGCAGCCGGGGTCGTGGTGTTCAACCAGGGCACGCCCGGCCGTGAAGACCTGTTCTTCGGCACGCTCGGCGGCCCGGGGGTCGGCATCCCCGTCGTCAGTACCAGCTTCGGCATCGGCGTCGCTCTCGCCGAAGGCGCCACCGGCTCCATCGATGCCACGACGATCTCGGAGACACGGACCACCGTGAACGTGCTCGCCGAGAGCGTGCACGGTGACCCGACCAACGTGGTGATGGCCGGCGCCCACCTCGACTCGGTGCCCGAGGGCCCCGGCGTCCAGGACAACGGCTCCGGGAGCGGAGCCCTCATCGAGATCGCCGAGCAGATGGCGAAGGTCAAGCCCCGCAACCAGGTGCGGTTCGCCTGGTGGGGCGCCGAGGAGTCCGGCCTGGTGGGCTCGATCGACTACGTCGTCAACCTCACCCAGGAGGAGCTCGACGCCATCAGCGTCTACCTGAACTTCGACATGATCGGCTCACCGAACTTCGTCCGATTCGTGTACGACGGCGACGGCTCCGACATCGCCCCGACCATCGCAGTGCCGCCGGAGTCGGCAGTGGTGGAGCAGCTGTTCCTCGACTACTTCGACAGCCAGGGTCTGGAGACCGAAGCCACGGTGATCGGGGCTCGCTCCGACCACTTCGCCTTCTGCGTGTCGGGCATCCCGTGCGGCGGGCTGTTCACCGGGGCCGAGGGCATCAAGACTGCCGAGCAAGTCGACATCTACGGCGGCGTCGCCGGCGAGCAGTACGACCCGTGCTACCACCTGGCCTGTGACACGTTCGACAACATCAGCCTCGAAGCGCTCGATCAGAACTCCGACGCTGCGGCGTTCGCGATCCTCACGTTCGCCCAGAACACCGAGACCCTGAACGGCCAGAAGGGCAAGGGCAACTTCTCGCCCCAGAACCAGCTGAAGGCGCTGGACTAGCCTCGATCTTGCATAGCGAGCCCACGACCTGGTCCTTCACGGCTGCTGGGTCGCCGAGAGGTCAGGCCGCTCAGCAGGGCAAACGCTTTCCGACGAAAGAGCTGGACTAGCAGTCAACGGTCGAGTTGCGTCACGCGGGGGTCGGCCCCGCGTGACGCAACCGCTGTGGACCCCTGGCTCCCGAAGTGACCAACTCGTAGATCTCCAGGTCGGCTACCGGTCGACGGCCGTCGAATCGAGTATCCACTGGCGGTAGCCGGGATCGGCGTCGACTACCGCGGTGTCTGCTTCGGTCCTCCGATGTCGAGGTTGATGCGTACCCTGCCGGTACTCGAGGAGCATCTGCCGCTTCCCTTCGGGCCGGCGCCTGCCGGCGCGAGAGCGTAGTCGGCGGGTCCACCGCAGTGGAACTCCCGACGGCGTACCGACTAAGTTCATCACCATATGGCACCGCCACCTGGTGGCGAATACCCGTAGGGTGGCCATGAGGGGGAACAGCGCAACGACGGCAACCACGGTGAGGCTGGCCCACCCGTTGACGCTGGTGGTGGTGCCGCTGCTCTTGGCGATCATCGTGGGGTCGCACCCCACCCCGGTCGCCGCCCAGGACGCCGACAACCAGGACCCGGGCACCCCCGACGCCCGCGACCTCGCCCCGGGCGATCTGCGCCCGGTCCGACTGGCGAGGCCGACCTGGGACACGGGATGGTTCCAGGCCCAGGTCATCGCCCAGTTGCTGGTCGAGCTGGGATACACCGTCGAGGGGCCGGACACGCTCGACAATCCGGATTTCTACCGGGGTATCGGGGCCGGTTCGGTCGACCTCTGGGTCAACGGCTGGTTCCCGACCCATGACAACCTGCTCGATCTCGGTCGGCCGACCCCCGGGGTGCCGATCGGGTTCGAGGTGCGGGGCGGGGCTCTCCAGGGCTATCTGGCCGATCGGGCCACCGTCGACGCACTCGGCATCACGACTCTGGCCGACCTGGCCGACCCCGACGTGGCGGCAGCGTTCGACCACACCGGCGACGGCATCGCAGACCTGATCGGGTGCAACATCGGCTGGGGTTGCGGGCCGATCGTCGACCACCACCTCAGTGCCTACGGCCTGGACCGGACCGTCGCCCACGTCCGGGGCGACTATGGGCCATTGATGCGGGCGACCGTCGACCGGTTCGAGGCGGGGCAGCCGGTGCTGTTCTACACCTTCACCCCCAACTGGACCGTCGGGGAGCTGGTGCCCGGGCGGGATGTGGTCTGGATCCCAGCCCCGTTTCCCAGCCTGCCCGACGACCAGTCCGAGCTGGAGCCGCTGACCGAGGTGTCCGGCGTGACCGGTTGTCTGGCCGACCCCTGCTCGATGGGCTTCCCCCCGAACGACATTCGGGCCGTCGCCAACCAGCGGTTGCTCGACGACGAGCCGGCGATCGCCGCCCTGCTCGAGCGATTCGAGATCCCGCTCGACGACATCTCGGATCAGAACGCCCGCATGGTGGCCGGCGAGGACACCACCGACGACATCGTCGACCACGCCGAGCGATGGATCGCCGCCAACCGCCAGACCGTCGACGGTTGGTTGACGGCCGCCGTCGAGGCCCATGTCGCCGCCGGCCTGACCCTCAGTCCCCGCCGCAGCGCCGAGCTGGTGGTGAACGACTCGATCGGGTCCCTGCGGGTGGCCACCCGTCTGGCCCCGCCGTTCGTGACCTACGACGGCGAGCGGTACGGCGGTTTCAGCGTGGAGCTGCTCGACCTGCTGGCCGCAGAGCTGGGGGCCGACGTCGAGATCTACGCCGTCAACAGCTCGGCCAAGCTCATCGACGACGTGGCTCGTGGTGCAGCCGATGGCGGCATCGGCGCTCTGGCCATCACCGCCGATCGGGAGGCCAGTGTCGACTTCAGCCAGCCCTACATCCGCTCCGGCCTGCAGATCCTGGTCGCCGATCGCCAGGAGGGCGCCTTGAGCGGCCGAGCCGGGGCCCTGTTCCGGGCCATCTTCGCCTGGGAGCTGTTGATCCTGGTGGCGATCCTGTCGTTGATCCTGGTCGTCGCCGCCCATCTGATGTGGTTTTCCGAGCGTCGGCACAACCCCGCATTCCCCAAGGACTACTGGGCCGGGATCTGGGAGTCGGTGTGGTGGGCCGCAGTCACCGCAACCACCGTCGGGTACGGCGACAAGTTGCCCACCGGTCGCCTCGGCCGAATGATCGCACTGCTGTGGATGTTCAGCGGGTTGTTCGTACTGGCCTACTTCACCGCTGCGATCGCAACCGCCTTCGCCTTCGACGAGCTGACGGGCAACATCGCCGGTCCCGACGATCTCCGGGGCAAAGCCGTCGGGGTACCGGCCGACTCCACCGCAGTCGCCTACCTCGACCGTCGGGGCATCGCCGCCGTGGAGTTCGCCCGGGCCGCTGACGCCTATGACGCGCTGCTGTCCGGCGAGGTCGAGGCGGTGGTCCACGATGCAGCCATCGTGCAGCACTTCGTTGCCACCGACGGCCGTGGCGGTGCCGACATCACCGGGCCCGTGTTCGCCGAGCGGGGCTTCGGATTGGTGTTCGCCACCGGCAGCGACCTGACCGAGCAGGTCAACCGGGCGCTGCTGGAGGTGATCGAGTCCGGCCGCTACGAGGCACTGCACGACTCGTGGTTCGGCGACGACCAGACGGGCGACAGCTGAGTCTCCAGATGTACCTCCGGGTGCAACCACAATCAAACAGGGGGAAATCAAGTGACAACCAAGACCGAGCTCATGCGGGAGAGGAGGGCGCGGCTCCGACAGCAGCGGGCGATGCGGGACGCCGCAATCGCCGAGCGACCGGCGTTCGAAGGCCTCCAGCTCGATCCCGAGACCGAGTACTACGAGGAGATCGCCCACCGGAAGCCGGGCGACACCAACATCGTGCGCTTCGGGTTCGACATCCACCCCCAGGTCACCTTCATGTCCGCCGGGTTCCTGATCGTCTTCCTGGGCTTGACCCTGATCTTCCAGGACCGGGCGGAGCAGATCTTCCAGGACGCGCTGGGATTCATCGGCGACAACTTCGGCTGGTTCTACATCCTGGCAGCCAACATCTTCCTGGTCGCCATCGTGTTCTTCGGCTTCAGCCGCTTCGGGCGGATCCGTCTCGGAGGGCAGGAGGCTGTCCCCGAGTTCACGAACTTCGCCTGGTACGCCATGCTGATCAGCGCCGGCATGGGCATCGGGCTGATGTTCTGGAGCGTGGCGGAACCGATCTACCACTACCAGAGCCCGGCCCCGTTCTTCAGTGGCGAGCCGAACACCCCGGAGGCGGCCGATGCGGCCATGGTCACGACCTTCTACCACTGGGGCCTCCACCCGTGGGGCATCTACGCCCTGGTCAGCCTGGCCCTGGCCTTCTTCACCTTCAATCGGGGCCTCCCGCTCACCATGCGATCCGTCTTCTACCCGCTGCTCGGCGAGCGGATCTACGGCTTCTGGGGAAACCTGATCGACGTGATTGCCGTCATCGCCACCCTGTTCGGGCTGGCGTCGTCGCTGGGCTTCGGGGTGCGACAGGTCTCGGCCGGGTTCAACTTCCTGTTCGACACACCGGACACCACCACCTTCCAGGTGATCCTCATCGCCCTCATCACCGGTGCGGCCACCATGTCGGTGGTGGCCGGGCTCGACGGCGGCGTCAAGCGCTTGAGCCAGCTCAACCTGAACCTGGGGGCGATGTTCCTGGCGTTCATCCTCATCGTCGGGCCGACGGTGTTCATCGTCGGCACCTTCCTCGAGAGCACCGGCAGCTATCTCCAGTCGTTGCCGGCGCTCGCCACCTGGACCGAGTCCCTCACCGGCGGCAACTGGCAGAACGGCTGGACGGTGTTCTACTGGGGCTGGTGGATCTCCTGGGCTCCGTTCGTCGGCATGTTCATCGCCCGGGTCTCCAAGGGGCGCACCATCCGGGAGTTCGTGATCGGCGTGGTGCTCATCCCATCGCTGCTGTCGTTCCTGTGGATGTCGACGTTCGGCGGAGCCGCCCTCAAGACCCAGATGGACGGCACTCGGGACGTCGCCGCTGCGGTCAACGAGAACGTGGCAACGGCACTGTTCGATCTGCTCGAGGCCTTCCCCTTCACAACGATCACCTCGATCCTCGGCATCATCCTCGTCATCTCGTTCTTCGTGACCTCGTCCGACTCCGGCTCGCTCGTGGTCGACCACCTGACGTCAGGGGGCAAGCTCGAATCGCCGGTTCCCCAGCGGGTGTTCTGGGCCATCATGGAGGGTACGGTCGCCTCAATCCTGTTGATCGGTGGTGGGCTCCTGGCGCTGCAGTCTGCGGCGGTGGCCTCCGGCGCCATCTTCGCCATCGTGCTGCTGGTGGGCATCTACAGCATGAGACAGGCCTTCGGCGAGGAGCTGGAGATCGTCGAACTGGAGGAGCACATCATCGAGCAGGCCGAGGCCGAGGCCGAAGCTGCGGCTCAGGCCCGGGGGGTCATCTCATGAGAGGGCTTCCACGAGTGACGGCGCTGGCCGTGACCCTGGCCCTCGCCATGGTGGCCGCCGGCTGCGGCACCGACGACGACTCGGCGGCCGAAGATGCCTTCAGCGGCGTCTCGGTCACGGTCGGGTCCAAGAACTTCACCGAGCAGTACGTGCTGAGTGAGATCCTGATCCAGGCCTTGTCGGCCCGGGGGGCCGATGTCACCGACCTGACCGACACCGGCGACACCCCGACGACCCGGGCCGCGCTGGTGGGCGGTGAGATCGACGCCTACTGGGAGTACAACAGCACCGGTTGGGTCGAGCACCTCGGGAACAGCGATCCCGAGCCGGACGGGGAGGCGCTGACCGAGGCGGTCGCCGAAGCCGATCGGTCGAACGGCATCGAGTGGATCGGTCGGTCGACGTTCAACGACACCTACGGGTTCGCCATGTCACCGGAGGTGGCCGCGGACACCGCAGCCACGAGGTTCACCGTCGACGCCTTCAATCTCTCGGCCATGGCCGAGTATCTGGAAGAGAACGACGATGCCATCGTCTGCGTGGAGCCGGAGTTCCCCGGTCGGGCCGATGGGCTGGTGCTGTTCGAGGACGAGACCGGCTACACAATCCCTGACAACCAGTTGCAGGTGATCGACGACGCGGCCGATGTCTATGGCGCAGTGGCCGACGGTGAGTGCGACTTCGGTGAGATCTTCACCACCGACGGTCGAATCGACGCCCTGAACCTCCGGACCGTCGTCGACGACGGCGTCTTCTACGTGTACAACGTGTCGCTCAACATCGACAAGGAGGTCTACGACCAGGCACCGGAGGCGTTCGACGACCTGGTCGACGACATCCTCCGGCCGCTGTCGCAGACCAGGATCACTGCGCTCAACCGGCGGGTCTCGGACGGTGAGCCGGTGTCGGAGGTGGCGAGCGACTATCTGCGGACGTTCGGCATCAACCCCGAGTAGGCCAGTCCACCTCTCGAGATGATCGATGCCGCCCGGTCGGCGATGACCGGCCGGGCGGCGCCCAGCTGTCGCAGCTGACACTCAGGCGAAGGAGACCTCGACGGACCCGAGTCCGGTGAACTCGGCGGTGATCACATCGCCCGGGCCCGCCTCGAAGACGTCGGTGACGACGCCGGTGGTCACCAGGTCGCCGGCCCGGAGCCGCCGATCGAAGCGGGGGAGCTCGTCGGCCAGCCAGGCCAGGACGTTGAGGGGATGGCCGAGCACGTTGGCCCCCGAGCCGGTGGTGATCACCTCGCCGTTGGAGCGCACCTCGACCTCGGCCGACCCGAGGTCGATCCCATGCCAGTCGGTCACCGGTCGACCCTCGATCCACCACCCGTGGATGGCGTTGTCGGCTGCGACCTGGAGTGCACCGACGGACCAGTCGGCGTAGCGGTGGTCGACGATCTCGACGGCCGGGATGACGGCTTCGACGTATTCGGCGATCGACTCCGCCGTGTGGCCGCCGTCCCTCTCGACGACGTCGCGGCCGACCCGGATCCCGAACTCCGCTTCGATGACCCGGTGGGTGAAGCGCTCGGCCGGCAGCTCGATCCCCGACGGGGAGGTGGTGTGCGACAGCAGCCGACCGAAGACCGGGCGGTCGATGCCGAGCGCCTGCTGGGCGATCTGGCCGGTGCAGGCGCACTTGTAGCCGATGGCCCGCTCGCCCTCGGGCAGCAGCCGCTCGACGAGCAGCGCCTGGATGGCGTATGCCGCCTCCAGGTCGACGGGTCGGAGGTCCGTCGGGAGGTCCCGCTCGATCCGCCCGGTGCGGCGCATGTCCAGGAGCTCGTCGGCGGCTTTGGCGTGATCCATCCCGGTCCATGCTAGTTGCCCCGAGCTGATCACTGTGCCCTTCACGACCCGGTCGAGCCGGTGCGACAACGGTCACCGGGACACCGGGGAACCGGGCGGATCACGGGATCGTCTCATCGAATCATCGGTTCGAGATCAACCCCTACAAGGAGCACACGATGAACTACTTCCCCATCAAGCGAGCACTGATCGTTGCCGTCGGCGTCGTGCTGGCACTCGGCATCGGCGCAGCGGTCGTGGCCGCCGCCACCGCCGACGACGGCGACAACGGCGGGCCGGCCCTGCCGGTGGAGCCGGACGGTGGGATCGGTGACTCGCCGATGCCGGTGGAGCCGGACGGTGGGATCGGTGACACGCCGGGCGATGAGTTCCCCGTCGACGAGGCTCGTAACGAGGCCCATGGTCTGCTCGGACGATACGAGGACGACCTCCCCGCCGAGGTGCGCATCGGTCGGCGGGGCTCGGAGCACTTCGCCCTCACGGAGGACTACGAGCTCGGGCGGTTCACCGTCGACCTCGACGACGACGGCGACGGCTACCGAGTCACGTCCGTGACCGTCGAGCTGCCCGACGGGCCCGAGACCTTCGAGCTCACGCCCGGCTGAGGCATCCACCGATCAACCCGAGCAGTCGAGCGCCGGCACCACGCCAGCGCTCGACTGGCGTTCGGCCCACCGCGGTGTAGGGGAGTTCGTCGGCTCGGGTCGTTCCGCGTCGTTCGTCTGGCCAGCAGAGCGCTGAGGTGAGTGCGGATGCCGGCCGGCGGCCGCTGACGAGCTCAGGGCCGACCCCGGTCGGAGGTGGCGTGGTGGGCGGTGAGGGTTTCGGCGATGTCCGCGAGGTGGCGGACCTGGGCGGGGGAGAGGGCGTCGAAGAGGTGGCGGCGCACGGAGCGAACGTGGTGGGGTGCGGCCTCGGTGACGATGGCGTGTCCGTGGGGGGTGAGGGTGACATTCGAGCCTCGCCCGTCCTCGGGGTGGTCCTGGCGCTGGATGAGCTGACGTCGTTCCATGCGGGCCAGCTGGTGGGAGAGACGGCTGGTCGACCATTGCATGCGGGTGGCGAGCTCCCGGAAGCGCACCTGGTGGTCGTCCGCCTCCGAGACGTTGGTCAGGACCTGGTAGTCGGCTTCGGAGAGCTGGGAGTCGGCGTGGAGGTCCCGGGCGATCGCTCCCAGCACGAGCAGGTCGATGCGTCGCAAACCTCGCCAGGCTCGGTCCTCGATGGGCTCGAGCCATGGAACGTCGGTCTCGGTGGCTTGGGGCTGCGCAGTCGTACTTGCTGACATATCAGTAACATAGTATAATGGTGACATGTCAGCAATAGCGGTTCGCTGGTTTCCGTCGCCGTTCGGACGTCGAGTGATCAGCCTGACGGGTGGCCTGGCTCTGTTCGGGTTCAGCCTGGCCCTGTTGGTCCGAGCCGAGCTCGGACTCGACCCGTGGGATGTGCTGCACCAGGGACTGGCCGAGACACTGGGCGCTCGCATCGGAGTCGTCGTGGTGGCGACCAGCTTCGTGGCCCTTGCCGCATGGGTCCCGCTGCGCCAACGACCGGGTGTCGGCACCATCGGCAACGCCGCCGTGGTCGGTGTGGTGTTCGAGATCGCCATCGAGGCCATCCCCGACCTGCGGACGATGCCTGCTCGAGTGGCCGTACTGGCCGCAGGGATCGTCCTGAATGCCGTCGCGACCGGGCTCTACGTCGGAGCCGGGCTGGGGCCCGGACCCCGTGATGGCATCATGACCGGGCTGGCGGCCCGTGGCTGGCCGATCCGCCGGGTCAGGACCTCGATCGAGGGATGCGTCCTCGCCCTGGGGTGGCTGCTGGGCGGCACCATCGGGGTCGGCACCGCCGCATATGCGATCAGCATCGGGCCGCTCATCCACATCTTCCTGCCGATCTTCACGATCGACCAACCGGCCGATCGCTCCCCGACCACGGAGGTCCAACGATGCGCACCCGTCCCCACGTCCTGATCATCGTCTCGAGTACCCGACCCAACGCCAATGGCCCTGCCATCGGCAGCTGGGTCGAGGCCGAGCTCGTCGCCCGAGGCGACGTCACCACCGCGGTGGCCGACCTCGCCGCCGTCGCGCTGCCGCTCCTCGACGAGCCCCACCACCCATCGAAGCGACGCTATCTCCACGACCACACCCATCGATGGAGCGGCCTGGTCGATGCCGCCGACGGGTTCGTGTTCATCACCCCCGAATACAACCGTGGAATGCCCGGCTCGCTCAAGAACGCCCTCGACTACCTCCACGAGGAGTGGCGGCACAAGCCGGCCGCCTTCGTCTCCTACTCCGGTGGTGTCTCCGGCGGCACCCGAGCGGTCGAGATGGCAAAGCAGACCATGACTGCCCTTGCCATGTGGCCCATCACCGAGATGGTCAACATCCCCCGCATCGACAGTCATTTCGGGCCAGCCGGGTTCACGCCGCCGGTCGGGGCTGCGGGGGCGCTCTCGACCATGGTCGACTCCCTGGTGGCCCACATCAGTGCCACCTGTGAGCTCCGGGCCATCGCGTGACCATCTCGTCGCCGCCCCTGCCGGAGCGGATCGAAGGCCCCGATGGGCTGGTGATCCGGCGCTGGCTCAACGCCGACATCCCTGCGATGGCCGAGCTCATCACGAGCAGCCTGGAGCACCTCAGGCCATGGATGGCCTGGGCTGATCGTGAGCCGCTGAGCGACGATCGACGCCGGCGCATGTTCCGGCGGTGGGATGCCTACTGGGCCGCCGGCCGCGGGGCGGTCTACGGGGTCCTCCTCGACGGCCAGCTCATCGGCGGGTGCGCACTTCATCGCCGGGTCGGACCCGGAGGGCTCGATATCGGCTACTGGCTCGGCCGAGACCACGTCGGCCGTGGCCACGCCACCCGAATCTGTCGGGCGCTCACCGCCACGGCGTTCGCGCTGGACGATGTGACGTTCCTCGAGATCAGCCACGAGGCCACCAACGAATCGAGCGCCGCGGTCGCCAGACGCCTCGGGTTCGACCTCGTCGCCGAGCGCTCGACCGCCGAGGTGACGACCTGGCGCCTCGACAAGCGATGATCATACGCCGCCGATGGGCGCACGATTGCATCGTGGCCAGCTCGTCGGCCGCAGCGTGACGGGTCGTCGGCAGCGGGCTCGCCGGATCCGACCCGGTCGCTGACCCTGAAGGCGTCGAGTGCCCGGAGCGCTCAGTCGCCGCGACCGAGTGATCGTGCCCTCGGGGCGTGGCGGTGCAGGTCGAGGTCGTCCATCAGGTCGTCGACCGGTGCGATCCTCATCGTCGTCAACCAGCGTTCGAGCTTGTCGGCTGACAGCGGCCGGCAGACGCCGAAACCTTGGGCGAGGTCGCAACCGAGCCCACGTAGCCGCTCGAGCACCTCGGGCGTTTCCACGCCCTCGGCGACGACGTGATAACCGAGGTTGTGCCCGAGGTCGATCGTCGACTTCACGATCACTTCGTCGTTGTTGCCGACGAGCATCTCGACCACGAAGCTCCGATCGATCTTGAGCTCCGAGATCGGCAGGTGCCGCAGGTTGGTCAGTGACGAGTGGCCCGTGCCGAAGTCGTCGATCGAGATCTTCACACCGAGCTCGTGGAGCTGCGCCAGGATCCGAACGGTGCGGGGCACGTCGCCGATCACGGTCTGCTCGGTGATCTCGAACGTCAGCCGGGATCCCGGTACACCCGATCGCTCGAGGAGGCGCAGCACCCGGCGCGGGAGATCCTCGTTGAGCAGGCTCTGCGGGCTCAGGTTGACGGCCACGTCGAGGTCGAAGCCGAGGTCGACCAACCGGCGGACCTGCGCGAGCGAGGTCCTCAGGATCAGTTCGGTCACGTCCTCGATGAGCCCTGCCTGCTCGGCCAGCGGGATGAAGATCTCGGGACTGACCACACCGTGGGCCGGGTGCTCCCAGCGGGACAGCGCCTCCACCCCGACGACCTTCCCCGTTCGCAGGTCGACCTTCGGCTGGAAGTGGACCTCCAGGGTCTCGTGGTCGAGCGCGTCGCGGAGGTCGCCGAGCATCGCGAGTCGGACAGAGTCCTGACCCTCCAGATGACCGGAGTAGGTCGACCATCTGGCATGGCGCCTCTTCGCGTCGTACATCGCGAGGTCGGCTCGTCGCAGCAGGTCGGAGCTCTGCCGCCCGTGCTCGGGAGAGAGGGCCACACCGATGCTCGCCGCGATCGCCACCTGGGACTCTCCGAGCTCGAATGGCCGGTCGAGGCTGACACTGATCCGCTCGGCGAGCAGAGTCGCCTCGTCCGCCCCCGCACCTGTGGCGACGATCGCGTACTCGTCGCCACCGAAACGCGCCGGGAAGTCGTCGGCACCGAGGCATGTCCGCAGTCGGTGCGCGACCTCGACCAGGATCTCGTCGCCGGCGTGGTGGCCGAGCGTGTCGTTCACCTCCTTGAACCGGTCGAGGTCGAGCAGGAGGATGGCCAAGCACTCGACGTCATCGTCGATGAGCGTCTGCTCCATCCAAGCCTCGAAGTACGCCCGGTTCGGGAGATCGGTGAGCCGATCGTGGGTTGCATCGTGTTGGATCTGCACGTGCAGCTGACCCTTGCGTAGGGCGACTGCGAGCTGATCGCTGATCGGCCGCAGTCGAGCTCGGTCGTCCTCGTCGAAGCGGCGGCCGACTCCCTGCCGGTCGGTCGCAACGAGGAGGCCGATCGGCATGTCCTCGGCGCGGAGAATGACGACGAGCGCATGGTCGCCCCCGAGCTCCGTGAGCCAGGCTGCCTTTGCGTCCCCGTCGTCGGCATCGACGACGAATGGCTCGGACGAGGCCGCTTCGAGATCCCACGGTACCTCCGACGCGGCGGCCGGGAGTGCTGCAAGGAGTTGAGGATCGCCGACGGAGGCCCTCACGGACCCACCGGTCGGGTCCCAAACGACGAGAGCGGCCGCTCCCGCTCGCAGGTGGGATGCGATCTCGGTCACGGCGGTCTCGGCGATCTCGTCGACGTGCGAGGCCCCGCCGACCTGGCTACTGAACTCGTGGACGTTGGTCAGATCTGCGTAGCGGTGCTGGAGGCTGCCATGCGATCGGAGGATGAACCACACCAGCGGCGCCGGCGTCAGGAACAGTGCGACGAGCCACGGCTCCACGAGCATAGGGATCGCAAACGACGCGCCGAGCATCGCTCCCGGCAGATAGTAGAGGTAGCTGTGGCTCAGCTCCTTCTTGATCCGGCCGACGATGCCGCCCTCGAAGAAGGCGATGGCGGTCGCGATGACGATGCCCGCGCAGAGGAGGCCGACCATCAGCGATGCGATCATGCCGATCCAGAGCCAGCCCGACGCCTGCTCGATCCCATCGAAGAGCAGGCGGAAGACGAGGACAGCAATCAGCGTCTCTGAGGCGAACGCAGAGAGGTTGAGCGTCAGCTTGAAGAGGGGCTGGCGCCGCCAGATGAGGAGGCCGATACCGGCTCCCACGATGCGGGCGGCGACGAGGGTGAGCGGGGACAGCATCAGCAGTCCCAGCGCAAGCGGGAGATCGGTCGGAGAGAAGCTCACCGCCTCGTTGCGGGCCTCCACGTGGAAGACGAGTGGCTCGCTGGCGACGAACATCGCCAGCACGATCGGGGCGATGAGCCAGCCCTTGTCAACGTAGCTGACGTCTCGCCCCGGCAGGGCGGCGAGGACGAGCAGTGTGGGGATCAGAACCGCAACGGCGAGGAGCGCCACCTGATTGTGGGGCGAGCGGAACCAAGCGGCGACGCCCGTCGGCCTGGCGTCGACGTCACCGGTGAGATCGGATCCCTGAGCCGTGACAGTTGTGAGTGGTTCCATGTCCGCTCGTTCGAGATCGGCGTTTTCGACGCTCGATTGACCTCAACTCCAGCTGGCGCCGGTCCAGCTGGCCCCGGTCCACGATGCCCCGGTCCACGAAGCGCCCGTCCAAGAGGCCCCGGTCCACGAAGCGCCGGTCCAGCTTGCGCCGGTCCAGCTTGCGCCGGTCCACGATGCCCCGGTCCAGCTTGCGCCGGTCCAGCTGGCGCCGGTCCACGATGCCCCGGTCCACGAAGCGCCGGTCCACGAGGCCCCGGTCCAGCTGGCGCCGGTCCAGCTTGCGCCGGTCCACGAAGCGCCCGTCCAGCTGGCGCCGAGGGTCGAGGTCTCGAGCCAGGCTTCGGCGTCCCAGGGGTCGCCCCAGGCGGTGATCTCGCCTTCGAGGACTGCGCCTTCGAGGACGACGTGTTGGGTGCCGCGGGCGGCTTCGAGGCTACCGAGGCCGGTGGAGCGCTCCCAGGCCTGGGTGGCGTTGCTGGGGGTGGCGGTCGCCGCCGCGGTGACATCGATGAGGCCCTTGCCCTGGTAGGCCTCGCCCCAATTGGGAATCGGGTTGGCGGTGTCCCGTAGGAGGGCTTTCACCTGGTCCGGGGTCAGCTCGGGCCGGTGCGAGAGCAGCAGGGCGGCGGCGCCGGAGACGACTGCGGCGGCCTGGCTGGTGCCGGAGCCGCGGAAGATCTGCTCGGTGACGTAGCCCTCCGGGTGCTCGATGTCGATGCGCGAGCCGGGGACTCGCAGGCTGTCGATGTGGGCACCGGGGGCGACCACATCGGGTAGCCGGCCCGTGTAGCCGTCCTGCCAGTAGTTGACGATGCGACCGTCATCGTCGATCGAGGAGTAGTCGCCGGCGCTGGCCCATTTCGGGATGGTCATGCCTCGACTGGTGGCCTCGGCGGCGCCGACCGCGATGACGTAGGGATCGAACGCAGGGTTGGTCATCCCTCCGGTGGCATTGTTCCAGCCGTCGTTGCCGGAGGCGGCGACGACCACGATGCCGTGGTCCCAGGCGTTCTCGACGGCCCGGGCCAGGGGGTCGATGCGGTAGTCCTGGCTGCTATCGGTGCCGTAGGACAGGTTGATGACGCGAATGTTGAGCCCGTCGGTGTTGCGGTGCTGCACGACCCAGTCGATGGCGGCGATGACCTGGGAGACGTCGACTGCGCCGCTGTTGTCGCCGACCTTCACCGACACGATGCCAGCGTCGGGGGCGACGCCGAGGAAGTCCTCGGGACCGGCCGTGGCGGCCTCCGCGCCGGGGGCGCGGCCGGCGATGATGCCGGTCGTGTGGGTGCCGTGGCCGTTGAAGTCGAGGTAGGTGGCCTCGGGCACGTGGGCCTCGAACGACAAGTCGACGACCGCCACGACCTTGTCCGGGTCGCTGAGCGCGGGAACAGGGCTCACCCCGGTGTCGATCACTGCGACGTCGACGCCCTGACCGGTGAAGCCGTGCTTCCACAGCGTGCGGGCACCGATCTGGTCGACCACGTTGTACATCGACCCCAGCGCAGTCGCCGGCTCGTAGACGTCGCTCGTCGCCACATCGGTGTCCGTCGAGGTCGACGACGTCGACTTCTTCCCCCGGGGCCTGTCGGTGGTCGTTGAGCTGTCGGTGGTCGTGGACGTGTCGGTCGTGTCGGTCGAGAGGCGCTGCGGCTTGGCTGCGCTCGCCGGGCTCACCAGCACCGCGGCGATCAGGGTGACCGCGAGCAACGACAGTGTGAAGCCACGCCAACCCGGGCTCCGAGGTGAGCGGTCGGGTAGCAGGAGTCCGGCGTCCAGGCTCGAGACGCCGCAGCGCCGGATTCGACGACTGATCGGTCGGGGAGCAGAGTGGTTCACGTCCTACCTCGCTGGGAGCCGCTTGACGGCGCTCGTGATGGGGTGGGGACGTCGGTTTCGCCACTGGCTCCCCGGTGGGTCAGGCGACCAACATGCGACCGACCGGATCATTGCCTCGTCCGTATGACCCTTGTGGTGACGGCCGACTGGGCCCGCTTGTTAAGTGAAAGAGGAGCTTCGACCCATGTCTCTGTGCCATTCGGCCTAGGGTGACCCCGCCCGCCACGTCGACCCTCGACGCGGGGTGCAATGCGCGCAAAGGGCCCAGGTGCAGCGACAGTCGAGCTGCGACGAGATCAGCTGCGACTTCGACCGGCTGTTGAGCGCAGCAATCTCGGCTCTACGAGCCGAGATCCCACCGTGGCGAAGCGAGCGACCTCGCCTACTCGCTGAGGTCCTAAGAGCGCGTTCCGGTCGAGTCGAGTACCCACTGGCGGTAGTCGGGATCGGCATCGACGATTTCGGTCGCCAGGATCTGCACGGTGTCGTAAGGGTGGGCTTCGTTGGTGCGCTCGATGATCTCTGGCACGTGCTCCTTCCGGGTGTGCAGCACGACGTAGGCTTCGGCGTCGTCCTCGACGTTGCCTTCCCATCGGTAGATGGAGCGGATCGCCGGGATGATGTTGCCGCAGGCGACGAGGTTGGCGTCGACGAGCGACCGTGTGTGCTCGGCGAGCCAGTCAGGGCTGGGCCCCGTGATGGAGACGCTGACGAGAGTCATCTGGATCCTCCCATGGCGGTACTTCGGCCAGCAGGTCGGGGAACTCGGTTTGGAGCACGCAGAACTCGTTGCCCCAGGGCTCGTGCATCACCCAGAGGGCGTAGCCGGCGGTAGAGGTGCTCTCTCCGGGAGTTGGCTGGCTGGAACTGATCCGCCGTGATCCGCCTCGCCGTCGGCGCCCCGATGATGCCGTCCGCCGTGCACGAGCCGGACAGGATTCGGCCCTCGCGACGCTACCCGGACACTGCCTCAAGACTGTGGGTCGGCGCGGTCGATCGCCAGTCGCGTCCTGTAGTGCAGGTCGCGGAGCTGAGCGATGCGGTTCTCGGCTTGGCCGGTCGGTTCGTTCCGAGCCCTGCATCGTTCGATCTCTGCCGCCAGCATGCGGATCTGGCCATCGAGTTCGTGCTTGCGCTCTATCAGAGCGGCTCTTGTTGGCGGATCGCGACGCGCCCAGCGCACCATGAACGGATGCTACACGTGGCGGGGGCCAGAAGTCGGTCGTGGACGTCGACGTGGGACAACGCCATGCGTCGGCCGGTCATTCAAGTGCCGACGCCGCCCTCCGCTACCAGCACGCCGCCGACGAACGGTATCGGCCGGCCGAGGCCCCTCATCGATCGGCGTTGGCGGCCGGCTCAGGCAGCCTCACCGTCGGCGTCGGGTCCGCAGAGCCCGCCGGATCAGCGCGGCCTCGACGTCTCGGGGGTCGAGGCCGGCTCCAGTGGCCAGGGCGACCAGCTGGTCCCAGTACCGGTCCGGACGGCGCCCGAGCGGGATCCGGAGGGCTCGGGCCGCCTCGACCGCTCGCCGGTCGAGCAGGACCCCCGCCCCTGGCCAGACGCCCCGCAGCTCTCGCAGGAAGACGGCCGTCGTCGTCGGCCCCCAGCCCGGTAGGGCCTGGAGCTCGGTCATGACCCGGGCGGGATCGGTCTCGCTGGCGAGCGTGGTGATCGAGCCGGCGTGGTTCTCGGCGACCCGTTCGGCCAGCTCGTGCAGGCGGGTGGCGGTCCGGTAGTCGTAGCGGCCGTAGCCGCCCTCGTCCAGCAGTTGAACCAGTTCGTCCCATGCTCGGAGGCCAGCATCCACGACGGTCAGGACGCCCGCTGCAGCCAGGACCCGCCAGGTTCGCATCGCGGTCGATGCCCGGATCGGCGCCCCGAACAGGGTGGCGGCCAGGAACCACCGGTCGGCGTCGGCCGGTCGGGCGTCGAGATCGAGACCGAGCTCGGTCGAGAACCGGCCGCCCTCGTCCGCCACCAGGCGCTGGATCCGTCGATCGGGGAGGCTGGTCGACCGGACCACTGGTCACCGCCGGCCAGCATCCGCCACCGCTCCCGTCACGACCGGGGACGGCCGACCGGCAGCAGATAGCGGGGCTCCCATCCCGGGGCCGAGGGCCGCCGCCATCAGCGAGGCCCGGAGATCGCGGTCGTCGATCGGCTCGGTCCGGTGACCGTCGGGCACGTAGCGGTCGGTGCCGGACCGGATGACGCCGTTCAGCTCGCCCTCCTCGCGGTTGCCGCACTGGCATCGGGCGAGCACCGGCAGGACGGCCGAGGCCGCCAGACCGTCGACGAAGTCCCGTCTCGTGAGGCGGTCA
>JAHELU010000193.1 GCA_024644005.1 Acidimicrobiales bacterium | reverse complement strand
GGTCGGATCGATGGACAGCCACGGGCCGGGATCGGCGTCGAGACCGCTGACCGGGCTCAGGGTGCTCGACGTGTCGCGCGTCTTCGCCGGCCCGGTGGCCGGACGGATCCTGACCGATCTGGGAGCCGACGTGGTCAAGGTCGAGCCGCCGGAGGGCGACGTCACCCGGCTCTGGGGTCGCAAGGCTGCGGGGCTGTCCACCTACTTCACCCAGCAGAACTGTGGCAAGCGCAACATCAGCGTCGACCTGCGGACCGCCGCCGGGTCGCGGCTCGTTGCCGATCTGGCGGCCGAGGCCGACGTGCTCGTCGAGAACTTCCGGCCCGGGGTGATGGCCCGCTTCGGGCTGGATTGGCCGTCGCTGTCGGAGCGGAACCCGGCGCTGGTCATGCTGTCGATCAGCGGCTTCGGCCAGGAGGGACCGGACGCCGATCGAGCGGCCTACGCCGCGGTGATCCATGCCGAGACCGGCCTGATCGACTACGAGGGGAGCGACCAGCCGATCGACCTGCCCTTCGCTGCGGCCGATGTGCTGTCCGGCACGCATGGGGTGATCGGGGTGCTCGCTGCGCTGCGGGTGCGCGACTCGACCGGCGTCGGTCAGCACATCGACATGGCCATGGTCGATGCCATGGCCTTCTCGAGCGACCGGATCATGGCCAGCCTCGACGGCCGGCACTGGGAGCAGCAGAACGGCGAGGTGTGGCAGACCGCCTGCGGACCGGTGGTGATCCCCGGCGGGCTGCGATGGATCTGGCACCAGCTGTCGGAGGTGCACGGGCTTGTGGATCCGACGCCGAAGGAGGCCGACCTCGCAGACAAGATCGCGTCCCGCCGCCGCATCGCCACCGAGTTCCTGTGCTCCCTGGCGGACCGTGCTGCGGTGCTCGGGGCGCTCGACGAGGCCGGGCTGGCCTGGGGTGAGGTCCGAGAGCTCGGAGCGGTGATCGAGGCACCGACCATCGAGCACCGTCGGACGGTGGCCCAGATCGACGACCGAGCCGGTTCCACCAGACCGGTCGTCCGGTCGCCCTACCGCATGTCGTTGAGCGGGAGCGGCCGGCCGGGGGCTGCATCGTTCAGGGGCGAGCACAACCATGCCGTCCTGGCAGAGTGGCTCGGTCTCGACGGGGCGACCGTCGATCGGCTGCTTGCCGACGGCGTGCTGGTGCGGGACGAGTGGGCGGCCGGCATCCCGGCCGGTCGTCACGAAGGGACTGCTGGATGACGGTGAGCGGCGATCGGGACGGGGATCGGGCTGGGCACCGGCCCGCCGATCGGCCCGGCAGTCGGCTCGGCGATCGGCTCGGCGATCGGGTGGCGATCGTGACCGGCGGCGCCAGCGGCATCGGCGCCGCCACCGTCCGGCTCTTCGCCGAAGAGGGAGCCCGGGTCCTCATCGCCGACATGCAGCAGGAGCTCGGCGCCGGGCTGGCGGACGAGCTGGGCGAGACCGTCGGCGACCGGGTGGCGTTCTGCCCGGTCGACGTGACGAGGGAGGACGACGTCGAGGCGGCGGTCGGCGAGGCCGTCTCCCGGTGGGGCCGGCTCGACGTGATGTTCAACAATGCCGGCTTCGGCGGCGCCCTCGGGCCGATCGAGACCACGACCGTCGACGACTTCGACCTCACCTTCGATGTGCTGGTCAAGGGCGTGTTCCTCGGGATCAAGCACGCGACCCCCGTCATGAAGCAGCAGGGGACCGGATCGATCATCAACACGGCCTCGGTGGCCGGACTGCAGGCCGGGTGGTCACCCCATCTCTACAGCGTGGCCAAGGCTGCGGTGATCCATCTCACGAGGTCGGTGGCGCTGGAGCTCGGCGAGTCCGGGATCCGGGTGAACTGCATCTGCCCCGGCATCATCGCAACGCCCCTGGCGGCCGGTCGGCCGAACGTCAGCCAGGAGTCCCTCGACAAGATGAAGGGGGCGCTCGGTCGGACCCAGGTCCTCGGCCGGATCGGCGACCCATCCGACATCGCTCAGGCCGCGTTGTGGCTGGCGAGCGACGATTCCAGCTTCGTGACCGGCCATGCCCAGGTGGTCGACGGTGGCGCCGCCGCGGGACGGAAGTGGAGCAAGCAGGGCGACTGGATCACCGCCCCCCGCCCGATCAAGATGTACCGCCCCACCGATCGGTGACCCTCGTCGGTGCCGACAGGGCGCCGCCGAGGCCTCAGCCGCCCTCGCAGTGCCGCTTGACGGCGTCCATGTCCGAGGCGACCGCCTTGGTGACCGTGCGAGCGATGAGCGGCGTCATGAGCCTGGCCATCAGCTTGTAGGGGCGGATGTCCATGACCATGGCCAGGTCGGTCCCGCCATCCGATGGCCGGTAGGTGAACACGGTGTCCCAGATCGTCCCGCCGGCATCCGACACCAGGCGGACGCGGTTCGGCGGATCGTACTCGGTGACCTCGAGCTCGGTCGTCGCCGAGCGCTTCCCCATCTGGCGTGTCTCGCGGAACCGTGTGCCGACCCCGGTCCGCTGTTCCGTCAGGAACTCGACATCGGTGATGCTGGGGATGACGTCGGCGTACTCCTCGATGTGGGCGGTCGCGTCGAAGACCACCTCCGTCGGCGCCTTGATCGTTCGCTGCACCTCCACCTGACCCATGTGGCTCCTCGTCGTGGTGTGGCGGCGGTCGGTCGGGGACGATGGTAGCAACGGTCGGTCGACTGCGCCGGTGGCGGGGACGGCGTCGGGTCGGAGCGTGTTGGTACCGGGCCGGACCGAGACGGTACGGTCGACCGGGTGACCCGAGATGTGGACAACGACGCTGCCGATGCAGCTGGCGATGCTCGTCTCCAGCCGTTGCCGGCCCATCACGTGGCCCTCGCTGCGGTCGTCAGGCGACTGGGCACGGCCATCCTGAGCCGCGAGCTCGATCCGGTCGAGTCGGAGGCGATGTCCAAGCAGCTGTCGTCGATGTGCGAGGACCTCGAAGCCCGTCCCCCGGTATCGAAGATGGAGAGCCTCTTCCGTCGCAACCGGATCGCCACCTTCATGGAGACCGGGCGGTGGCCCGACCCGCCACCTGATGGGGCCAGGCTGGAGTTCGATCCGGCGTCGATCGTGGGTGGCGAGCTGAACCCGTTCGGCATGGGGGCTCGGTACTTCCGTGAGGGCGACGAGGCGGTGGGTCGAGCCCGCCTCGGGCCGTGCTTCGAGGGCCCCCCGGAGCGGGTCCACGGCGGCGTCGTGTGCGCCATCTTCGACGAGGTGATGGGCTCGGTCTTCCGGGCCACGGGAACGCCGTCCGCCTTCACCGGAGAGCTGACCGTGCGATTCGAGCGCCCCGCCCCGCTCGATGCCGATCTGGAGTTCCGAGCCAGACGGGTTGCGGCCCAGGGTCGGCGTCAGCTCCTCGAGGGCGAAGCGACCGGGCCGGAGGGACGGTTCGCCTCCGCCTCAGCCACCTTCATCGAGATGAAGCCCGAGCACTTCCCGACGGTCGAGTCCGGGTAGCCGGTTCTCGATCCTTTGACGCGCCCGCGGGCGCGTTGGTCGGGTGGTGGTGTGGTGGTGGGCGCGTCCGCGGGCGCGTTGGTCGGGTGGAGCGGGCGGTCTCGTCCGTCGTGTCTCGGCCCACTGTCACATCGCCTGAGTACGCTTGGTCGAAGCGGTTCGACCAAGCGGTCCGGCGCCCATTTCGATAGCGGAGAGGGGCGGCTCCCAGCCGGCGACAAGATCGCGACGAGGTGGCGACGAGGTGGCGACGAGATGGTTGACGAGGTGGCAACCACACGGTGCCGGTGGTCAGCAGGCACCGGCGGACGGGTTCGGTTGGCCTGACTGCGGTCCACCATCGGCATGGTCCCGACGGTGTGTTTCGGTGACGCGTCCGCGGGCCCGTGCGAGCTGTTGCGGTACCGGCCGGGTCCGGGCGGGCGCGTCCGCGGTCGCGTGGGTTGGCGTCCCGGTCCGGGTCCGGGCGGCGCGTCCGCGGGCGCGTGCGTGCTGTTGCGGTACTGGCCGGGTCCGGGCGGCGCGTCCGCGGGCGCGTGCGTGCTGTTGCGTACTGGCCGGGTCCGGGCGGCGCGTCCGCGGGCGCGTGCGTGCTGTTGCGTACTGGCCGGGTCCGGGCGGCGCGTGCGTTGGCGTGCCGGTCAGCGCCGGTGCAACGGAGGCCGATCCTGCCGGCCCCCTTTCGGTTCGGCGCTAGCGGCCGATCTCGCCGAGCGCGTCCTCGACGCCCTTGTGGAAGGTCGGGTAGGCGTAGATCATCGTCCGCAGCTTCGACACCGGGATCTCGGCATGGACGGCCAGCGCCAGGACGCCGAGCACCTCGCCACCGGTCGGACCGACCGATGTCGCCCCCACCAGCAGGTCCCGATCGGTGTCGACGATCAGCTTGATGAAGCCCTCGTTGCCGGATGCGTGCAGCCAGCCCCGGGCGGTGTGGCCGACCGGCTTGAAGCCGACGGCGATCGAGAGCCCCTGCTCCCGTGCCTCTGCCTCGGTGAGACCCACCGCGCCCACCTCGGGGTCGGTGAACGTCACCGCCGACAGCGCGTCCAGATTGAGGGGCTCGACGTCCTCACCCAGGATGTCGGCCGCCGCCACCTCCGCCTGGCGGGTGGCCAGATGGGTGTAGAGCCCCTCGCCTGCGATGTCGCCGACCGCCCAGAGGCCGTCGAGCACCCGCTGCCGCTCGTCGACGGCCAGGTACGGCTCGCCGTCGTCGACGCCGAGCGAGGCGATCCCGAGCTCCTCGAGGAAGGTCCGGCGACCGGTGGCCACCAGGAGCTTCTCGCCGGTGACCTCGGTCCCGTCGTCCAGGACGACGGTGAAGACGTCATCGTCGTAGCGGACCTCGGAGGCGAACTGTCCGGTGTGAACGTCGATGCCCTCCGCTTCGAAGACCTCGGCCAGGACATGGCCGGCTTCCGGCTCGTTCCTCGGCAAGAGCCGATCCAACCCCTCGACGACCGAGACCACGACCCCGAACCGGCGCATCACCTGGGCCAGCTCGGAACCGACTGCGCCACCGCCGAGCACCACCAGGGACTCGGGCAGCTCCTTGGCCTCGATGATGTCGTGGTTGGTCCAGTACGGCGTGTCGGCCAGGCCGGGGATCGGTGGTACGGCGGCCAGGGTGCCGGTGGCCACCACGATCCCCTTGGATGCGAGAAAGCGGTGGCCGTCGACCTCGACCCGGCCCGGACCGGTGATCGTGGCGTAGCCGCGGACGAAGTGGCCGCCCTTGTTCACGAATCGGTCGACGGCCACCGTGTCGTCCCAGTTGTCGGTGGCCTGGTCCCGGATCCGCTGCGCCACCGGCCCCCAGTCGGGGCTGACGGTGGACGATCCGGCCAGCGACCCGATCCGGCGCGCCTCGGCGAGGAGGTTGGCCGCCCGGATCATCATCTTGCTCGGCACGCAGCCCCAGTACGGGCACTCGCCGCCCACCAGGCCGCCCTCGATGCCGACGACGTGCAGACCGGCCTCGGCCAGGGTGCCGCCGACGGTCTCGCCGGCCGGTCCCATACCGATGACCACGACATCGACAGCCGTCTCACCGCTCGTCTCGCCCTCGTTCACGACTGTGTCGCTCATCGTTCCTGTGCCTCCAATGTCGGTTCCGCCAGCCTCGGTCATCGATCGCAAACAGTCGACCTGCGGCTCCCGTTCCACGATTGTCACAACGGTGACAGTTGTCTGCGCCGTTCGCCAGCGGCGGTGGGGCGAGCCGGCACCCCGGCTGGTGGGTCTCGGCTAGTGGGTCAAGGCCTCGAGGCGGTCGCCGTCGACGATCCGGATCTCACGGTAGTGCTTCTCGATCAGCCCCTGCCGCTCCAGATTGGCCAGACTGCGGGAGACGCTCGGCCGACGAGCCCCCAGCAGCCGAGCCAGCGTCTCCTGACTGACCCGGATCACCCCACCCCGATCGGCGGCGTGGCCGAGCAGTGACGCCAATTGGTAGTCGAGGGGTCCGACCAGCAGCTCCTCCAGTCGATCCTGGGCTGCGGCCAGCCGACCGGCGATCGAGACCATCCAACGGAGCGCGATCCGGGGCCGGGTGGCCACCAACCACAGCAGCTCGTCGCCGGGAATGGTGAGGAAGTCCGCATCCTCCAGCACCACCGCATCGACCGGGGCGGACTGTCCGAGCAGGATTCCGATGTCGCCGAAGACGTCACCGGGATGGAGGATCTGCAGCATGGGCGTCCGGTCCGAGTTCGGTCTCGTTAGGGCGACCTTGCCCCGTTCGACGATGAACACCCGGCTGCTGTCGTCGTTCCGGCTGAAGATCACCGATCCCGCAGCTGCGGACTCGCTCGTCGCCACCTCGAGCAGGTCCTGGAGGTCCTCGGGCCCGAGCGGGGAGTGTGCGGTATTGCCGAGGCACTGGGCCAGCCAGCCGGCTCGAGCGGCATCGTCCATGCAGGGGGAACGCGGTCCGACCCGTCCTCATTCCCGTCCGCCACCGCCCGCCGGCCGCGAGGCCGGGCAGTCGATGGTGGCTGCAACCCTGGAGTTGCAGCCACCGCTCTGTCACGACTCCCGGTCGGGCGCCGCTCAGGCTCGAACCAGCTCGCGGATCCTCACCGACTGGAAGCTGATCACCTGGATGATCGTTGCCAGGCCGAACGTGATGCCAACGAGGTACAGGCCGATCCCGACCCGCCGCAGTCCTTCTGCGAAGAGGAACCAGCGCTCGGAGGTCAGCAGCTGGGACTCGTCCGCCCCGGTCGGCAGGCCCAGCCCGACGACGAGGTGCACGACCGAGCCGGCGGCCACGGCCATCATGCCCATCATCATCGCTACGAGCAGGGCCTTGGCCGAGGTCGGCATCTCGAGCGTCTGGACGCCTGCGCCGACGTCGTCCTGGACGTTGCCGCCGCCGACCCGGAACACGCCGAGGATCCGGGCGATGGCGAACGAGACGGCGGCGAAGACGCCGGTGAAGCCCAGGAACATGAATCCCGGCACGAGGTGCCGGAGGGTCTCGATCGTTGCCGCGTCGTCCGGATCGGCGTTGCCGATGATGTTGGAGCGGACGGCGGCCAGGACGATGGAGACGGTGAAGCCCATGAGGGCCATGGCGAGCATCGGGGCCCACAATCGGGTGCCCATCTGCTGAGGCTTGTTCATGGCCACCGGGCCGGGCGATGTCTCGATGCGGAAGGTGGCCGCTGCCAGTTCGTCGGACGGGAGTGGTGCTTGTATCGAAGTCATGGTGTTGCTCCTTGCGTAGTGAGGTGAGAGTGGTTCGTGGTCAGTTGGCCCGGAGGAGTTCCCGGACCCGGTCGAACTGGAATCGCAGGACGTTGCCGATCGTGGCGAGAGCCAGCACGATGCCAGCCAGGATCAGCCCGAGGGAGAGCTCCCGCAGGGGCCCGACGAAGGCCCCCAGCTCGGTGAACCGGGCCGGATCGTCGGCGATCGTGGCACCGAAGATCGAGGCCACGAGCTGGACCATCGCCGCCATCATCCCGAGCATCATCAGCGCCATGAAGGCCTTGGCGGTGGTCGGCATCTTCAGGACCTTGACGTCTGCGCCGAGGGCCTGCTGGACCTCGCTGCCGCCGTGCCGGAGGCTGGCCAGGATCGTGGCGAGCAGGAAGGAGATCCCCGACAGCAGCAGGGCTTCGCCGAAGAACTCGATCCCGATGCCCCAGGCCGCCAGCTGACGGAAGCTCTCCGTGCCCCCGCCCTGGCCCGCCCCGACGGCTCGGAGGATCGCCCCGAGGATCACCGTCATGGCCCCCATGGCCAGCATGGGCTTCCAGAGCCTCGTCGCCACCCTATGGATGAGCAGCGGCTGGGGAGCGTCGGGCGACACCTCGACCCGCTTGTCGGTCGAGTGGACCGGTGCCACGCCGTCACGCACCCGGATCGCCGGGAGCGACTGCTTCACGGCGTCGACCCTGATCCACAGCCGGAGAATGATGCCGACCAGGACGACGGCGACGG
>JAHELU010000027.1 GCA_024644005.1 Acidimicrobiales bacterium | reverse complement strand
CATCGTGTTCGCCATGCTGGAGGACGGGGCCTACGAGCGGCCGGCCCTGCTCGACGCTCCGGTCGAGGCCATGCACGCGGTCAGCCACGATCTGACCCTGTCGAAGCCGCTCGACCTGGCCGACGGCCGATCGGCGACCTCGATCGAGATCCAATGGGACATCCTCCGCCAAGCCCAGACCTGGGCCGACCGGTTCGGGCTCGAGGCGGTCGGTGAGGAGTGCGGCAAGCTCGTGCTCGAGCGCTGGGAGCAGACCCTCAACGGATTGGAGACCGATCCGGGACAACTGGCCGGGTCCATCGACTGGGTGGCCAAGAAGCGCCTGCTGGAGGGCTTCATGGACCGCCACGACTGCGATTGGGAGGATCCCCGGCTGCGGGCCCTCGACCTGCAGTACCACGATCTCCGGCCGGACAAGTCGCTGGCGGCCCGGGCCGGGCTCGAGGCCGTCGTCGACGAAGCCGATGCCCGGCAGGCCGTCTCGGAGCCGCCACCCGACACCCGGGCCTACTTCCGGGGCCGGTGCCTCCAGAAGTTCGCAGACAGCATCGTGGCCGCCAACTGGGATTCGATCGTGTTCGACGTGGGCGACGACCCGCTCCGCAGGGTTCCCATGCTCGAGCCGGGACGCGGTACTGTCGACCACGTTGGCACTATTCTGGACGAAAGCGACAGCGTGTCGGATCTGCTGGACAAGCTCGGAGCGTGAGCGGTCCGAGCCCGTCGGCACCCGATTCGCACCCCATTCGCACCAAGACCGCACCGTGTAGGTGATCAGGAGGACGAGATGGCTGAACGGGAGCAAATCAAGAAAAACGCTCCGAAGCCCCAGGACGAGGTGGCCGAGGAGGCGCCGGCAACCGGTGAGTCGGGTGAGGCGCTGAAGGCAGAGCTCGACGATCTCTTGGACGAGATCGACGACGTGCTGGAGACCAACGCCGAGGACTTCGTCAAGAGCTACATCCAGAAGGGTGGTCAGTAGCTGGCAACCCTGCGGGTTGCCACGGGTTTCGGCTTCGCCGAAACCCGGGCTCGGGCCATCGGCCCCTGCGAGGAACGCCTAGACTCGGCGCCGTATGACCCTTCCCAACTTTGATCAGTCGGACGACCCGGGCCCGAGCTTCTACGGCCTGCTGAGACACCTGGGAAGAGCGGTCGACTACGAGACGCCCGGTCCTCAGGCGGCCGGGCCGGCGGATCTGGCCGAGATCACCCACGGCACGACGGTCGTCGCCGCCCGATTCGCCGATGGGGTGGTCATCGCCGGCGATCGCCGGGCCACCTCCGGCAACCTGATCAGCCACCGGAGCATGAACAAGGTCTTCCCCGCCGACCGCTGGTCGGGCGTGGCCATCGCCGGTGCCGCCGGGCCGGCACTGGAGATGGTCAAGATGTTCCAGCTCCAACTGGAGCACTACGAGAAGGTCGAGGGCCGCCCGCTCTCGCTGGAGGGCAAGGCCAACCAACTGTCCCAGATGCTCCGGGGCCATCTCCCGGCTGCGATGCAGGGCATGGTCGTGGTGCCGCTGTTCGCCGGGTACGACCGGCGGCGGGGATTCGGTCGCCTGTTCGCCTACGACGTCACGGGCGGCCGCTACGAGGAGGAGGACTTCGTGACGTCCGGCTCCGGCAGCCTCTTCGCCAGGACGGTGATCAAGCTCGGGCACCGGGACACGAACACCCGTGACGAGGCGGTCGACCTGATGATCCGGGCGCTGTTCACCGCGGCGGACGACGACTCTGCAACCGGTGGGCCGGACAGCATGCGCCACATCTACCCGATCGTGTCGGTCATCACCGTCGACGGCTATACCGAGCTGGCCGAGGCCGAGATAGCGGAGCGGTTCGAACGTGTCCTGGTCGACTTCAGCGAGAGGGAGTCCGCATCATGAACATGCCGTTCTATGTAGCGCCCGAGCAGCTCATGAAGGACCGGGCGGACTTCGCCCAGAAGGGCATCGCCCGGGGTCGCAGCCTTGCGGCGGTCGAGTTCGACGAGGGGGTGCTGCTGTGCGCCGAGAACCCGTCCCGCAATCTGCGAAAAGTGTCCGAGATCTACGACCGCATCGCCTTCGCCGGGGTGGGCCGCTACAACGAGTACGACCAGCTCCGCATCGCCGGTATCCGCCACGCCGACGTGAAGGGCTACACCTACTCACGCGACGACGTGGACCCGCAGGCCCTGGCCAACCAGTACGCCCAGATGCTGGGCCAGATCTTCACCCACGAGACCAAGCCGCTCGAGGTGGAGATCCTCGTGGCGGCGGTCGGCTACGAGCGGGACGGCGATCGGATGTTCCACATCCGCTACGACGGGTCGGTCACCGACGAGGACGGCTTCGCCGTGCTGGGCGGTGAGGCCGAGTCGATCAGGGAGCGTCTGAGCGCCAGCTACGCCGAGGACCTCGATCTCGGCTCGGCGCTGCGGGCTGCGGTGAGCGCGCTCGGCGGCGAGGATCGGACCCTCGCCTCGTCGGAGCTCGAGGTCGCGATCCTCGACAGGATCGACCGCGGTCGGTGCTTCCGCCGGCTGGAGAACGGTCAGATCCAGGAGCTGCTGTCCTGAGCGCCCGGGAGCAGCGAGGGCACCGTCGCCCGTCCGTTCGAGGGGTAAATAACTCGGGAACCGGATGCTCCTCCGGAGCCAAGTACGGCTAGGTTTTGGAGGTGCACTCTCGCCGCATCTACGGAATCGAAACCGAGTACGGGGTCACCTGTACGTTGCGGGGTCAGCGCCGACTCAGCCCGGACGAGGTTGCGCGCTACCTGTTCCGACGGGTCGTCTCCTGGGGTCGGTCGTCGAATGTGTTCCTCGTCAACGGGGCCAGGCTGTACCTCGACGTCGGGTCCCATCCAGAGTACGCCACCGCCGAGTGCGACTCGATCGACGAGGTGGTCGTTCACGACAAGGCCGGCGAGCGGATCCTGGAGCAGCTGCTCGACTCGGCCGAGGAACGCCTGCAGGACGAGGGCATCCGGGGCACGGTCCACCTCTTCAAGAACAACACCGACTCCGCCGGCAACTCCTACGGCTGCCACGAGAACTACCTCACCACCCGCAACGACGATCTGAGCCACTACGGCGAGATACTGATCCCGTTCCTGGTCAGCCGGCAGATCTACGCCGGAGCCGGGAAGGTGCTGCAGACGGCCCGAGGCTCGATGTACGCCATCAGCCAGCGGGCGGAGCACATCTGGGAGGGGGTGTCGTCGGCCACCACCCGGTCACGGCCGATCATCAACACCCGGGACGAGCCCCACGCCGACGCGGAGCACTACCGGCGGCTGCACGTCATCGTCGGCGACTCGAACATGAGCGAGTACACCACGTACCTGAAGATGGGGGCGATGGCGGTGCTGCTGCGGATGGTCGAGGACCCGGGATGCATCCTCCGCGATCTCACGTTGGAGAACCCGATTCGGGCGATCCGGGAGATCAGCCACGACCTCACCCTCACCCGCCAGGTCCGGCTGGCCAACGGCCGTGAGGCTTCGGCCCTCGACATCCAGAGCGAGTACCTGAACCGGGCGCTCCGCTACGAGGAGACCCACGGCTTCCCCGACGACGAGTTGCGGGCCCTGCGCATGTGGGAGCACGTGATGACCCACCTCGAGAGCGACCCGCTGAAGCTCGACACCGAGCTCGACTGGGTGATCAAGTACAACCTGATCGACGCCTACCGGAACAAGCACGACCTACCGCTGAGCCACGCCAAGGTGTCGTTGCTCGACCTGCAGTACCACGACATCCGCCGGGACCAGGGCCTGTTCTACAAGCTCCAGGACCGGGGCCGGGCCGAGCGCACGCTGGACGACGGTCGCATGTACGACGCCATCGACACGCCGCCCCAGACCACGAGGGCCAAGCTGCGAGGCGACTTCATCAGGCGGGCCAAGGAGAAGAAGCGGGACTACACCGTCGACTGGGTCCATCTCAAGCTCAACGACCAGGCCCAGCGGACCGTCCTCTGCAAGGATCCGTTCAAGAGCGAGGACGAGCGGGTAGCGAAGCTCATCGAAACGCTGTAACCGGCGGCAGGCTCCGGGGACGACACAGGTGACGGTCAACAAACTCGAACGGCTCCTCAACCTGACGGCGGTGCTGCTCGACACGAGACGGCCACTGTCGGCCGAGGAGCTGCGCCAGAAGGTCGACGGCTACCCTCCGCCGGGGGCGGCGTTCCACCGCACCTTCGAGCGGGACAAGGACGATCTCCGGGTGCTCGGCATCCCGCTCCGGGTGGAGCGTGTCCCGGCCACCGATCCGCCGGTCGACGGCTACCGGATCGCAGCCGAGGACTACTATTTGCCGGACCCCGGTCTCGACCCGGACGAGCTGGCGGCGCTCCACCTGGCCTCGCTGACCGTGCGGCTGGAGGGGCTCGGCGACCAGGAGGCGCTGTGGAAGCTCGGCGGGCTCGGGGGAGCCGAGCCGTCGGCCGTGCCGGGCCAGGGCGACCCCGGCGTCGTGAAGGACGTCGTGGCCAGCCTGCCGGGCGACCCCGGCTTGGTGCCCATATTCCAGGCCATCTCGGAGCGGCGGACGATCCGCTTCCCCTACCGCGACGAGGCTCGGGAGGTCGAGCCGTGGCGGCTCGACTTCCATCGAGGGCGCTGGTACCTGACGGGATTCGATCTGGCCAGGGAGGGCGAGCGCAACTTCCGGCTCGACCGGATCGACGGCGCGGTCGAGCCGACCGACCGGAAGGCCGAGACCAGACCCCCGCCCCCACCGGCCGGTGGTCCCAGGCGGCCCTGGGAGCTGGGGGAGGAGCAACCGGTGACAGCCCGGCTCCTCGTCGACGCCGAGCGGGTCGACGCCGCCAGGCGGGAGCTCGGACCGGACGTGGTCGGCGACCAGCAGCCGGACGGATCCGTGATCTTCACCGTCCCGGTGGTCAACCACGATGCGTTCCGGTCGTTCGTGCTGGGATTCCTGCACCACGCCGAGCTGCTCGAGCCGTCGGCGTGGCGGGCCGACATCGTGCGGTGGCTCGAGGCCCTGGCTGTCGCATCGGGGCCGGTCCGATGAGTCGAATCACTGCGGCCGACCGGATGCGGCGGGTCCTGGCCATCGTCCCGTGGATCGTCGCCAACCCTGGGGAGAAGGTGGCCGACGTGGCCTCCCGGTTCGGGCTGACCGAGGAGGAGCTGCTGGCCGACCTCGGGGTGGTCTACATGGTGGGGCTGCCGCCGTACTCGCCCGACGCCCTGGTCGACGTCCAGATCGACGACGAGGGCCGGGTCACGATCCGGTTGGCCGACTTCTTCTCCCGGCCGCTGCGGTTGACGCCCGGTCAGGGCCTGGCGTTGCTGGCATCGTCGGACGGCCTGCTGTCGGTGCCGGGCACCGATGCCGACGGTGCGCTGGCCAGGGCCCTGGCCAAGCTCGCTGCGGCGCTCGGGGTCGGCGACGACGACATCGACGTCCATCTCGGAGCGGCGGAGGGTCGAATGCTGGACCGCCTCCGGCACGCTGCGGCTGCCGGGACCGAGATCGAGATGGTGTACTACTCCTACGGGCGGGACGCCCACACCACCAGGGTCATCGCACCGTGGCGGGTCTTCGCCGATGCCGGTGCCTGGTACGTGCACGGGTGGTGCCACCGGGCCGATGGGGAGCGGATCTTCCGGGTCGATCGTATCGAGAGCATCACCGAGCTCGATCGCCCCGCCACCGTCAGGCCGGACGACGGCGAGCAGACCAACGGGGTGTTCCACCCCCGGGAGGGCGATCCCCGCGTGACGCTCGAGCTCGATGCCGACGCATCGTGGGTGGTCGATGCCTATCCGTGCGAGGACGTCACCGAACCGGTCGACGGCGTGCTCACGGCCACCCTGGTGGTGACGGCCGTGCCCTGGCTGGAACGGCTACTGGTCCGGCTGGGTCCCTCGGCGCGGGTGGTCGATGCCCAGGGCCTGGCCGACGCCACGCTGCTGGCCGGTCGGGCCGCCGCACGCATGCTCGAGCGGTACCGTCCGGCAGGCTGATACGGCCACGCCGGCGGGCCCGGGTGGTCGTCGGTGCTGGCGGTCGCCGCCCGGGCCGGCCGTGTGTCGGGCCGCCGGTCGCCGCCCGGGTGGGATGGGCACCAGGGGAGCTACTGCCCTGTCGGGAGACTAGCCTGGTCGCGAATGGTTACTGAACCCGACGACAGATGGTCCTACGGGGTCTCGGCGGACCCGGAGGCCGAAGACGGCTGGCCCCCGCCACCTGCTCGAGTCCGACGCTCGGCCGACACGATCCGACTCAGCACCGGTCGCTGGACCCCCGCCAGTCTTGGTGCGCCCGACCCGATGGCACCGGCAGCGGCCGACGAGATCGGCATCGGCCTGGCGACGAACGGCGACGATGGCTACCGCTACGAGCTCGGCTACGACGCCGACCACGGCGACAGCGCGCTGCGGCAGGACTTCGACACCGACGACGGTCTCGGGTACGACGGCTACCCGGTGGACGATGCGGTCGGTCACGACGACGAGCTCGACCCGGACGCCGAAGGGGTCTTCCACCTCGAGCTGGACGAGGAGCCCGACGAGGAGGAGGAGTCCGGCGGTGGCAACGCCAGGCGCAACGCCATCGAGTGGGCTGTGGTCCTGGTCGGGGCGGTCCTGCTGGCTCTCGTCCTCCGTGCGGTGTTGTTGCAGGCGTTCTGGATCCCGTCGCCGTCCATGGAGTCGACGCTGCTCGTGCGGGACCGTGTGCTGGTGAACAAGATCAGCTACCGGCTGCACGACATCAACCGGGGCGACATCGTGGTGTTCCGGCGCACCGATGACGAGATCGCCAGGAACCCGGAGCTGCCGCGGGACGTGATCAAGCGGGTCATCGGCCTCGGCGGTGAGACGATCGAGATCAAGGACAACGTGGTCATGATCGACGGCCAGGTCCTGGTGGAGCCGTACCTCGACGACGGGATCGTCACCAGCGACTTCGGTCCCGAGCTGGTGCCGGAGGGCCACGTCTTCGTGATGGGCGACAACCGCGAGCTCTCCCTCGACTCCCGGTTCGAGACGGGGGCGATAGCCGAGGACCGGGTCGTGGGCCGGGCGTTCTTCCTGTTCTGGCCCCTCGATCGGCTCGGCTCGCTCTGACCCGGCCCCGGCGGACCGCTCAGCCTGACGAGCTCGGCCCGTAGAACTCGGCGATGACCGCCATCATGCGGTCGACGTGGTCGGAGTACACGGCGTCGATCCCTGCGTCGACGACCTCGGCAACCTCCCGCTCGTAGCGAACCCCCCAGGCCAGCGCCAGCCGGTCGAACCGGTGCAACAGGGTCACCCGGCCCCCTGACCAGTCGCGGTGGAACAGGTTGAGCCCGTCGATGGCCCGTTGCTGGAGCTCGGCTGCCCGGCGCTCGAGTCCGCCAGGCAGATCCTGGACCCTGGTCGAGTTGATGAGCTTTGCCGTCGTCCGCGGCCGCCAGTCGGTCAGGACGGCGAGGTCGGCGTGGCACAGCCACAGCTGGCGCTCGGCCCCTGGTCCGGCCCGGCGAGCCACGTCGAGGACCGCACCGAAGGCGGCTGGATCCTTGAGGTCGAGCGAGATCGGGTAGTCGGGCCCGACGAGGTCGTACAGCTCCACCAGCGACGGTATGTCGTCCGGCAACTGGCTGCGATCGGTGATGGCGATCGCACGGCGCCGGAGCCGGGATCCGACCTTCCCGTCGTGGTGGAGCACGGGCACGCCGTCGGCGGTGAGCCACACGTCGCTCTCGACCCCGGTGGCCCCTAGCGCACGCGCCAGCTCGAACCCGGCGATCGAGTTCTCGGGGGCATCGGCCATCGCTCCCCGGTGACCGAATCCGATCGGGGGGCCGTTCAGCGCAGGCAATCTGGGGCTCACCGGGCCATCCTGCCCGCTCTCCCGGGGTTCTGGCACGCCGGGGTGGATTTCTCGGCCCCGTCGACGACAGGGCGGTCCCGTAACGAGACCGCTACGAGCGCTCTGACCACCCGTCTGACCACCCGACGTGGCAACTGGTCACGGGACGTGCCCGCCGCCGAGGGTCGGTCGACCCATCCGCTCAAGAGGGGGGGAACCCCTGCCGAATCATAGAGAACTACCAAGTCGAAGCCGAGTTAGCGCGAGGCAGGAAGGTCCACCTCAATGGCAACAATTCGTGCGAGCTGTTCGGATTGCGGTGATGTCGAGCTGACCACCCAGGATGTCCACGTCCGTATCTGTGACGACAACAACCAGGGAACCTACTCGTTTCGCTGCCCCCACTGCCGCATGACCGTGGTCAAGCCGGCCGAGACCAGGACGATCGACCTCCTGGTGGCCTCCGGGGTGTCCTTCACCACTTGGCGGTTGCCCGCCGAGCTGAACGAACGGCACGATGGCGAGCCGATCAATCACGACGACCTCCTGGACTTCCATCACCTGATGCACGACGATTCGAAGCTCAGCGCCGCACTCGCCGAGTTCACCAACGGTTGACGAGCTGGCCGGTCGGCGTTCGGGCCGCTGAGAGGCCACTGCGAGGGCGACGATCGAGGTCGGCAAATGGGCCGTCGGCCGGCCCGAGGCACGAGTGACGGGGCTTCGAGCGGTACGCTGAACTCGTGTTCAACATTGGACCTGGGGAAATCATCGTGATCGCCTTGGTCTTGTTGATCGCTGTCGGTCCGGAGCAGTTGCCCGCCGTGATCCGCCGGGCCGGTAGGGCGGCGGCCCAGGCCCGTAGCATGACCGAGAGCCTGCGGTCCGAGTTCATGTCGGGCCTGGACGACATCGAGCGGGCGGCCGATCCGAATGCCTGGGCCGCCTCGGCCAGCCCGTCCAAGATCCAGAACCGCCCGGCAGCATCGCTGAACAAGCACATCGTCACCGCCGACGAGGAGTCCGACGACACGGCCGCCGAGGACGAGCTCGCAGATACGGCTGCCGAGGACGAGCTCGCAGACACTCCCGCCGACGAGGAGCTCGCAGACACTCCCGCCGACGAGGAGCTCGCAGACACCGCCGCCGACGACGATGTCGACGCCGCGGTCGGCGACGAGGACCCGGCCGACGATCATGTCGAGGACACGGCCGCCGACGAGGAGCTCGCAGACACCGCCGCCGCCGACGATGTCGAGCCCGCGGTCAGCGACGGGGACCCGGCCGACGATCATGTCGATGCCGAGCCCGGCGGATCGGGGCAACCGACCGGCTCGGCCGGGCCGGTCGGCAACGGGGCCGTCGGGGCCGACCCGATCGAGGTCGGCACTGGCGCGCCCAGCGAAGAACCGGCTGCCGGCGGCAACACCGCCGGCAACGGCTCCGCCTCGGCGCCGGCGGTCGATCACGGTGACGGGGGCAATCCCGACGATGGCGAGCCCGAGCTGGAGGAGTCGCGGTGAAGCTGATGCCGTTCGGCGGCGGGAAGGCGGCCGACGCCACGCCCGATGGCGAGATGACCCTGGTCGGCCATCTCACCGAGCTGCGCAAGCGGCTGATCAGGTCGGTGCTGGCCATCGTGCTGGGCGCCATCATCGTCTACATCTTCCGGGAACCGGTTTACGGCCTCCTGCAGGATCCGTACTGCGAGTTCCAGGAGGCCGCAGGCCGGGAGTGCCGGTTCCTCGTCCGCGCTCCGCTCGAGGCGTTCGGGGTGATGCTGACCATGGCCGGCTACGGCGGTCTGATCCTGGCCACCCCCGTCGTGCTGTACCAGATGGGTCGATTCGTGATGCCCGGCCTCTATCCCCACGAGAAGCGGGCCCTGCTGCCCTTCATCGGGATCTCGATCGTCCTGCTGGCCGTGGGCATGATCGTGGCCTACCTGCTGATGCCGAAGGCCCTGACGGTCCTGCTCGGATTCGGTGTCGACACCTTCGAGCCGCTGTTCGGCCCGACCGAGTACCTCGGCTTCTTCGTGAAGATGCTGTTCGCCTTCGGTGTCGCCGCCGAGCTACCCCTCGTCCTCGTCTTCCTCCAGAAGATCGGCGTGGTGAAGACCGAGACCTTGGCCGCCAACCGACGGATCGCTGTTGTGGCGGTGGTCATCCTCGGTGCCGTGATCACCCCCACCGGTGATCCCTTCATGCTGGGGGTCATCTCCATACCGATGTACCTGTTCTACGAGATCGCCATCCTGGTCGGCAAGCGGATCAGGAAGCGTGACTCATCGGCTTCGGTGGGGGCCGGATCGCTGTAATGCAGGGCGACGAACCGCCGGTTCGCTCCTCGTTCGTCGACGACCTGGGATTCGAGCCAGATCCGTTCCAGGTGGCGGCCTTCGACGCCGTCGATTCCGGCGACCACGTGATCGTGGCCGCCCCGACCGGGGCCGGCAAGACCCTGGTCGCCAACTACGCCGTCGAGCTCGGCCTGGTTGCCGACCGTCGCGTCTTCTACACCACCCCGATCAAGGCGCTGTCGAACCAGAAGTACCACGACCTGGTGGCCGCCCATGGCGCAACCGAGATCGGCCTGCTCACCGGGGACAACAACATCAACGGTGACGCCCGGATCGTTGTCATGACCACAGAGGTCCTGCGCAACATGCTCTACTCGGGGACCTCGATCGATCGACTCCAGACGGTGGTGCTCGACGAGGTCCACTACTTGCAGGACGCCTACCGGGGGCCGGTCTGGGAGGAGGTCATCATCCACCTGCCCCACTCGGTGCAGCTGGTGTGCCTGTCGGCGACCGTCTCGAACGCCGATGAGCTGGGCGAGTGGATCGAGACCGTCCGAGGTCCCACCACCCTGGTGGTCGAGACCGAGCGCCCGGTGGAGCTCACCAACCGGTACCTGGTGGGGGAGCGGGGCAGCAGCCACCTCCACTTCATGAAGATCCTCCAAGGGACGAGGCCGAACCCGAAGGGGTTCCGCTACGACCACGATCCCCGGCGAGCCGGGAGCTCGACCGGCCGGAGCGGCAGGGGTGGTGGTCGCAACGGCGGCCGGGGTCGCAACAGGGGCGACCGCAACGGCGGGCGGAAGTGGCGGACCCCGGACCGCATCGACGTGGTCGAGCTGCTCGAGGCCCGTGATCTCCTGCCGGCGATCCACTTCATCTTCTCCCGAGCCGCCTGCGACGATGCGGCCGGCGCCGTGCTGGGGGCCGGGATCCGTCTGACCTCAGATGCCGAGCGCCGAGCGATCCGCTCGGTCGTGCGGGACCACGTCGAGGTGCTCGACAAATCCGACCTCGACGTGCTCGACTTCAGCCACTTCCTGGCCTGTCTGGAGGCCGGGGTCGCCGCCCACCACGCGGGGATGGTCCCGCCGTTCAAGGAGGCGGTGGAAGCCTGCTTCGTCCGCGGCCTCGTCAAGGTGGTCTTCGCCACCGAGACCCTGGCCCTCGGCATCAACATGCCGGCCAGGACCGTGGTGCTCGAGAAGCTGACGAAGTTCACCGGCGAGCACCACGAGTTCCTCACCCCGGCCCAGTACACCCAGCTGACCGGTAGGGCGGGACGGCGGGGCATCGACAGCCACGGCGAGGCGATCGTGCTCTGGTCACCGTTCGTGCGGTTCGACCAGATCGCAGCGCTGGCGGCCAGCAAGCGATTCGTGCTGACCTCGTCCTTCCGGCCGACCTACAACATGGCCGCCAACCTCGTCAGGCGGTACCCGCCGGATCGGGCCAGACAGCTGCTGAACCTCTCCTTCGCCCAGTTCCGGGTGGACTCCGGCGTCGTGCTCTCGGAGCAGCGGGTGGAGAAGCTGGAGCGGCGGCGTGGCCAACTCGTCGGGCGGTTGGAGCGGGACTTCGGCCCGGTCGACGAGCTGCGGGCTGCAGCCAGGACCCCGGAGCTCGAGGAGCGGGACGAGCAGGCGATCGCCTTTGCCCTCGGTCGGGTCAACCCCGGCGACGTCCTCACCGTCGACAGCCCGGACGTGCCGACCCCGGTGGTGGTCCTGGCGGTGTCGTTCCGCCGGGGCGGCAAGGTCAGGGCCAAGGTCACCGATCGTGAGGGCGAGATCTACGAGGTGACGCCGGCCGACCTGCTGCAACCACCGCTCCACGCTGGGCTCGTCGAGCTGCCCGAGCCCTACCTGCCGAACAGTGTGAGCTTCGTGTACGAGGTGTCCCAGCTGCTGGCCAGGACCCGCCTGGCGTCGCCGAAGAACCGCAGATCGCTCGGTCCGAGCGGATCGCTCAGCGCCAGGACCCAGCTCGATCCCGCAGCGGTCAAGGGGCTGCAGAAGCTCGACCGGATCGAGCGCAACCTCGACCGGGCCAGGACGTCCGCCGCCTCCAGAGCCGACTCGCTGGCGGCCCAGTTCGACCGGGTCATCGAACTGCTCAGACGGCGAGGACACCTGATCGATTGGGAGCTGACCGACAGCGGCCAACGGCTGGCCCGCCTCTACCACGAGAGCGACCTGTTCCTGATCGAAGCACTGGAGGACGGGGCCTTCGACGGGCTCTCCGGGCCGGACCTGGTGGCCCTGGCCTCCGCCTTCGTCTACGAGGAGCGCCGGAGCAACGGGCCGCGGCTCGACCCCTGGTACCCCTCGGACGAGCTGCGACGGCGGTTCAGGCGCATCCAGGCCCGCCATCTCGATCTGTGCGGCGACGAAGCCGATCTTCGCATCCCGCCGACCCGGGAGCCCCACGCCGGCTTCATGGCCGTGGCCCACGGCTGGGCGTCCGGTGGCGGTCTGGACGACGTCCTGGCCGACGAGGACTTCACCCCGGGCGACTTCGTCAGGACCGCCAAGCAGCTGATCGATCTCCTCAGGCAACTGGCCAAGCTGGCCCCGACGGCTCGAACGGCCGCTGCGGCCCGGTCAGGGGCAGAGGCCGTCCATCGGGACCTCGTCGCTGCATCGTCGATCGTGGAGCCCATCCCACACGAAGGCGACGAGCTCGACCGGGCGTCGTGACGATCGAGAAGGGCCGCAGCTGGGGTGAGCCCTGGAGCGACCCGGCCCCGCTCCCAGCTGCGACCGACGACGCCGCCCTCGCAGCGCTGGCCCACCGAGCGCTGGCCGACGGCTCGCCCCTGGTGGCAACCGTCGCCACCGGCGATCTGCTGGCCACCCTCGGCCTGTCGGGCCCCCGACCCCCGGAGGACCGCCACGGGTACCCGATCGACCTCGGGCTGGCCCATCTCGGGCCCGGTCCGGAGGAGCCACCGGCGGTCTCGCTCCCGTTCGTGGCCCACGTGACCGTTCGGGGCCCGAGGCTGACCGGCATCGGGCCGGGCGTCGTCGTGGCGGCCATGAACGCCGCCTGGCTCGACGATCTGCGACTCGGCCCGAAGGCCCACCCCAACGACGGGCTGCTCGACATCACCGAAGGCAGGATCGGGGTGCGCCAGCGGCGGGAGGCCACCGCCCGGGCCAGGACGGGCGCCCATCTTCCCCATCCCCGGCTGACCACCACTCGACGCGCGACCTGGCGACGATCGTTCCGGCGACCGGTCCCGGTGTGGGTCGACGGCGTTCGCTGCGGTCGGTTCCGCTCGATCGAGCTGGCCGTGGTGCCCGACGGGCTCGTGGTGGTGGCGTGACCGTCTCGCCCGACCGGACGGGTTGCTCGGCCACCGCGGTGTCGAGCTCGGCGGCCCGCCGGAGGGCCGTGATTGTCCATGTGCCGACAGGCTTCTGGCGCTTGGTCCGCCCCTAGGGGTCGAACTGGCCCTAACCTCTCTCGCCGTGAGCGCGTATGTTGTCGAAGAGTTCACCGACGAGGAGCAGGACGTCCTCCGGCGGTACTTCACGAACCTCGATCTCCCGGTGTTCGCACTCGTGAACCTGCCGGAGGTGGTGAAGGGTGCGCTCTTCGCCCGCTACTCCCGGTCACCGAAGAGCCTCCGCCGGCTCTTCCTCGACGAGTTCGTCGGCGAGCTCGACATCGAGGGCGACGCCTCCATCGACGCCACCGTCGGCTTGAAGCGGGCGGAAGATCTCTACGATCGGATCTTCTTCGAGTACGGCGACGACTCGGTGGCCCAGCTCGGCGGCATCCATCTGGCCTGTGAGCAGGCGTCGAACCTCCTGACGAAGATCCTGGAATGGGGCCGCCTGGCCGCCTACCTCGAGCAATCGACCCGCTACATCGCCTACGACTCGCGGCCATCCGGTCGCTACCGCTACTACCGCGATCCAGACGTGCTCGGCTCGGCCCTCGGGACCCGCTACGTCGGCGACCTCGACCGGCTCTTCGACACCTATTCCCGATTGACCCCGATCGTGCAGGACTTCGTCCGCCAGCACACCCCAAAGAGCCCGGCGGACAGCGATTTCGTGTACCGGATGGCGGTCAAGGCCAAGGCCCTCGATGCGGTTCGAGGGGTCCTGCCGGCCGCGGCCCAGTCGAACGTCGGCATCTACGCCACCGGCCAGGCCTACGAGCAGCTGCTGCTGCGGATGCGGGCCGATCCACTACCGGAGGCCCGCCAGTACGGCGAGCTGATGCTGGCCGAGCTGCGCAAGGTCATCCCGTCCTTCGTGAAGCGGGTCGACCTGCCGGACCGGGGCCAGCTGACCAGCGACTACCTGGAGCGGAATCGGCTGGCGATGGAGACCGTGGCCGCCGAGCTGCTCGGCGACATCGACGTCTACGACGACGACGAGCGGGTCGAGCTGGTGGACTTCGATCCCGATGCCGACGGCAAGGTCGTCGCCTCGATGCTGTACCCGTACACCCACCTCTCGGAGCGGGCCATCGAGGAGCGGGTCAGGGCCATGTCGGTCGAGGAGCGAATCGGCGTCATGAAGGCCTACGCCGGCGACCGGGAGAACCGGCGCCACCGCCCCGGTCGGGCGCTCGAGCGGCCGTTCTACCGGTTCGACATACTGGCCGACTACGGCGCGTTCCGGGATCTGCAGCGGCATCGGATGCTGACGGTCGAGTGGCAGCGACTCAACCCGCACCACGGGTACACCAGGTCTCCCCTGATAGACGATGCCGGGGTGGCGGACGCCTTCGACGAGGCGATGGAGCGGTCCGCCGATCTCTACGAGGCGCTGCGCAGCGCTGGCTTCGAGCCGCAGGCGTCCTATGCGGTCAGCCTGGCCTACCGCGTGCGGTTCAACCTCAACCTGAACGCTCGGTCGGCGATGCACACCATCGAGTTGCGCAGCACCCCGCAGGGGCACCCCGCCTATCGGGCCGTCGTGCAGCGGATGCACAAACTGATCGAGAATGTGGCAGGTCATGCGGCCATTGCGGCTATGATGACGTTCGTCAACCACTCATCTGAGGCGGAGCTGGAGCGGTTGGAAGCGGAAAGACGGGCAGAAGCAAGGCGGACAGGTAGCGCTGTCTGATCAGGTAGGGCCAGAGGTCCGGTTCGCCGGGCCCGTCTATTTCGTCAGGAGAGCCGTTGTGGCTGTGTCAACCCTCAGAGGCCGGATCCTCAATCCGCCGGCCGAGACCGCCGTCGACCGGCTGCCGAGTGGGCGATCCGGTGGCACGAAGCCGGGCCAGCCCCGCACTCGCCGCACTCGCCGCACTCGCCGTGCTCCCGGGAGACGGGCGACTCGGATCGCCGTCGCCGTCGTCTGCGCTGCGGCAGTGCTGGCCGGCGTGGCCGGACCTGCTGCGTCGCAGACCTATGAAGTCCGGTCCGGTGACTCGCTGTCGGTCATCGCCAGGGACCACGGGGTGACAACCGCCGAGCTCGCATCGGCCAATGGCATCTCCGACCTCCACCTCATCCGCGTCGGTCAGGTTCTCACGATCCCCGGCGCCGAGCCGGTCTACTACGTCGTCCGACCCGGCGACTCGGTCAGCGTGATCGCGGTCCGGGCCGGCGTACCCATGTCGCGTCTCATCGCGGCGAACGGCATCGCCGATCCCCACCTGATCCGGGTCGGGCAGAAGCTCGTGCTCCCGGCCGGGACCTCGCTGGCCGCAGTCGATCCCGCCGCCGGCTACAACGCCCTGCCGGGCCGGCTCCGAGCGAACCCCGAGCGGCTGCAGCTCATCCCGTCGTTCGAGCGGTGGGCCGACCACTACGGCGTGCCCCGGGACCTGCTCATGGCGATGGCCTACCGAGAGTCCGGCTGGCAGAAGTCGGTGGTCAGCCCTGCCGGGGCCATCGGCGTCGGCCAGCTGCTGCCCACCACGGCCGACTGGGTGGCCCGGGATCTCATCAAGGCCCAGCTCGACCCCTGGGTGGCGGACGACAACATCCGGATGAGCGCCCGGCTGCTCCGATGGCTGATCGGCTACATGGGCAGCGAACAGGCGGCGCTGGCCGGCTACTACCAGGGTCCCGGCTCGGTGGCGGCCAGAGGCTATTACGACGACACCCAGGCCTACATCGACAACGTCGGCCAGATCAGGCGACGCTTCAGGAAGGCCTGACCGGGTTCGGGTACTGCCCGCCGGGCGGCACCGCGCCGACTTGCGCCGGAGGTGGAGTGTGCCATGATGTGCCGCACCACCGAGATTGGAACGGTCGATTGGAAAAAGAATGCCCGGGGTGTAACGAAGTCGTTGCCGAAATGGCTAGAGTCCGGCCGTTCCCGCCAAGGTCCGACAACGAGGCAATGGTCGATGACTGACGATACCGACGAAGAGATCGAGGAGCTCGAAGAGGCCGACGAGGACCTCGACGACGACTTCGATGAGGAGCCGGACGACGACGAGGTTGCCGCAGGCGAGCTCGACCCGGAGATCGAGATCGCCGAAGATCTCGAGACCTTCGACGATGTCGAAGTGGTCGACGACGACGATGAGGACGAAGAGGAAGAGGCGGAAGAGGTCGCTCGGCCCCGGGCCAGGAAGGTCGCCGAGGACGAGGACGAGGACGAGGACCAGGATCCGGACGACGTCGAGGCCGACCTCGATGCGATCCTGCGGGACCGGCTGGCCGCATCCGAGGACGATGACGACGACGAGGACGCGGAGGACGGCAGCTCGAAAGGCGGGGGCAGCCCCGGTCGTGGCGAGGAGATCGTCTGCCAGAGCTGCTTCCTGCTGGTCAATCGCAGCCAGATCACCCGCGATCCGGATCCCCGTTGTCCCCACTGCGGTGAACCGATCGACGAGTAGCCTGGAGTCATGGCAGACGACGAGCAATCGCCCATCGATCAACTGATCGACCTGTTCGTCTACGCCCCGGTCGGTCTGCTCTACGAGTACGAGGAAGTGATTCCCAAGCTCGTGAAGCGAGGCAAGAGCCAGGTCCAGCTCGCCCGCTTCATCGGCCAGGTCGCCGTGAAGCGTGGTGACGCCGATCCATTCACCCAGCTCGCAGAGGGTCTGGCAACGCTCGTCGCCCGCCAGATCACCGATATCGGAGCCGCCATCGGGCTCGCCCCGCCGACGGACCCCGCTGCCGGAGGCGTCGCGTCGGGGCGGACCACCGACCGGGACGGTCGCACGCCCCCAGCTCTCGAGATCGTGCGGTCACCGCAGAGCGAGCCGTCCCCGCCACCCGAGCCGGCCGAAGAGCAGCCGCTCCCGATCGCGAGGTACGACGAGCTGAAGGCCAAGGAGATCGTGGCCCTGCTCGACGAGCTGGACGCCGGACAGCTGGCCAGGATCAGAGCCCACGAGGAAGCGAATCGAGCCAGGAAGACCGTCCTCGGCAAGCTCGATCGACTGACTCGCTGAGCGGGGAGCGCACATGGAGACCGCACGGCCGGCCGTCGACGCGGATGTTGCGGCGATCGAGGCGATCAACGCTCGCCATCGGCGAGAGATCGAGCAGCAGCGGGGCGGTGCGATGTTCCTCAAGCGGGAGGCCGGGCCGGCCCCCATCGGACCTCGGGTGGAATCGGCATTGGCAGACGACCGAGCGCTGGTGGTGGTGGGTAGCTACGACGACGTGGTCCTCGGCTACGGGCTGGCCTACCTCGAGGAGCTGCTCGACGGGTCGCGGCTGGCCCGGCTGACCGATTTCGTCGTCGATGCCGAGGCCAGGAAGTCTGGCATCGGCGAGGCCATGATGAATCTGCTGATCGAGCTGGCCGAGGCGGCCGGGTGCATCGGCATCGACTCCCTGGCCCTGCCCGGTGACCGCAACACCAAGAACTTCTTCGAGTCGTTCGGGCTGAAGGCGAGGATGCTGACCGTCCACCGGTCATTCGTTGCAGCCGACGGCGATGGCGACTAGGCCGGAGATCTGCGTCGGCGGGGTCGTCATCGACGAGGACCGGTTGCTGCTGGTCCGGCGGGGCAGGGGTGCCGCGGTCGGTCAGTGGTCGGTGCCCGGCGGGCGGGTCGAGCTGGGCGAGACGCTGACCCAGGCGGTCGAGCGCGAGGTGCTGGAGGAGACCGGGTTGGCCGTCTCGTGCGGTCGGTTCCTCGGATGGGTCGAGCGGATCAGCGAGCAGTACCACTTCGTCATCCTGGATTTCGCCGCTGCTCCGCTGGCGGTCGGCGATCCCGTGGCAGGGGACGACGCCGCCGAGGCGGCCTGGGTGCCATTCGATCGGCTGGGCGACTACGACCTGGTCGGCGGGCTCCAGACCTTCCTGGTCGACCACGGCATCATCGCTGCGCCGTCCTGACCGATACCGGGGTCGCCGCCGATCCGGTCGGCCGACTACTCGGCCCCGGTGGTCGCGCCCTCCGGCTCGGGCGCATCCACGGTGCTGCCGAGGTCCCGCCCCGCCTCTGGCTCGAGCTGCGCGTCCGCGGGCGCGGTGGCCTGCTTGGGCTGCGAATCTGACGCGTCCGCGGGCGCGGTGGCCTGCTTGGGCTGCGAATCTGGCGCGTCCGCGGGTGCGGTGGTCTGCTCTGGCTGTGTGTCTGGCGCGTCCGCGGGCGCGATGGCCTGCTCGGGCTGCGTGTCCGCGGGCGCGGTGGCTTGCTCGGGCTGCGAATCTGGCGCGTCCGCGGGCGCGATGGCCTGCTCGGGCTGCGCGTCCGTGGGCGCAGCGGAGCCCGTCGGGGCCCCTTCCACGCTCGGCGTTGGTTCGGATGACTGCTCGTCGGTCGCCTTGCCCTGCTCGGCCCGGGGGGCCGGTCGGCTCGGTTCACCCTTGCGGGGGCCGCCGCCATCTCGGTCACGGCGCTCGCCGCGCCCGCCCCGGCTCTGGCCGCCCGCCCGGTCCTTCTGACCCTTGCGGGGTGGGCGCCTGCGCTTGGCGCTCTTCGGGACCTGGGCGGGGTCGATGCCGAACATGGTGGCGATGGCCGGGATCCGATCGGAGAGCCGCCGAACCTCGGCCAGTAGCTCCTCGGAGGGCTCGGGCGGGACACCGACAGGGGTGACCGCCCCCCGCACCGGCGAGAAGGCCAGCGCGTCCAGCACCGTGGCCCAGCGATCCTGCATCACGTCGGGAGCGAGCGCAGCCGACGCCTGCTCCGCCAGCTTGCTGGCGATCTCGGTGGGCAGCGGCGCCCCGGCTTTCACCGGCCGTGAGCTCAGCCGCAGGCCTCGAACCACTCGGCCGTCGCTCACGGCTGCGTCGAGGTCGCGCAGCCATGCGGCATGGTCCGATTCGAGTCGTGCGTCGAGGACGCTCTTGATCTGGTCGACCAGTGCCCTGCTCTCGTCGTCTCGGGCGACGTCGGTGCCGGCCACGACCACCGATCGGAGGTCGCGAATGTCCAGCTCCTCCGAGTCGGCCAGCGCGGCGTCGGCCCGATCCCGCCACTCGGCGAGCCGGGCCTTGCCCAGGTTCTTCTCGGCGATGGCCAGGATGGGCGTGGCGTCGATCTCCGGCTTCCCGGCCTCCTTGGCCTCGGCGTTCTGCTTCTCGATGGCGGCCCGGACCCCGGGCATGCCGTCCTTCAGTACCTGCTCGACGATCGGGCGGTGCTCCTCGGTGACCTCGGCGAGCAGGGCGTCACGGTGGACCCGCTTCGGACGGAGCCGCTTCGGCCGTGGTCGACGGTCGGCCTCGGGGCGTGGGCCGCCTCTCTCGCCACCTCGGGTCCTGCGATCTTCCCGGTCGCCACCCCGCCCTCTGGCTCGACCCCGGCCGCCCTTGCGGTCTCCCTGTCGCTCGCTGCGGGCCACCCGCTGCGTGGTGACCAGCTCGTCGTCGCGAAGTGGCCTCGTCTTCAGCTCGAGGAGGTCGGTCCGCTCCCGCTTCTGCTTCGGCGCGAACACCTCGGTGATCTCGATCCCGTCCAGATGGAACTCGGCTTCCGCCTTGACCACATCGCCGACCTTGGCGCCGTCGTAGAGGAGGGAGCCCAGGAGGTCCCCCTTGGGCTGCTTGGCTCCGGCCGCCCGCCAGGTCCACGAGCCGTCGTCTCGCGTGCTTGTCAGTTCAACTTCGATTCTGCGGCCCATGCCGGGAACCTACCTTCACGTGTGCTGGACGACGTGTGTTGCTGCGGAGAGCCTGGGATCTGCGATTCCGGCCTGCCTGTTCGTCCGGGCATCCCGCCCGGACGAGAATACTATTGGGCCCGGCTACCCGATGGCGTCCTGGTTTTCAGCTGAAATGCAGGTGACACAAGCCCCGACCAAGCGTATTCGATCAATCGGCCGGAACCGCTCCACGATCCAGGTTGCGGAGCGCTGCATAGGCCTCGTTGGACCGGGCCGCCGCACGGACCTCCCGGGCGCTGGCATCGACGTAGCGCTGGGTGGTGGCCAGCGACTCGTGGCCGAGCAGCCGTTGGAGCTCGGTGCCGCTGGCCCCGTTCCTGGCGAGGCTGGTGGCGAACGTGTGGCGCAGGGCGTGAACCAGTGCGCCGGCCGGCACCCTCGTCCGGATCCCGGCCTCCCGGTAGAGCTGCTCCACCATGTACTGCAGCGCCCCCCGCCTCAGCGGCGAGCCGTCGTTGGCGACGAACAGCGCGGCGTCGGCGGCGATACGGCCGGGGAACCGGGTGAGGCGGCTCTCCAGGTAGGCGTCGATGATGGCCTCGACCTCGGGCTCCAGTGGGACGGTGCGCTCCTTGTTGCCCTTGCCCCGAACCCCGATCACCCGGTCACCGGGCGGCCCGTCGATCGAGCGCATGGAGAGCCCGAGCAGCTCGGACAGCCTGAGGCCGCAGGTCAACAGCGTGATGATGATGGCGAAGTCCCGCTCCGGCCACGGGTTTCGGGCCCCCTGTCGTCCGGTGGCGGCGACCTGGAGCAGCCGCTCGACGCTGTCGTCGCCGGTGATGGCCTTGGGCCGGCTCTTCGGGACCCGGGGCTTCTCGACCGCTGCCATGGGGTTGCCGGCGATGGTTCGCTCCGCAACGAGGAACGTGAAGAGCTGGTTCCACGTGGACCAGGTCCTGGCGATCGTGGCCGCTGACTGGTGGGAGATGCCGGCGAAGGCCCTTCGCAGGGTCTTGACCTGCAGGTCCGCCAGCCCGATCTCGTGTGCCGGGCGCCCGAGGACCTCCGCCAGTCGGTCCACGATGGCGGCGAAGTCTCGGCGGTAGGCGGCCAGGGTGTGCGCCGAGTGCTTCCGGGGCATCCGGGCCAGGAAGAACTCCTCTATAGCCTCCTGGAGCTCGCCGACCGCCGATTCCTGGGCGGGCGGTCCACCGGTGGACTGCATGGTCCAACAGTAGCGGTTGGCGGCGATGGTGGAGCTCCAGCTTGCCGTGGCGTTGCTCGGGCGGGCTAGCGTTGGATCCGGGCCACGACGTCGGCGAGGCGACGAGAGGAGGCAGGATGGCCACCGGGTCAACCGGACCGCACGATGCCAGTGCAGCACAACGGTCGATGGAAGTCGTCCCGCCGGAGCTCGCAGACCTGCGGTGGGACAATCGGTTCCTCCGGGACCTCCCGATCGATCCGAGCACCGAGAATCGGCCACGCCAGGTACATCGGGCGGTTGCGTCGCGCGTCCGGCCCGTACGGGCCGCTGCCCCGGCCCTCGTGGCCTGGTCCCCCGAGATGTCGGCCGAGCTAGGTCTCGATCCGTCGCTGTGGACCGCGCACGGTGACGTCATGGCCGCGGTGCTGGCCGGCAACCTGGTCGTGGACGACATGGATCCCCACGCCGCATGCTACGGCGGTCACCAGTTCGGTCACTGGGCGGGACAGCTCGGCGACGGGCGGGCCATCTCACTGGGAGAGCTCGTCGGGCCCGACGGACGGCGCCACACCCTGCAGCTCAAGGGAGCCGGTCCGACCCCGTACTCCCGCAGCGCCGATGGCATGGCGGTGCTGCGGTCGTCGATCCGGGAATTCCTCTGCAGCGAGGCCATGCACCACCTCGGAATCCCGACCACCCGGGCCCTCGGCCTGGTCGTCACCGGGGACAAGGTGGTCAGAGACATGTTCTACGACGGAAACCCCCGCCCGGAGCCGGGGGCGGTGTTGTGCCGGGTGGCGCCCTCGTTCCTCCGCTTCGGCAACTTCCAGATCTTCGCCGCCCGCCAGGAGCTCGATGAGCTCCGGCAACTCGCCGACTTCACGGTGAGCACCTACTTCGGCCGCCTGCTCGACGACCACGGGCCAGGGAGCCCGGAGAGCTACACCGCCTTCTTCGACGAGGTCTGCGCCTCGACGCTCGCCATGGTCGTGGGCTGGATGCGGGTCGGGTTCGTCCACGGCGTCATGAACACCGACAACATGTCGATCCACGGGGCCACGATCGACTACGGACCGTACGGCTGGCTCGAGGACTTCGATCCGGGCTGGACGCCGAACACGACGGATGCTGCCCATCGGCGGTATCGCTACGGGCAGCAGCCCCAGGTCGCCCACTGGAACCTGCTGCAGCTCGCCAATGCGCTCGTCCCGCTGACCGGCGACCCCGAGCCCTTCCAGGACTCGCTCCAGCGCTATGGCACCGACCTCGAGCGAGCTGACCGGGCGATGTGGCGGGCGAAGCTCGGTCTCGGCCCGTCGAGCCCGGACGAGGTGGACGGTGATCGCCAGGGCGAGGACGAGCAAGCCGATGCGCTGCTCGGGGAGCTGTTCGGGCTGCTGACCGCAACCGAGACCGACATGACCATCTTCTTCCGGCGGTTGGCCGATGTGGCCTGCGTCAGCGGCCACGACGCGGCGGATCGCCCGGCCGATGACGAGCTGGTGGCGACACTGGCCGATGCCTACTACCTCGATGGGGGAGCGGTCGAGGTACGGGAGCGGACGGTGGTCTGGCTCCGCCGCTATGGGCAGGTGCTGGCGGCCCGGGGCATCGACGACTCCAGCCGGCGGCTGCTGATGAACCAGGTCAATCCGAAGTTCGTGCTCCGCAACTACCTTGCTCAGATCGCCATCGACGCCGCCGAGCAGAACGACTTCGCACCGGTGAACGAGCTGCTCGACGTGATGCGACGTCCCTATGACGACCAACCGGCATACGAGCAGTACGCCGCGAAGCGACCGGAGTGGGCGAGGTCCCGGCCGGGCTGCTCACAGCTCTCCTGCAGCTCCTGAGATCCGCGTCGATCCGCCGGTCTCACTCCCGACCCGGCGACCGGCTGGGCGTCACCACTCGGGCACTCGCCGGTGGCTACCCTCTACCCAAGCGATGGTGCTCTGTGGAGGGAATGAGGCGCTGCCTGGACTCGGAATCCTGAACGTCGGGCAGAGTGCCTGGGCGGTTGGCGCGCTCGGGGCCGCGACGGTGGTGGCGATGCTGGCCGGGGCCGACACGGTGGGCGGGATCCTGGCGCTCTTCCAGCTCGGGCTGTTCGTCGGCGCCCCGCTGGCCGTGGTGCTCCATCGCGAGCTCCGATCGTGGCCGATCTTCGTCGTCGTGGCCGCAGGGCTGTCGATCGCCCTGTCGGCCATCGCGGTCCAGTCCCTCATCTGGTTCCGGGTCGCCAACGGCGAGCTAGTGGTGGCCACCGCCACCGCCTACGGTATCGTGCTGGCCCTCCTGATCTCGTCGGTCGAGCCCGGCCTGGGTGGCTCGGAGAGGCGAGATCGGTGGTGATGCGGCAACGGCCGAGCCAGGCCGGAGCCCTACTCGTCGATATCGGTCCCGCCAGGAGCCTCGGGATCGGTCTCGTTGTCCTGTCGGTGCTGCTCGGCCTGATGGGCGGTCGGCGCGCTGCCAGCGACCAGGTCGGCGGCTACGGCATCGTCTCCGCCCTCCCGGCCATGTACTGGATCGCGGTCGGTCTCGGAGCGGTCGCCTCGGCACTGCTGCTCCGGACGGCGACGACGGAGCGGACACGCTATGCCGCAGTGGTGCCGATGATGTGGCTCGGCATCCTCCACACCTCGCCCCATCTGGCCCACGACCACGTCAGGTTCCAGACCGTGTGGACCAACCTCGGGTTCGTCCGGTTCATCGACGAGTCGAGCTCGGGTGACGTGCTCATCGACACCCGATTCGCCTGGCCGGGGTTCTTCGGGGTCTTCATGGCTCCGCTCGCCGACATCGACGACGGCGTCCTCGACCTGGTGCTGCGGCTGTGGCCCACTGCGGTGCTCGGTGCCACCGCGGTGCTCGTATCGGCCTTCGCCACACGGTCCTATCCCTCCATACCGGTGATCGGGCCGGTGTCGGCACTGGTCTACATCCTGCTCGCGTGGACCGGACAGGACCACTTCTCGCCGCAGAGCTTCGGGTTCATCGCCTACCTGGCGATGCTGGTGCTGCTGGAGAGCGGCCCGCTGCGCTCGAGCCTCGCTTGGAGCGCCTCCGTGCCGACGCTGGCCCGGTTCGCCGCAGCCGGCGGCGATCGCCCGGCCGCCCGCTCCACACCGGTGTTCGTCGCGCTCGTCGTCCTGGGCTACGGAGCCATCGTCTCGGATCCGCTGGCCCCGTTCTTCATGTGTCTCGGTCTCTTCATCGTGGGTGTCTACGGTCGGACGGTCGCCTGGCGGCTGCTCGCCATGCTCGTCCTCGGCTACCTGGGCTGGTTCCTGGTCACCGCCGAGCCGTGGTGGTCGACCCAGCTGGACGACTTCGTGGCCCAGATCGGCTTCTTCGGCGACGTCCGATCGACCACGGCCGACCGGGTGGCGGCCTCATCCAGGGAGCAGCTCTTCGTCACCGGCGTGCGGCTGCTCGTCGGCGTGGCCACGTTCTCGTGCGTGGTGGCGATCGGCGTCGCTCTCGCCACGGAGCGGTTCCGCCATCTCCGTCCCGCCGTCCCCCTCGTGCCGTTGGCCACCATCCCGTCGATCGCCCTGGTGCTGCAGAGCTGGGGCCGGGACATCGTGTTCGGGGTCGTGCTGTTCACCCTGCCGTTCGCTGCGATCCTGATCGGCCGGGTGATCGCCGCGATCCGGGTCAGAGCGCTGCCGGTGCTGGTCCCGGTCGTCGTCCTCGTGCTGACGCCCTTGCTGCTGGTGGCCCGGTTCGGCAACGAGGCGTTCGAGATGACCACGGGCGGTGACCGGGCGGTGTTGCTCGCCGGATACGAGCGGGCCGAGGACGACACGCTGTTCGTCCTCGACAGCGGCTTCGCCCCCGCACGGGATCGCACCATAGGGCGGAACGAGTTCGCCGAGATACCTGCGGCGGAGAGCGAGGCATGGATCCGGGAGCTCCAGAACCGGGCCGAAGAGGCTGGCAAGGACCGGATCATCGTCCTGTTCACCCCGAGCCAGGCGCAGTGGCGGATCCATGGGCTGAGCTCACCCGTCGGCTACCTCGACGGCGTGGCGGAGTGGCTGCGGGCCCGCCCGGGCACGACCGTCCTCTACGAGGGCGACGGAGGCTGGGCGATTGAGCTCTGACGCCGACACGCGGGTGGCGGAAGATGCCTGAGTACGTGCTCAAGGTCGTCAGCCTGCTCGTCCTCGTCGTGCCCCTGGTCGCAGTGCAGTGGAACCTGGCCGGCACCACGAGACGACGGCCGCACGGCCTGGTGTCACCGAGGGAGCAACTGCGATGGCGGCTGGAGATCTACTCGAATCAGGATGATGCAGCGGGGATCCTCGTCGACTGGGCCGATATCCCGTTCCCGATCAAGCGGGTCCGGTCCGCCAGGGGAGAGCTGGCCAGGGCGGCGCAGATCGATGCCTGGGCCCTGCCGCGGCTCGAGCTGGAGATCGATGTCGACGACCCGTTCACCGACGACGTGCTGTCCGGTGTGTTCGGCGTGGAGCACCACGTCAGGTTCGTTACGGGCAACGAAGCGGTCATCGACGCTCGCGGTGACGTGCGGATCAGGGTCAGAGCCCTCCCGCTGCGGTAGGATCGGCGCGGTGGTCGCCCGTCGCACGACAGTCGTCATCGGCGTTCGGCTCTGGTGGTCGTTCATCGCCGTACTGGCCCTGGCGGCCTCGGCCTGCGGCGCCGCTACCGGTGACGAGCAGGTCGAGGGTGCCGCCACCATCGTCGCCATCGAATCCAAGGCGACGGACCGCTCGACGTCCACGACGGGCCGACCGGTACTGTCGGTCGACGCGCCAACTGGAGGCTCGGCGGAGGTCGGCTCGATCACGACCGAGCTGACGACACCGACGACACCGCCGACGACCCAGCCGACGACCCAGCCCACGACCCAGCCCACGACCCAGCCCACGACACGGCCGGTGGCTGAGCCGGTGACCACGCCCGGTAGTCCCGAGCTGGTCCGACTGCGATTCGAGAGCCGGGTCGACGACGTGTCGTCATCCCAGTTCCGTGACGAGGCCATGGCCATCCTCACCGATCCCCGAGGATGGGGTCTGGCCGGGTTCAGCTTCGTCACCGACGACGACGGGCCGTACCTGGTGGTGCTGGCCGAGGGACCCGAGGTGGACCGGCTCTGCCTGCCACTGGAGACCTTCGGCACGGTCAGCTGCCAGAACGGGCCGGTGGTCGCGCTCAACGCCGACCGGTGGCGTGGTGCGGTCGACCACTGGACCCTCGGGGTCGAGGTGTATCGGGGCTATCTCGTGAACCACGAGGTCGGTCACCTGCTCGGGCAACGCCATCCGAAGCCGCGCTGTCCGGTGGCCGGTCGACCGGCCGGGGTCATGGAGCAGCAAACAGCTGGTCTGAAGGGCTGCACCGGCAATCCCTGGCCCCGGGCCTGGGAGCTGGACTACGCCAGGCAGCGGCCCGTCGTGTACGCCCCACTGCCGGATTGGGGCCCGGATCCGGTGCCGACGAACCGGGAGACGTCGCTCGGCTCGTGAGACATGGGGCACCCGATTCTGGTCCGTCCGCAGCGCCGCCGGAGAGCTATCCTGGGCGCTCGTATGACACCAAGCACCGATTCGGTTTCGCAGCGTGACGGCAACGATCACGGCCTCGCCATCGACTTCGATGCGCTCCGGTCGATCGACGTCGCCGCAGCCACTGCCCAGTTCGGACACGCCGGCTACCTGTCGTTGCCCGGCCTCGTCACCCCGTCCGCCCTCGTCGCCCTCCGCAAAGAGGTCGAGCGGCTCCAGCAGCGGGCCAAGCGGCGCGATTTCGAGATGGAGTGCATGGGCGGCACCCCCCGCCACATGACGACCCTGGGCGGGATCGAGATCGCCGAGGCCGCCCCCGCCATCGGCGCCCTCTATCGTGACCCGCGGTTGGTCGACGGCATCGGTCGGGCGGTCGGGCTGAACCTGCAGCTGGCCGACGACCCGGTCGAGCGGCACGTCCTGAACGTCCTGCATCGGCCGGGTGACACCCACGGCCTCCACACCGACGACTACCCGCTGGCCCTCGTGTTGTTCCTCGAGAGCCCGACCTGTGAAGCGGGCTGCGGGCACCTCGAGTTCTTCGACGCCTGCGCCGCCGGTCACGCCTCGGTCATGGCCCATCGCGCCGGCGACGCCTACCTCCTGCGGGCCGACAAGTTCCCCCATCGGGTCCGACCGATCCACGAGGGCTGCGTGAGGACCGTCCTGAACTTCGCATACGGGGCCGACAGCATCCCCATGACCAAGACCCCGTCGGCGTCCATCCTCTACTCCTGACGCCTCGCGCTACAGCGGGTTGCCCTCGGGGTCGAGATAGTCGAGGCTGAGGTGGCCGTCGGCCTCGAGGTCTGCGTACTGCTCGTCGGTGAGCCCGACGATGTCCTTCAGCACCGACTCGTTGTCGCCGCCCAAGACCGGCAGGGGACCCCAGGCCAGATCCGGGCCGTCCCAGTGCCAGAGGTGGCCGGGGTACCGGTGGGTTCCCAGCTCCGCGTTGCCGTTGTCGTGGAACATGGTCCGAGCGGCGAGGTGAGGATCGGCCATCGCCTCCAGCTCGTGCAGCACCGGGGCCGACGCGATGTTGCGGTCCTGGCAGGCGGCGAAGACCTCGCCGGGCGTGTGGTTGCCGGTCCAGTTCGAGATCAGCTCGTCCAGCTCGTCGTGATGCTCCCGGCGCCCGGCGGCGGTGCTGAACCGCTCGTCAGCCAGCCACTCCTCGTGGTCGGCGACCTCGGCCAGGGCCTGCCAATCGGCGTCATCGGCCACCGAGAGCACCACCCATGCGTCGTCGCCCCTGCAGGGGTAGCAGCCCTGGGGAGCGTTGCGGTGGTGGCGGTTGCCGAGCGGCACGTGGACCCGACCGGTTCGGTCCGCATCGATCAACAGCTCCCCGAGGTGGGACAGCATGTTCTCGGACTGGGAGAGCTCGATCATCTCGCCGACACCGGTCTCCTCCCGGCGCCGCAGTGCCAGCAACGCGGCGAACGCCCCGGCCGAGCCTGACGCTGCGTCCATGTGGTACACGGTCTCGCTCTCGCTGAGGTCGGCGTCGGCGTAGCCCCGGATGGCGGTCAACCCACACAGACCCTCGAAGTTGACGCCGAAGCCCAGATAGTCCCGGTAGGGCCCGGTCAGCCCCACGGACGGCATCCGGATCAGGATCAGCCGGGGGTTGCGGGCTCGCAGCGTCTCCCAGCCGACGGCGAGCTTGTCGAGCAGGTCGACCGAGTTGTTCTCGATCATGAGGTCGCACCGCTCGACGAGCCGGAGGAATGCCTCCCGGCCAGCGTCCTTCCGCAGATCGAGGGTGATGCTCTTCTTGTTCCTGGCGTGGGCATTGAACAGCGCAACCCGGTTCCACGGCCGCTCGCCCGGCTCGCCGTCCGGGTAGCCGCCGAAGATCCCGCCGACGTCGGCGATGATCTCCTTCGGCGGCCTGGCCATCATGCCCCGGGTGGCCGACGGGAAGATCATCGGATTGTCGACCCGGATCACCTCGGCGCCGAGGTCGCCGAGGATGCAGGTGGCGTAGGGGCCCGCCCACACCACGGTCAGGTCGAGCACCCGGATCCCGTCGAGCGGCAGCGGTCGATCGGTGGTGGTCGCCGACCCGGGTGGTGGGGATTGGGGCGGGGACTCGGGATCGGTCGCCGCCAGCTCGGCTCTCACCTCGTCGTCGTGCTGGCCCAGGGTCGGAGCCGGTCGTCGCAGCTCCCAGCCGTCTGCGATCCGGATCGGCGGTCCGGGCTGGCGCACCGTTCCGGCCACCGGATGATCGACCGGCACGAAGAAGCCCCGCTCCTCGAAGTGGCGGTCGGTCAGCAGGTCGACCGGCCGATTGACGGCGGTGACCGGCCAGCCGCCGGCCTGGGCCTGCTCCATCGCCTCCTGCCGGGTCCTGGTTAGCGACCACCCGAGCAGGTGGGCATCGGCCAGATCGGGCACCGACTCGTCGATGATGAACCCCGGGTCCTGGTACAGCGCGGCGAGGTCGGGCTCGTCCACCACCGCCAGCATCCGGGGGATCCAGTTCATGAGGGTGGAGATCTGGATGTGCCCGTCCTGGGTGGGCCGGCACCCGTTGGGGAGGGGCCCGACCCGGTAGCCGCCGGAGCGCTCGACGTTCTCCCCACGGTAGGCGGCGTACAGCAGGTAGGTCATCCGCCGGTCGATGGAGCCGACCTGGGTCTCGATGTTGGAGAGATCGATGTGGACGCCACGGCCTCCGGCGGCCAGCATCAGCCCGGCCAGCGACGCCACGGCGGCCACCGCACCGCACTGGTACTGGCCGACCGCCGCCCCCATCTTGACCGGCTCACGATCGGGCGAGCCGGTGGCCGACATCGGGCCACCATAGGCGTAGTGCACGATCTCCTCGCCGGCGTACCCGGCGCAGGGGCCCGTGAGACCGAACGAGGTCACGGAGGTGATGACCAGCCCCGGGTGACCGGCTCGCAGGTCGGTCGGATCCGGGAGTGGGCTCGATTGGATGACCAGGTCGGCCCCGCCGACCAGGTCGTCGACCAGTTCGTCATCCGGGAGGGCGACCACCGACCGCTTGTTCGTGTTCAGGTGCAGGAACTGGGCGCTGAGCTCGCCGGCGCCGTCGTCGTGCTCACCGACGCCGTCGGGAAACGGACCGAGGCGACGGGCCCGGTCGCCGCCCGGTGGCTCCACCTTGACCACCTCGGCCCCGTAGTCGGCCAACAGCTTGCCGGCGTACGGTCCGGCGATGCCCTCTGCGAGCTCGACGACCCGGAGGCCGTGCAGCGGTTGA
>JAHELU010000192.1 GCA_024644005.1 Acidimicrobiales bacterium | reverse complement strand
GAGACCGGCTGCTGGAACAACGCTGAGCAAGTTCACCCACGCTCGTGATGGGCATCGTGATGGGCGTGATGGGCAGCTCAGACGCGGGTCAACGGCCCCTGCGGACCGCTGACCAGGCACTATGTGGAGCGGACGACGAGATTTGAACCCGCGACCCTCACCTTGGCAAGGTGATGCTCTACCAGCTGAGCTACGTCCGCAAGATGCGGTAGTCAACTATAGCGGCCGACCCTCCACAACGCAGCCGCCGTTGACGACTTCTGGCGACGTGTGGCGTGGCTAGGACCCGGCTCGGAGGTCGATCCGCAGCGTCAGGACACCGTCTTCCATGGAAGCCACGGCGTCACCGATCATGGCGAAATCCATGTAGTCCTCTTCGGCCTGGCGGATGAACAGCAGGCGCTCGTCGCCACCGACCGGCGGCAGGTTCCGCTTCTTCACCGCCTGGGCTCGTTCCTTGAAGCGGGCGATCATCGGCGCCGGATCAAACGTGTCAGCCATGGCGCCACGATAGACGGCACCGGCGCAGGATCGAAACGGTCGTCGGCCGGCCTCGTGCCCGCCAACGGATCGCTGCCGGACGATCACCGGTCACCGATCGAGGCGGTCGAAGACCGACTGCATGACCGACGCCCAGTCGTCGTCGCTCAGCGCCTCCTGGCGGCGGTCCCGGCGACGGCGGGCCGCTGCCAGCTCGTCGCCGTGGCGTTCCTGGTCCGCCGCCCCGACCTGGCCACGGCGTCGGGCGGGACCGATCCTGGGCCGAGTGCGGCCGGACGGTGCCCCGGGGCTGCGTTGAGCATCGTGGTTCGGTGTGGCGGCCGGTCCGGGGGGCTCGGTCCGGGGTGGGCCGGCCGGTCGCTCCCGGCGTCGCGCAGCCGACCGGCGGTCGGGGAAGTCCCAGCGGTGGGGTCCGCGCGCGGCGATGGAGCCCGCCCCGTCGGAGCCGGCGAGCTCGGCGTCCTCTGGCGCAGCATCGTCCTCGAGTGCAGCGTCCTCTGGCGCAGCATCGTCCTCGAGTGCAGCGTCCTCTGGCGCAGCATCGTTGCGCGGGGCTGGCGGTGGCGGACCCAACGGCGGATCGGAACCACGAGAAACCGTCGAGCCTCCCGAACCGCTCGAACCCGCCGCACCGCCGGAGCCGGCACCGGCCACGCTGGCCATGGCGTCGGCCATGAGCGCCGCGCCGGCGGACACGGTCGACTGCGGTGACTCGTCGGCCAGATCGGGGCCCGGCTCGAAGTGCCCGAGCTCGGAGAGCAGCGCCTCGGCCCGCCGCCTCGGGCTGGTGAAGTGCCAGTACCACGCAGTCAGCGCGAGCAGGACGGCGGCAATGCCGACGAGGCACAGGATCAGGAACGTGATGGCCTGGCGCGTCTCGTCGGCCTCGGCGGCTAGAACCAGGACGAACACCAGTCACGCACTATATCTGGTGGGCCGGGCACGAGTAGGTGGTCCGTCCCCCCACCTCCCGCCGGAGCAACTCGGTCCCGTCCTTCGGGCAGTGGCCACCTCGAACCCTGGCCGGCTGCAGCCGCCCGGTATGGGACCCCCCGTCGGCCAGGAAGCTGCTGAGCACCCGTCGGAGATGGCGGTGGAGTCGCCGGACCTCGGCGGAGTCGAGCGAATCGGCCGGCCGAGCCGGATCCAAGCCGGCACGCCACAGCGTCTCGTCGGCGATGAGGTTGCCGATCCCCGCCACCCGACCCTGATCGAGCAGCCTGGCCTTGAGCGGCATCCGGCCGACGAGCACCCGCTTCTGGAGCTGGCCGATGGTGATCGTGAACGCGTCCGGACCGAGCCGGTCCTCGTCCGGATCCAGCTCGACGCCGCCGAGCCGCCGGGGATCCCGGATCCGCAGCTCGAGCCCCGACTCGAAGACGAGCCAGAACCGATCCCAGGCCGGATCGTCGCGCTGCGAGGAGTACTCGAGGTACTCGATGGCGGCCTCGTCACCGACGATCAGCCGCCCGGTCATGCCGAACCGGAGGCCCAGGCGGTGCTCGGTGGACAGGTCCAGGACCAGGAGCTTGCCCCGCCGACGGGCCGCTCGGACGATCGCCCCGGTTCCGGCAGCAACCAGTTCGGGCTCGGAGGTACCGTGCTTCAGGAACCAGTCGTCCGGGGCATGCACCGAGGCGATGGTCTCCCCCACGGCCCGCTCCGCATGCAACCGGTACAGCTCGATCTCGGCGCCTTCCGGCATCCGGCGCTACGACTTGGCCTGCTCGGACAGGAACCCGTCGAGGATGGGGTTCAACTGCTCGAACTCGATGAGGAACCCGTCGTGTCCGTGATCCGAGGCGATGGTCTCGTAGCGGACGTCGGCACCACCGGCCCGCAGGTCGGCCACCAGCTCCTGCTGCTGGCGTGGCGTGTACAGCGTGTCCGAGTCGATGGAGACCACCACCGACGGCACCGCCACCCGGGCCAGCGCCTCCCGGATGCCGCCCCGACCACGGCCGACATCGTGCAGATCCATCGTCTTGTTCAGCACCAGATAGCTGTTGGCGTCGAAGCGCCTCGCCAGCTTCTGGCCGTGATAGTCCAGGTAGCTCTCGATCTGGAACCGGTCCCAGAGGTGGAAGCCGTCGAGCCGGTCGACCGTGGCCCTGCCGAACCGATCGTTCAGCGACTTGTCACTCCGGTAGTGGATCTGGGCGATCCGCCTGGCCAGCATGAGCCCCAGGTGGGGTCCCTCGCCGGGCGGAGCATCGTAGTAGTCGCCGCCGTTCCACCTCGGGTCCTGGACCACGGCCAGCCGACCGACCTCGCTCCAGCCGATCTGCATCGGGCTGGCGGCGGCGGACGAGGCGATGCAGGCGAACGACGCCAGCCGATCCGGGAACATCACGGCCCACTCGAGCACCTGCATGCCACCCATCGAACCGCCCACCACCGACAGCCATCGCTCGATACCCAGTTTGTCGGCCAGCAGGGCCTGGGTCCGCACGATGTCTCGCGTCGACACGACCGGGAACCGTGCCCCGTACGGCTTGCCGTCGGACGGGTTGATCGATGACGGACCGGTGCTGCCCTGGCAGCCGCCGAGGGAGTTGGCACACACGATGAAGTACCGGTCCGTGTCGAGGGCGAGACCGGGCCCGATGAGATCGTTCCACCACCCCTCGGTCCGCTGTCCTGGTCCGGACGGGCCGGCGGCATGAGCATCGCCGGTCAGGGCATGGCAGACCAGGATGGCGTTCGAGGCGGTGGCGTCGAGGGTGCCCCACGTCTCGTATGCGATCGTGATCTCGTCGAGAACGCCCCCTCCCTCCAAAACGAAGCAGCGTCCGTCGCACACCGCCATGAACCGTCGCCAGGCCGGGGGATCACCCGGTCGCCAGCCACCGCAAGCGGGTATGCCCCGCTCGAACTCCGGTATCTGGCGGCGCAAGGGAAACACCATCCCGATCCTACCGAGCGTGGTGATCGGCCACGCAGTGCTTCCCGGCCGGCACGGCGGCAGCACCTCGTCTCCCCGTCCGCCGCAGCCACCAGTGGAGCACGGCGTCATCCGCCCCGTAGGCGCGGTTCATGATGGCGGCCACGGACCGGCTGACCGCCAGCCCGTCCTCGACCGTTGCCACGGACGACTCGGCGATCAGCGACCCGGCCGCCCGCCACGCCAGCCGGTCAGGGGGCAGGGGCAGCTCGCCGACCTGGCGTGCCGCCAGCTTCAGCGCATCGACGGCCAGCGCAGCACCGAACCAGCGCTGCCAGGCCCAGGCCACCACTGGCGGGGCCAGCAACACGGCTGCGACCAGGTCGAGGTCATCCGGCTCGGCATGGACGACGATGAGCGGCGTTGCGGGTACGAGGGTACCGGCTCGGTCCACCACCGGTTCGAGCAGCTTCGACTGGGTGGCGAGCACCACCTTGGGCCGAAGCTGGCGGTCGGTCCAGGCTCGGACCTTGCCGTCGACGGCCTCGACGTCGATGGTCGGCCTCGTCCAGCGACGCCCGCCGAACCGGATCGGTTCGAGCCCCCACCGCAGGGCCAATGGCTCGACCGATCCGACCGTCACCAGGCGGTTCGGTTCGCCGCCGGCCTCGCCCTTCCACTCCCGGCAGGCTCCGACGAGGCCGTAGTACTCGTCGCGGAAGCCGGCGGTCGCCTTGGCCAGGGCCCCGAGCCGCCGGGCCGACCCGGCGGACCCGGCCTGCTGGGACACGGTGAGGGCGGCCGGTAGGGTCGGGGCGCCCAGCGCCCTGGCGGCGTGGGCCGACCAGGAGCCATCGTCGGGTCGGGAACCGTGTCCCGCCGATGGTCGGGGCGATCGATTCGACGACTGTGCCGGGGCGACGACGACCACCTCCTGGCCGCTGGCCAGTCCGACCGCCGTTGGCGGCTCGGCTCCCGGTTTCACCACGACGGCGCACGGCCGGACACCGGCATCGAAGACCGCTTCCCTGGCGGTCCAGACCCAGTGGAGCGGGGCGGTGGTGTCGCAGTGGGCCCGCAGCGCACGGGTGTCCCGGCTCGACAGGAGCGACAGCGGCTGGACGAGCGCCACCGTCGAACCGGTCGCGCAGCGCTCGAGGTTGGCCAACAGGTGAATCGCCGCCAGGTCGCTGTAGGGCCCCAGCAGGACGGCGTGCGCCGCTCGGAAGGCCTCGGCGGCATCCGGCATCGACCCGGAACGCAGCGGAGAGGCGAACGGCGGATTCCCGACGACCAGTCGCCGGGAGGGCCAACGATCGGGCTGGGCGACGAGCGCATCACCGACCGCGACGTCGATCCGGTCGGCGTCGATCGACAGGCCCTGGGTTGCCGCCCACAGCTGGCACGACCACCGCGTGACGGTGGCCGCCCCGGCGTCGATGTCCATGCCGGCCACCCTGCCCAGCGCATCGGCCGGAGATGCACCGAGCGCAACGCATCGGTCGAGCGCCGCCAGGAGGAATGCCCCACCACCACAGGTGGGGTCGACCACGAACGGCGGGACCTCACCGTCGGCCGTCGCCAGCCCCACCAGGCCACTGACCACCGGCTCCGGCGTGTACCAGGCCCCCCTCGCGCTTCGGGCCCGGCCGGTCACGGCCTGCTCGTGCACCGCTCCGGGGAGCCATGGATCGCCCCAGCCGCCCGGCGGCTCCGGCAGCGGCCGATCGGGCTCGGGCCGGAGCTCGGCCAACGCCACCGGCACGTGCCCGCCGATCGACCGGGCCACCGAGGCCACCACATCGGCCACCAGCTCCATCGGTTGGCGATCGGCGGAGTAGTCGACCAGCCGGCGGGCCCACGACCGGACGGCCAGGGCGTCGGCGTGGCGGCCGGTCACAGCTGGGTTTCCGGGCCGGTTCAGTCGGCCAGGGGATCCCACCCGACGAGATCGGACAGCCGAGGATCGTTGGAGAACATCTCGACTATCGGGATGTCGAGGGCCAGCCGCTTCTGCATCCGCTTGACCTCCAGCTCCTGGTTCCACAGGACCAGGGTGACGGCGACACCGGAACCGCCCGCCCGAGCGGTTCGGCCCGAGCGGTGGAGATAGGTCTTGTGGTCCTCGGGCGGGTCGTAGTGGATCACCACGTCGACGTCATCGACGTGGATGCCGCGGGCGGCGACGTCGGTGGCGACCAGCGCCTTCACCTCGCCGTTCATGAACTGGCGGAGCGCCTTCTCCCGCTGACGCTGCCGGAGATCGCCGTGGATCGGCTGGGCCGACACGCCGAGCTTGCCGAGATCGGCAGCGAGGCGATCGCAACCCCGCTTGGTGTTGCTGAAGACCATCGTGCGGCCGACGGAGTTGACGATGGCCGCCACCACCTTCTTGCGATCCATCTCGTGCACGGTGATGAACCGGTGCGACATCTCCTCGACGGTGACGTCCTTGGCCTCGACCTCGTGGCGGACCGGATCGTTCTGGTAGCGCGTGACCAGGGAGTCGACTGCGCCATCCAGTGTGGCCGAGAACAGCAGCGTCTGGTGCTCACCTTCGATGCGGCGGAGAATCCACTCCACCTGCGGCAGGAAGCCCATGTCGGCCATGCGGTCGGCTTCGTCGATGACCACGTGGCTGACCGTCGAGACCGAGACCGCGCCCCGGTCCAGCAGGTCGATCATGCGACCGGGGGTGGCCACCACCAGCTCGACGCCCCGCTTGAGGCTCTTGATCTGCTTCTCGATGTCGGCACCGCCGTACACCGCCAGGGACCGGAGGCCCTTCACGGCAGCCAGCGGCTGCAGCTCCTCGAACACCTGGGTGGCGAGCTCTCTCGTCGGCACCAGGATCAGACCGTCGACGCGGCCCCGCTTCGACTCGGCGATGCGCTGCACGGTCGGTATTCCGAAGGCCAGGGTCTTGCCGGAGCCGGTCTTGGCCTTGCCACACACGTCGTGGCCCTCGAGGGCGTCTGCGATGGTGAGTTCCTGGATGGGAAATGCATCGACGATCCCCTTCTTGGCCAGGACATCGACCAGGTCGTCGGCCACTCCCAGCTCGGCGAATGTCATTGTCAACTTCGATCCTGCTGTCTTTCCGTTCCCTTGGTCTCCGAGATCTTGTTCGACTACTGACAGATCGGCTGCCAGCGGGTCTGATGTGAGGGGGTTTGACATGAAGTGTCCCGATGCAATCAGTTGAGGGTACCCAGGCGAAGAGCATCACGCGAGCCTGGTCAGGCCGGCTACGACTACGGTGACGCAATGAGTGCGTTGGAAGCAATCGATGCCTGGCCGGTTACCACCGTAGCCGCCGGATGGCTCCGAGCCGACGATGCACCGACAAGCAGGGGCCGGACCGCCCATCGACTCCCGCTCGCATCGGTCACGAAACCGCTGGTCGCACTGGCGGTGCTGATCGCTGTCGAGGAGGGCTCGCTGGCGCTCGACCGACCGGCCGGACCGCCGGGCGCCACCGTTGCCCACCTGCTGTCCCACAGCTCCGGGCTGGCCCCCGAGGCGTCCGAGCACGCAACGATCAGCCGCGTCGCGACCCGGCGGATCTACTCGAACCACGGCTATGAGATCCTCGGTCAGGTGGTGGCCGAGGCCACCGGCATCGACCTGGGCACCTACCTGCGGGAAGCGATCCTGGAGCCGCTCGGCATGGATGACACCGCACTGGAGGGCTCGCCGGCTCGCGGCGCATCGAGCACGGTCGATGATCTGCTGAAGCTCGGGGCACAACTGCTGCGGCCCACCCTGCTGTCGGCCCAGACGATGGCCCTGGCCACCCAGCCGCACCTGGCCGACCTCGTCGGGGTGCTACCGGGATTCGGCCAGCAGTCTCCCAACCCCTGGGGACTGGGGTTCGAGATCAAGGGCTCGAAACAGCCCCACTGGACCGGGAGCGGCAACTCACCGCAGACCTACGGGCACTTCGGGCGGGCCGGCACCTTCCTCTGGGTCGATCCCCGGCTCGAAACCTTCTGCGTCGTCCTCACGGACCGCCAATTCGGGCCCTGGGCGGCGCAAGCCTGGCCGGCGTTGGCCGACCGCGTCCTGGCTGCGGCGGCGGGCGGGGGCTGATACCGGCAGCCGCTGGGGCGGCCATGGCATCGCTCAATCCGCTCGATCGGGGACCGATAGGGTCCCGAGCCGATGACGACCGCACACGGATTCGCCGAGATTCGGGCCAGGAGAGCGCTCCAGGAGGCCGGGCTGGCCCACGACGGGCCACTCACACGCGCCGCCAGCACCCGCAACGAGGTCTTCATCGGCTCTGAGCACGTGGTCCGGTTCAATCAGCAGCCGGACGAGCGGCTGGCCCGCGAAGCCGCGGTGTACGAGCTGCTCGGGGACCGACCGTGGGCGCCGGAGGTCGTCGCTCACGGGGGACGACCCGGGGCTGACTACCTGATCGTGACCAGACGAGCGGGCAGCTCGCTCTCCCGATGCTGGCCCGAGATGTCGCCGAGCGGTCGGCGGGAGGCCGTATACCAGTTCACCCGCTGCCTTCGCGAGCTCCACCAGGTGCGCGTGGCCGGACTCCTCCCGGCGATCCACAGGACCCCCCACCTGCTCGGGGGCACCGACCCCCTCG
>JAHELU010000191.1 GCA_024644005.1 Acidimicrobiales bacterium | reverse complement strand
CACGTGTCCGGCGTCCCATCCATACAAGCTCCCGCAGCTGGATCTGCGGGTGGTGTATCCGGTCACCAACGGAACGGGCTACGTGTTGGCCGACGGGACACAGCAGCCCCACGCGGACTTCTGGAACACGTGGCAGCAGAGCGCCCTGGAACAGCTGATAGACGACTGCCTCCGGGCCGGGGACAACTGCGGCGGGATCTCGGACTGAGCAGAGCTCCCTGCGCAGCTCAGCTCGGACCCGCCTGGCCAGGCCAGCCTCGGGGTTCACCGGGCCAGGCGGCGCGAATCGCCCGCCAGACCCGCTCGGGGCGGAGCGGAAGGTCAACGTGGGTCACCCCGAGGTGGGACAGGGCGTCCACCGCCGCGTTCTGGACCGAAGTCGGGGCGGCGATCGCCCCGTTCTCACCGATGCCCTTGGCCCCGGTGGCCGACACCGGGCTGGGGATATCCATGGTGGCTGTGGTGAACGACGTCAGCTCGGCCGCCGAAGGCATCAGGTAGTCGGCGAAGGTCACCGACCGGGGGTTGCCCCGGTCGTCGTAGGCCACCTCCTCGTAGAGGGCCTGGGCGACACCAGCCGCCGACCCCCCGTGCTGCTGGCCCTCGACGACCGGCCGGTTGAGGACGGTGCCGCAGTCATCGACGGCGACGTGACTGCGCAGCCGAACCAGGCCGGTCTCGACGTCGACCTCGACCACCGAGGCGTGGGTCCCCGAGGGATGGGCCATGCCCGTCGGCTCGTAATCGATCGACGCCGCAAGGGGCTGGTTGTCGGCGGCGGCGGCCGAGGCCAGGGCGTCCCAGCCCAAGGTCGAGGTGGGGACGCCGACCACGCCGAGCCCGGATGTCCCGTCGCCAGCCACGGACGCGACGATGTCGGCCGGGTCGGCCTCCAGGAGTCGGGCCGCCACCGTCCGGGCCCGGTCGAGGACAGCCTCGGCCGCCAGCCTGGCCGCCCCGCCGGCCATCATGGCCGACCGGGATCCTCCTGTTCCGGACCCGTGATCGAGAGCGGCCGAGTCGCCGTCGCCGTAGTGGACATCGGCGGCCGCCACCCCGAGGATCCCGGCCACGACGGTGGTGACGGTCGTCCGGTGGGCCTGGCCGTGAGAGAAGGTGCCGCAGCGGACGGCGATGCGACCGTCGTCACCCACCTCGACCGAGCCCAGCTCGCTGCTGGTGTCGACGACCGAGACGTAGCTGGCGAATCCGACCCCGAGGGCGGTCGTGTCGCCCTGCCGGCGCCGCTCGACCTGCTCTGCCCGCACCTCGTCGTAGCCGATGAGCTCGGCCGCCCGATCGAGGGCGGCGGCGTACCGGCCGCCGTCGTAGGTGAGGCCGGTGGGGGTTGTGAAGGGCATCTCGGCTGGGGTGACCATGTTCCGCCGCCGCAGGTCGAGGGGGTCGAGCCCGAGCGATCGGGCGGCATTCTCGATCGTGCGCTCCAGGCCGTTGGTGGCCTCGGGCTGGCCGGCGCCCCGGTAGGGGCCCACGGGGTTGGTGTTTGTGGCCACAGCCGTCCAGGAGTAGTCGACCCGGGGAACCCGGTAGGGACCACAGGCCAGCTTTCGGCTCATGAACGGCATGAGTGGCCCGAAGTGCGGGTAGGCCCCGCAGTCGGCCAGGTTGTGGACCCGCAGGCCGACGATCAGCCCGTCGTCGTCGAAGCCCATCTCGACCGTGTGGTCCTGAGCCCGACCATGGACCATCGAGAGCAGGTTCTCGAGGCGGGTGGCCTCCCACGTGACAGCCCGCGACAGGTGGCGGGCCACGGCCCCGAGCACGAGGATCTCGATCGGGGTCGAGTGCCGGCCCCCGAACCCGCCGCCGACGGCCGGCGACCTCACCCGGACCAGATGCGGGTCGAGGCCCACGATTCGCGCCAGCTCCTGGCGGATGGTGTGAACCCCCTGGCCCGTGGCCCAGACGTCGAGCCCGTCCCCGGCGGGACGCACGACGGCAGCACAGGGCTCCATGGGGGCCGAGGCCAGCCGCTGGTTGGGATACGAGCCCCGCTCGACATGGGCCGCCAGGTCGAACAGGTCGTCGACGTGGCCCCGGTCGTATCGCATGACCACGTTCCCCTCCGGCCGGTCGAAAAGGGCGGGAGCATCTTCGTCGGTCGCCCGTCTGGCGTCGACCGCCACAGAGTCGGTCGGCTCGATATCGACCTCGACCAGCTCGGCAGCGTCGACCGCCACTGCGGCGGTGTCGGCCACCACCGCCGCCACCAGCTCGCCGACCATTCGCACCCGGTCGGCGGCCAGCGGCGGTCGGGCCAGCTCGTCGGGGACGGCCTCGTAGTAGCTGAACGGTGCGAGCCCGAGGTCGGCTGCGGTCAACACCGCAACCACCCCCGGCACCGCCGTCGCCCCGCCGGTGCAGATCGAGCGGATCCGGCCCGACGCCACGGGACTGCGCACGTATGCGACGTGGGCGCAATCATCTCGCCGCAGGTCGCGCACGAACCGGGTCGTCCCCCGCAGGAGACCCTCGTCCTCGAAGCGCCCGACCTCTGCCCCTCGGGCGCGATCACCAGGTGTCATGAGCCCACGGTAGTCCGCCGGCCAGTCGACTCGGTCTCGGAATAGGAGCTGAGGACGGCGTTGCCGACCGACGGACCGTACTGGACTTCAGTTCGGGCGACCCCGACCGTCAGCGGCTTGCCTCGCCGTTCTCCATCTCGAAGACACCCGTACAACGGGAGATCGACGGACCTGTTTCCGGTAGGTGGGTAGACCCTTTCCGGTGACCTGCTCGTGCTCCCGCTCACGAAGGAGTGCATTAGGATGTCGGGCAGCGCAGAGGGGATGGCACATGCCGAAACTCAGCCAAGACCGCTTCAGGGTATTCGTGAGCCACAAGCACGTGGATGCCGGATTGGCGTCGACCGTGGCCGCGGCGCTCGAGTCTCTGGCGCCCGAGATGATCGAGTGCTGGGTGTCCGGGGAGGACCTCCAGGCCGGAGTCGACTGGAACCGCCAGATCAAGTCCAGCATCGCCGAGTCTCATCTTCTCGTGCTCTTGTTCACACCGGCACCCGAGCGGGCCTGGGATTGGTGCCTCTACGAGGTCGGCCTGTTCATGCGGTTCGGCGAGGACGACGTGTCGGCGGTGGTGTGCCTGTTCGAGAAGGGCGGGAAGACGCCGGCGCCACTTAGCCAGGTGCAGGGAGTGCCGGCCGAAGTCGACGCGCTGATCGAGCGCTTCCTGAAACCGCTGTGCATCGAGACGTGGCGGGTGTCCGACGACTGGCAGCGAGGCGCGCTGGTGCCGAACGTGGAGCCCGAGAAGCTCAGGGAGGCCGCCACGGCGATCGCCAACGGCTTCAGTGCCGCCACGACCGATGCGGACGTACCGGAAGAGGACGTCAACACCTACTGGCCGTGCCATCGGCTCGTCCTCCGGTTCGACGCCGTATCCGACCACTTTCCCTGGGACCGGATCCCTCCGGAGGCCCAGGTGATCCAGGGCCCTGGCGACACCACCAGCTACACGATGGCACTGTTCGGCGTCCAGGAGGGCACGGGGCAGCACACCTGGGCGGAGCTGGTCGACGCCGTCGGAGGGGACCATCGGTGGCTGGACGAGCTCGATCTGGCGTTCAGGAAGGGGCTCGCCGGGAAGCTCTGGGACCCACCGATGACGACGTTCGAAGCGTGGGCGCCGGGCAGCGGCGAGCGCAGGAACTACCTGCCGGTGCTCTACGAGATCGACCGCCGCGAGCCCGACCGGCGCTCGGCCGTGGCCGCAACGCTGATCCTGGTGCCAGTGGTGAAGCCAGCGGGCATCGGCTCGCAGAGCGCCGCGCCGACATCTCGTTGAAGGGTCCGAGCCCGAGCCGGTGCAACCGGGCCGGCCCGCTCAAGACGAGTCGCTCGCCTGCTCCTCGCCGAGTTGATCGTCGACAGCAGGACGATCGTCTCGGATGGCAGAAGCGGCTGCTGTCACCATGGCGGCGATCGGAACGGAGACGAACGCTCCAACTAGGCCGGCCAACGCGCCTCCGACACCGAGCACGACCAATACGACCGCCGGGTGCAGGCTCACCTGACGCCGCATCACCATCGGCATCACGACGTCGCCCTCGACCTGCTGGATGATCAGGGTCGCCGTCGCCACGATGATTGCTTCTCGAATGCCGAGGGTCACCAATGCGACGGTGGTGGCGAGCGCCCCGGCCAGCGTCGCTCCGACGATGGGGAAGAACGCAGCGAAGAACGTCAGGATCACGAGCGGGATCACGAGCGGAACCCCGACCAGAGCCAGGACGATACCGATGAGCAGCGCATCGATGACCCCGGTCACAGCGATGCCTCGCATGTAGGCCTGCAGCGCAGAGAACGCCGCTCGACCACCGACGTCGACGGTCGTGCGGCGCTGTGGCCGCACGTGGGCCACGAGCGAGGACCACATCGACGGTCCGTCCTTCACGACGAAGAAGAAGAGGACCAGCGCCAGGAACACACCGCCGATGATCTCGACGAACGTGGCGGCGCGACTGACACCCATCGATTGGATGCCGGAGACGAGCGAGTCCTCCAGCCCCCGCTCCAGATCGTCGATCTCGGATTCGGTCAGACCTGCCGGACCCGTCTGCAACCACGTCCGGACCTCGGCATACACCTCCTCCCACTCGGTGCTGTTCGTGAGCTCCGATCCGATCGAGGTGGTGACCAGATAGACGGTGCCACCCAGCACGCCGACGACGAGCACCAGCGTCGTCCAGGCGGCGACGATACGCGGCACCTTCCGCTCGGTCATGAACGAGGCGAGGGGGGCGCTCAGCGAAGCCAGCAGGAGGGCCACGAGGACCGGAACGAAGACCACGCGGAGACGGCTGAGGATCCAGAGCGTCGCCACGATCCCCAAGGCGAGTATCAACAAGCGGCTCACCCAGCGGTACGAGCGGTCGAGCCATCCGGGCAGGGCCCAGGCCGCCGACGATGCGGAGGCGGACGGATTCGTGTCGAGCATGTTCGATCCTCGTGGTTCGGCGTGTGCGACCTCCGGTCAGAAGATGCCTTCGGCGAGCGGCTGGGCGCGAACGAGCCCCCGGAGCGTCAATCGGGCCGAGAGCGGCTCAGGAGGTCGAAACAAATCCAGCACTGGTCGGGACGTTCACCGCATCGACCGAAGCGGCCGGAACATCGACGACTCCGGCCGCGGTCTTGACCACCAACCCGGCCAATCCGACCGAGCAGACCACCCCCTCGACGACGGCGTCGTGATCGAGCACCAGTTCGACGCGCCGTGCAACGAGTCGAGACAGATCGGTGGCAGTGCTCATGATGGACCTCGTTCGCTCCGTCCGGCGTATCCGGACGATCGCCCTTCGGGCTACCCACCGGTCCGTCGTCGCAAACCTCGCAATCGACGAGCTGCCGTGGGGTGGCCGCACCCGGCGATGACCAGCGCGTCGCGGAGCCCTCGACGCGCTCTGCGGACGCTACTCAGGATCCTCTTGGCGGTCGTGGTTGCGGATCTCCTCGAGCAGCTCGGCCTTGTTCATCCTCGACCGACCGTCGATCTCGAGCTCCCGGGCTCGCTCGTAGAGCTCACCTTTCGTCCAGTCCTCGGTCGGCTCCTGCCGGTCGCTCACCTCGCCGGTCACTGCGGGCTCGCTCGAGTTCTGACGCTCTGGGCCATCGACGACGTCATCGGTGGCATCCCGGTCGACCTCGTCGGCGCCTCCATGCGGGTCGTCGTCCTGCAGGCGCTGTTGTCGAATGGCGGCCCACTCCTCGAGGGAGCGGTACAGCATCTCCGCTTGCAGGCGTGACTGCCGACGTCCTCGGTGGATGACGAACGCAACCCTGCCGGGTACTCGGTCCTCGACTCGGTTCAGGACGACGACCCGGCGTCGGGGAGCGCTACGGGAGGCTCGAGGGTGGCGAGTGACGATCATGACACAGCTCCTTTGATCTCTGGTCGGTTCGAGTTAGCGACGTCGTTACCCAGTCGGAGGGACTCCAACCATGAACATTCGCAGCGGAGCCGGACCGCCCGGAGAGCGGCGAGCGTCCTGATCACGGCCGTGACGTGGACCGCGGCGGCGATCCGGCGCCGACGGTGGATTGAGCGCAGTGCGATTGGGTACGAAGTGAGCCATGAGCGAACAGGACACCCGCTACGGTTTGACCCTCTCGAGCGAGGAGCACCCGCCGGCCAAGCTGGTCGAGCTGGCCAGGCTGGCCGAGGAGCACGACTTCGACTTCGTGTCGATCTCGGACCACTATCACCCTTGGATCACCGCCCAGGGCCACAGCCCGTTCGTGTGGACCGTGCTCGGTGCGATCGCTCAGGTGACCGCCGAGATCGAGGTCGGCGTCGGCGTGACATGTCCGACCACCCGCACCCATCCGGCGGTGGTGGCCCATGTGGTCGCCACCACCGCCTGCCTGCTCGACGGGCGCTTCACCTGGGGGGTCGGGTCAGGCGAGGCCCTGAACGAGCACGTCGCCGGCTCTCGGTGGCCGCCGGCCCCGGTCCGGATCGAGATGCTGGTCGAGGCGGTCGACGTGGTCCGCAAGCTCCTCGACGGCGGATCGGTGACCCACCGCGGCCAGTACTACACGGTCGAGGACGCCCGCCTGTTCGACCTGCCCGATCAGCTCCCACCGATCGTGTTCTCCGCCTTCGGCGAGCTGGCGACCGAGGCCGCAGCCGAACACGGAGACGGCCTGTGGGTCACCGGACCAGATGCCGACGTCATCGAGCGGTTCCACGCAGCCGGCGGCTCGGGGCCGGTCTGGACGCAGCTGTCGCTCTGCTGGGATCCGGATGAGGAGACGGCGATCGAGCGAGCTCATCGGGTCTGGCCGAACTCGGGCCTGCCGGGCCAGCTGTCCCAGGACCTGCGGACGGTGGCCCATTTCGAGCAGGCTGTCCAGCTGGTCACAGCGGAGCAGATCAGTGGATCGCTGCCGTGCGGACCCGAGGTCGGCCCCATCATCGAGAGCGCAGCCCGAGCTCGCAAGGCCGGAGCCGACCACATCTACTTCCACCAGATCGGCGACCCGGCCGATGGCTTCCTCGACCTCTGGTCATCGGAGATCCGGCCGGAGCTCGACCCGTGACGACCACGATGTGGCCGACCCGGCGGACCGATCTCGGCGGACGACCGGACGCGGCCAGCCTGCGCCCCACTACGTTTGGTTGATGCGCATCGTTCTCGTTCTGGGGGCCGGGGGCTCTGACGGCGGCCAGTTCATCGACGGCGCCCTCGCCCAGCTGAGGACGTCGACCGGTTTCGATGCCGCTCACGCCGACCTGATCATCGGCACGTCGGTCGGGGCGTTCCGGGCCGGCGCGGTTGGTCCGCCCGTGATCGGAACGGCCCACGTGGCAACGACACTGCGGTACCTGGCCGAACCACCACCGACCGACCGGTGGCCCGACCGGATGGCCGGACAGCTGCGGGTCGCCGCCGGTCGGCTCCTGGCCCGGTTCGTGCCCAGGTCGCGGCCGGCCCCGACGTGGGACACACCGTCCGGTCCCTACCACCCCGGGGCCCGGGTCGTGTCGGTCGACCTCGACCGCCGCCACCGAGTCGAGCACGTGCTCGAGCGCGCCCGCGATCCCCCTGCGACCATCCGGGCCTCCGCTGCCGTGCCGTTCGCATTCGGTTCGGTGCTGCTCGGCGACGCCCGCCACGCCGATGGGGCGGTGTGGTCCCCCACCAGCGCCGATCTGGCTGCTGCCGTCGTCACGGCAGACGGGCCACCGCCTGTCGTGGTGGTGATCGCACCCATGGTGCCCGTCGTCGGTGGGTCGGTGGTAGCCCGGCTCCATCGTCGTCAGCTCCGCGCCGAACTGGCCCGACTGCCGACCGATGCGGCCGTGGTCGTCATCGGCCCCGGACGGGGGCGACGGGACGAGACCAGGACCAGCGCGGCCGGGGCTGCCGCAGTTCGCCGACTCGACTCGGTCCGAGGGACCGGTGGCCGTCCAAGCCGATGATCGGGCGTAACGCGCCGGCCATGTCAGCCGCTGGGTTGACCGCGGTCACCGGCTACCGTCGGAGGAGGATCATGGACATCGCTGGGGTGCTGATCGACATCGACGGGG
>JAHELU010000190.1 GCA_024644005.1 Acidimicrobiales bacterium | reverse complement strand
AGCTGGAGGAGATTCCCGACCTGTACCGGCACGGTGGGCTGGCGGCGGCCGAGGCCTACGCCTTCCACCGGGACCTGTTGGCCGAACGGGGTGACGAGTACGACCAGCGGGTCAGGATCCGCATCGAGCCCGGGGGCGAGGCCTCGGCCGCCCACTACGTCGACGTTCTCCAGGCCAGGACCCGCATGATCGAGGTGGCCCGGCGGCGGCTGGACGGGCTCGACGCCTTCGTGCTGCCGACCGTGGCCATCCTGCCACCACCGATCGCCTCCTTCGACGACGACGATCGCGAGCACTACTCCACCCAGAACCTGTTGAGCCTCCGCAACACGTCGGTCGGCAACTTCCTCGACACGTGCTCGATCAGCATCCCGGCGTCCGCTCCCGGGGAGCCGCCGGTCGGGCTGATGCTGATGGGTCGACCGATGGGCGATCGCCAGCTGTTCCGGGCGGCCGGGACGATCGAGGACATCCTGGGCCGCTGATCGTCGATGCCCCGGCCGGGGCCGAGGGCCCGGGGGGAGCCGTCGGCCCTACACTGGCTCGGGTGCAAGTGCTGTCGAGGCTCAACCCGCTCGGCCTCGTGGCGACGGTGCTGACCGTCGCGGTCCTGGCCTGGTCGTGTGGCTCGGACACCGGCCAGGCGGCGGGCGGGGAGGACCGCGCCGACGAGCCCTCCGGCGCCGCCGTCGATGGGGTCGAGACCGCCGATGGGGCCGAGACCGCCGATGAGGCCGAGACACTGTTCCCCGACGTGCTCGAGGCGACGGCGACGCTCGCTGCCGACGGCACGTGGACCTTCTCCGCGACGCTCAGCTCGCCGTACGACACCCCGGAGCGCTACGCCGACGGCTGGCGGGTGATCGGCGCCGACGGCACGGTCTACGGCACCCGGGTCCTCACCCACGACCACCGCAACGAGCAGCCGTTCACGAGGAGCCAGGGCGGGATCGAGATACCGGCCGACGTCGAGCTCGTGACCGTCCAGGGCCGAGATCAGGTCAGCGGCTGGGGCGGGGAGACGGTCGAGGTCCGGCTGATCCGCTGATCGCCCTCCTATCTTGGGGCCCATGACGATCGCTGACGAGAGGTACGTCTCGCTGACCACCTTCCGCCGCAACGGTGAGCGCAAGTCCACGCCGGTCTGGATCGCACCCGTGGGAGACGAGGTGGGCTTCACGACCGGCTCCGACTCGTGGAAGCTCAAGCGACTGCGCAACGATCCCCGATGCGAGCTGCAGCCGTCGGACGTCCGGGGTGCCGTCCGGGAGGGGGCCAACGTGGCCACCGGCCGAGCCCGGGAAGCCAGCGCCGAGGAATATGCGAGGGTGACGGCCGCGATCGAGGCGAAGTACGGCTATCAGGCCACGGTGGCCGGCCTGGCCGGCCGGCTGATGGCCCTGGTGGGCCGGGGTGACCGGTCGGCCAGGACCGCCGTGCTCATCACGCTCGATTGACCCCCGAGGGACGCTCGAGCTCCGGCGTCGCGAGGGAGCGGGAGGTTGCGGTCGGGCCGGGGATGAGCGAACATGTGTTCGATGGATGGGGCACGAGCGAGAGACGGACCGCGCCGGATCCTGCACGCCGATCTCGACGCCTTCTACGCCTCGGTGGAGCAGCGCGACGATCCCCGACTCAGGGGCATCCCGATGGCGGTCGGTGGGGGAGTGGTGCTGGCCGCCAGTTACGAGGCCCGGCGGTTCGGTGTCCGCACGGCGATGACCGGTCGCCAGGCCCGGGCGCTCTGCCCCCACATCCGCATCGTCGATGCCAGGATGTCGGCGTACTCGGAGGCCAGCGAGGCGGTGTTCGAGATCTTCCGGGACACCTCGCCTGCGGTCGAGCCGCTGTCGATCGACGAGGCCTTCATCGACGTCACCGGACTCCTGCGACTGGTCGGACCCGACACCGAGATCGCCGCCCGGTTGCGGGCCAGGGTGGCCCGGGAGGTCGGGTTGCCGCTCAGCGTCGGCGGTGGCTCGACCAAGTTCCTGGCCAAGGTGGCCAGCGCCGTGAGCAAGCCGGACGGTCTCCTGGTGGTGCCGGACGGCGAGGAGGCGGCCTTCCTCCATCCCTTGCCGGTCGGCCGGCTGTGGGGCGTCGGTCCGGTCACCGAGCAGCGGCTGGCCGAGGTGGGGATCCGTACGGTGGGGGAGGTGGCACGGCTCGATCCAGCGGTCCTGAAGGCCAGGGTCGGGGTTGCGGCCGGCGCCCATCTGGCGGCCCTGGCCAACAACAGGGACCCTCGACCGGTCGAGGTCGGTCGCCGGCGCCGCTCGGTCGGGTCCCAGCGCTCGTTCCGGGTCGGCTCTCACGATCGCGCGGGGGCCGAGCAGGTCCTGGTGGAGGTCACCGACCGGGTGGCCCGCCGGCTTCGTGACGGCCACCGGGTGGCCAGGACCGTGACCGTGCGGCTCCGCTACGGCGACTTCGCCAAGGCCACGAGATCCCGCACCCTGCCCGAGTCGACGTGCTCGACCGACCTCATCCTGGCCACCGCCAAGGAGCTGCTCGCCGGGGTCTGGCCCGTCGTCGAGCGACGAGGTCTGACGAAGGTCGGCGTCGCCGTTTCCGGCCTGAGCAGCGACGACGCCGTTCAGTTGACGCTGCCGTTCACCGCCGCCGACTGGGGCCCGGTCGATGGGGCGATGGACGAGATCCGCGACCGGTTCGGCCTGCGGGCGGTCACCAGGGCCACGCTGGTCGATCGACAGACCTTCGAGGTCCCGCTGCTGCCGGATTAGTGTGCGACGGCCCTTCCAGGAGCCCCGCCGTCGGCCCGGATGGCCTGGCTGGCGACGGGCGGGCTGCTGTAGGGTCCCAACCAGTCGCATGGCACGAACAGGGGGCACGCGTGGCTGACCGGATGAGTTTCTGGGCCTGGGGGTTGGAGTCCGAGGAGCCGACGGACGCCGACCGCCGGCAGATGGCCGCCGAGATCTCCCGGCGGTACGGGGTGGAGGTCACGCCGAAGCCGATCCCCGATCTGGCCGACGCCCAGCTGCGGCCGCCCCGGATCTCACCACCTGACGGGCTCGCCGGGTTCTGCTTCGCCGACCCCTACGAGCGGGCCCGCCACGCCGGAGGCGCCCATTTCACCGATCGCACGAGGGCCTTCAACCTCGACTTCCCCAACCCGCCCGATTTCGTCGCCCACCCCGGGACCGAGGCCGAGCTGGAGGCGGTGCTCGACTGGTGCCACGAGGGCGGCCATGCCGTCGTGCCCTTCGGTGGCGGATCGTCGGTGGTGTGGGGGGTGTCGCCGCCCGAGGACGCAGGGACCTGTGTGACGATCGCCATGGACCGTTTCGATCAGGTGCTGGAGGTCGACGAGACGTCGCGGGCGGCCAGGATCCAGGCCGGCGTGTACGGTCCGGCCCTGGAGGCGCAGCTCAAGCCGACCGGCCACACGCTGCGTCACTTCCCCCAGTCGTTCCGGTTCTCGACCCTCGGCGGCTGGATCGCCACGAGATCGGGCGGTCACTATGCGACCAACCACACCCACATCGACGACTTCGTCGAGTCGGTGAGGATGCTGACCCCCAGCGGTTGGTGGGAGTCGAGACGGCTGCCGGGCAGCGGTGCCGGACCGAGCCCCGACCGGATGGTGATCGGTAGCGAGGGCATCCTCGGCATCATCACCGAGGCCTGGATGCGGATTCAGGCCAGGCCGACGTTTCGGGCCACCGCCGGGGTGGTGTTCGACTCCTGGATGGCGGGCACGGAGGCGGTCCGGGCCATCGTCCAGGCCAAGCTGTGGCCGGCCAACCTCAGGATCCTCGACCCGCAGGAGGCCGGTCGGGCCGCCGGGCTCGACGGTCGCCAGGCGCTCGTCATCGTGGCATTCGAGTCGGCCGAGCTGTCCCAGGCGGCCAACATCGCCGCCGCGGTCGAGATCGCACGGGACGGCGGCGGCCACATCGACGACGAGAACGTCGTGGTCGACGACGGCACCGGAGCGCCGACCGGCCACGAGGGCCCGGTCGGCAAGTGGCGGAGCAGCTTCATCGGGGTCGACCCCGGCACCGCCACCAGCCTCGGGCTCCTGGCAGACACGTTCGAGACCGCCATCACCTGGGACCGCTGGCCGGAGTTCGATGCCACCGTTCGGGAGCGGATGAACGCGGTCCTGGCCGAGGTCTGCGCCAACGGCGAGCTGAGCTGTCGCTTCACCCATGTCTATCCAGACGGACCGGCGCCGTACTACACGTGGAGCGGGATGGGCCGGCAGGGCTCGGAGATCTCGATGTGGCAGGAGGTGAAGGATGCCGCCAACGAGGTGGTGGTCGCAGCCGGTGGCACCTCGACCCACCACCACGCGGTCGGCCGCATGCATCGACCGGACGCCTATGACCGGCAGCGGCCAGACCTCTTCGCCGACTCGTTGCGAGCGGTCAAGCGGACCCTGGACCCCAACGGCGTGTTGAACCCGGGTGTCCTGATCGACCCGTGATCGGCGGCCCCGTCGCTGCCGGCGGGGGATCAGGCGTGGTTGATGGCCGCTTCCGACGCCCGCTCGCCGGCGATGCGGGTGTGCCACATCCTGCGGGGCTGCGTCATGTCGAACGGCGTGCCGCGATGCATCAGCCGGCGGTTGTCCCACAGCACGGCGTCGCCAGGGACCCAGTGGTGGTGGTAGACGCGGGGCGGTTGGCAGGCGTCCTCGGCCAGCTGGTCGAGGAACCGCTCGGACTCCTCGGGATCCATGCCGACGATGTCGTGGGCGTGGCGACCGATCAGCAGGTTCGGGCGACCGGTCTCGGGATGGATCTTGACCAGCGGGCGCAGGGAGACCTCCTCGTCGTGGTAGCCGTACATGCCGTAGCTCCCGTCCGACTTCTGCTTCGGTAGGTAACCGGCCCGACCCTGGCTGTAGTACAGGGAGTGGTAGGCCTGCATGTCCTGGATGCGGTCCCTCGTCTCGTCATCGAGGGCCTCGTAGGCGGCCCGCATGTCGGCCCAGCCGGTGGCTCCGCCCTCGGCCGGCACGATCTCGGCGCTGAAGACGGCGCCCTTGGCCTGGACCGGCATGTAGGTGCTGTCGAAGTGCCACCCCTCGTTGCCCCGCAGCGACTTGACGATGTCGTCGTCCGGGTCGCTGTGGATCGTGCCGTCCTTGCCGATGTTGGAGATCGCGGTGGCCTCGAACTCGAGCTCGCCGAGGCGGCGGGCGAATGCGTTCTGCTCGTCCCGGGTCAGGAACTGACCGGGGAAGACGAGCAGCCCGAACTCGAGCCAGGCCTTGTGGAGCGCTTCGAAGGTGGCGTCGTCGATGTCGCGCAGCTCGACCCCGCGGACGATCGCCCCGAAGCTGGCGTCGAGCGGTTCGAGATCCAACGTTGTCGTGCCCATGGGCCAAGGCTATGGCCGCGATCGGTGTCGGCACAAAGCGGGTGGGACGGCGCCCAGTGCGCGCTCAGGTCGGTGCGTGGCGATCGTCGGCGAGGGCTCCTCGGTCGGCCGCGAGGTCGAGTATGCGGGTGGCCACCGCCCAGGCGGCGGCCGAGCCGTCGGCGATCGGGGCGTTGACGGCCAGGACCTGGCTGTGACGGATCCCGTTCTCGGTCCAGCTGACCCCGCCGGAGGCGGCGTTGAGCAGCAGTGGCTGCAGTCGATCGATGGCGTAGGCGAACCGGGCGGTCGGGGTGGATCGCTGCTCGTACTCCTCCCACAGCCCGCCCAGCCTGGCGGCCTCGTCGGCGGGCAGCAGACCGAAGATCCGTTCGGCCGCTGCGTCCTCCAGCGCCTTGGCCGCCAGTCGAGCCTCCTCGTCGTAGATGTAGGCATCGCCGGCATCGATCTCCACGAGGTCGTGGATCAGCAGCATCTCCATCGCCCGCGCCACATCGACGTCCGGGCCGGCCCGGGGGGCGAGGACCAGCACGGCGAGCGCCAGGTGCCACGAGTGCTCGGCGGTGTTCTCCTGCCGGGATCCGTCGACGAGCAGGCTGCGGCGGATGACGTGCTTCAGCTTGTCGACCTCGAGGATGAAGTCGATACGAGCCGCCAGGTCGGCATCGATCTCCGCCGCCAGCTCGACCAGTTCCCGGTGATCCATCGGCCGAGCCTAGAGCGCCCGGTCGGGCCCGATGGTCACCTTGACGGCCTGACTCGACTTGTCCCTGGCGGCCGAGAACGCCTCCACCACGTCCGTGAGCGGGAAGTGATGCGTCTGGAGGGCGGACAGCTCCTCGGCGACCGGACCCATCCGCCGGACCGCGGCGCCGAACTCGGAGCCCCGGGCGACCGTGCCGTAGATGAACGAGCCGGCGATCTCGAGCTCCTTGAGCACGATCTCCCGGTAGTCGGTGCGCTGCGGCTCGCCGAACACGCCGACCACGACGATCCGGCCGCCCCGTCGAGCGCAGCGAACGGCGTCGGACATCGTCGCGGCGCGGCCGCCGACGGTCTCGATGACGATGCCGGGCTGATGATCCTCGGCCCACGGGTCGATGTCGGTCGGGTCGAGCGGAGACAGGCCGAATCGCTCTGCCAGGGCCCGCTGGTGGGGGTAGCGACAGGTGATGCCGACCGTCACCGCCCGGTCCCTGGCGGCCAGGCCGCACAGCAGGCCGATGGTCCCGCCGCCGAGGATCAGGACCCGCTCGTCGATCTCGGTCAGCCTGGCCCGATGCACCGCTCGGACCGAGACCGCCCAGGGCTCGGCCAGCGAAGCGACCCGCTGGCCGACGGCATCGTCGACGCGGTGCAACAGCCGAGCCGGCACGTCGACGAGCTCAGCGAGGCCGCCGGCGGCCTGCACACCCATCAGTCTGGCCGATTCGCACAGCATCGGCTCGCCTCGCAGGCACTGCTGGCAGTCCCGGCAGTTGATCCACGGCTCGACGGCATAGACGGCATCGTCCATGTCCGGCGGACCGTCCGCGATCGTGCCGGCGATCTCGTGACCGGGAACGGCGAAGTCGGCAGGGGAGAGCGCACCGTCGGCGATGCCGCGATCGATGTGGAGGTCGCTGCCGCAGATACCGCAGCCGGTCACGGCCAACCGGACCCAGCCCTCCGGGACGGGGGCCGGCGGCTCGTCGACCACGCCGATGCCGTTCGCCGTCCATCGAGCCCGCAGCATGCACCCACCGTACCCGGCGCTGATGAGGCATCAGCAACGGTCCGGGCCGGGATGTCGAACGTACGTTCGATGGCTGTCGAAGCCGGTGAGGTCGGCAATCGAGGGTCGGCAATCGAGAGGAGGCGCGGCCAGTGGTAGCCGGACGACCGACGACCGCCGGGGAGTGGCGCTCGTGCCGTTTGGTGGGTTGTCGGCCGCCAGAGCCCAGTCGTTGCGTCAGCGGGCATCGAATCGAGGGCTCACAGGGCCGCCGGGCGAATCCCGCCGATTTCCAGGGGGATTCCCGTGTCGTTTCAAACATAAGCGTCATTATGCAGCACTTGGCAGTCCTGCTGATCCGGTCCCCCCGAGCCGCGCACTGTCCGATCTCACGCAACTTGCCGAGAATCTCATCGTCGTGGCGTGTCTGGCGACGCTAGCCACGCTGGTAGATCTCTCTTGGTGTGGAGAATCCGCCAGATGTCGATCGATTCGGTTCCGGTGACGTAGAAGACCATGTACGGAAACGTTTGGATTGGCCAGGCCCGGAGCTCGGGCAAATCGAGCTCGTAGCTGTAGCGCAACTTCCCGACAAGGGGGTGCCGACTCAGCTTGCTCACAGTCCCCTCGAGCTCATCGATGAACCGAAGAGCAACCTCTCCCCCGGCCTCGGCGGCGTAGGGGCGAAACGAGCCGTCGAAATATGAGCACGACTTGTGACTCGGGACACTAGGTGGTCAGGGATGCCAGTTCGAACAGGCTCTCGAAGGCAGCGACCCCGCCTGGCTCCTCCCGCTGGGCGATGCGGAAGGCGATGATCTCGTCGGCCAGGCCGTCGTAGTCGGTGACCCGCACCACGCACTGGGCAGGGGTGCCGGTGATCGTCATGGTGTCGATCACCTCGTCGGGAACCAGGTCCATGGCCTCCCGGGTCTTGCCCGAAGGCATCAGCTCCGCCGCCTGGTCGGCGAAGTCGGCGAAGCCCAGCTGCCGGAGCTGGGAGTCGTAGTACGGGTGTGGCACGGGGTGGAACAGTCCACAGATGG
>JAHELU010000189.1 GCA_024644005.1 Acidimicrobiales bacterium | reverse complement strand
GATGAGTCCCGGGGTGGTGATCAGGTCGGCGATGCCGGACACGCCCTGGAGCAGGATCTCGTCGGCCATCCGGAAGGCGGAGACCATCGACGTCTTCTCGTCGGCGATCGAGAGCAGCCGATCGTTGGGGATGACGATCTGGGTGTCGACCTTCTCCCGGAGGCGGTTGATGCCGGACTCCGCCTGGGCCGCCCGTCGGCGTCCCTCGAAGCCGAAGGGTCTCGTGATGACCGCAATGGTCAGCGCCCCCTGGCCCTTGGCGAGCTCGGCGATGACCGGGGCGGCCCCGGTGCCTGTTCCACCGCCCTCGCCCGCCGTGATGAAGACCATGTCGGCGCCCATGAGCGCCTCGCTGATCTCGTCCTTGTGCTCCTCGGCCGCCTGTTGACCGATGGCCGGGTCGCTGCCGGCCCCGAGGCCGCGGGTGAGATCGCGGCCGATGTGGATCTTGGTCTCGGCGTCGCTCATCAGCAGCGCCTGCGCATCGGTGTTGACGGCGACGAACTCCACGCCGCGAAGCCCGGCGTCGATCATCCGATTCACCGCGTTGCAGCCACCGCCACCGACACCGACGACCTTCACGACCGCCACATAGTTCTGGGTGTTCATTGGACGCCCAGGCTAGCAGTCCGCAGCCGCGTAGTCTGGCTCTTCGCTCGGCTCACTCGTCACACTCCCGTCCGTGCCCTGGTCCGGGCTCGAGTCGCGTCGACCGGCGACAGCGCCGATCCGGGTCACCACCGGGGCCGAGGGGACCCGGACGTCGATCGTGTCGATGCAGGTGAGGTCGACCCGGTCGAGCATGGTCTCCAGGGCCTGGAGCTTCGGCCCGAGGTCGGTCCCGTCGCCGAAGTTGGCCCGCCCGCCGACCTCGAGGCGCAGGTACAGGTCTCCGCCGTCGACGACCACAGCGGTGATCTGGCGCTCGACCTCGGCCGGAAGCGCCTCCAGGAGGGCGATCACCGGGATGGCCGCCTGCGGCGCCGGTTCCCCCGCGATCCCGGAGCCCTCGATACCGACCACGGGCATGTATCCTTCCGGCCTGGCCTCGACGATCTCGAGCTGCCGGCCATGGTCGTCGACGAGGGCGAACCCGTCACCGGCGTCGAGCACCACCGACGGTCCCCGTTCGGTGACGGAGATCTCGATCGTGCCGCTCCAGCTCCTGGTGACGAGGGCCGTCCCGACCCACGGCACCAGCTGGACCGCTTCGGCGGACCGATCGAGGTCGAGCTCGAGCAGCGCCTGACCGGGCTCGATGCCCGCGGCCTCGACGATCAGGCCGGGATCGGACTTCACGCTCCCGTTGACGATCACCTCGTCGACATCGAACCAGGAGCTGTTCAGGAAGCCGATCACGACGACGGCCAGGGTGGTCACGGCGGTGAGCCCGACGACCAGCCGCAACCGCTTCAGCCCGCGGCGGCGCTCGACCGCCGTGCGGCGGGCCCGGAACCGGTCACGACCGGAACTTGCGGAGCGGCCCGTCCGGGTCCTGGTGGCGGTCACCGGTCCGACTCCGGGCCGGCGCCGGTGGCCACGACATCCGGTGCCGGCCGGTCGAAGCCGATCAGCCGATTCTCGACCTGGAGCTCGATGCCGGTCGCGGCCGCCACCCGGCGCTGGACCTCCCGGATCAGGGCGTGGACATCGTCTGCCGAGCCGTCCGGGTCGGCCTGGATGAAGTTGGCGTGCTTCACCGAGACCTCGGCGGTGCCGATCCTCAGGCCCTTCAACCCGAGATCGTCGATGAGCCGACCAGCAGAGTCGCCCTCCGGGTTGGCGAAGACGCTACCGGCGTTCTGGCCACCGGGTTGGTTGGCCCGGCGCCAGCCGACGATCTCGCTGATCTCGGCCCTCGATCGCTGAGGATCACCCGCCGCCAGCTGGAGCTCGGCGAACAGCACCACCTGGCCCGGTCCGATGGCGGAGCGCCGGTACCCGAGCTCCAGCTGGTCGACGGGCCACTCCCGGGGCCCGCCCGCCACCAGATCGAAGACGCTGACCCGGCTCAGGCTCGCCGCCATGTCCGATCCGTGGCCGCCGGCGTTCATCCGGACCGCACCGCCGATCGAGCCGGGCACCCCGACCGCCCACTCGAAGCCGGTCAGTCCCGCCGCTGCGCTCTTCCGGGCCACGACCGGCAGCAGGGCGGCCGCCCCGGCTCGGACCATCGCCCGGTCCGCGTCGACCGTGATCTCCTCGAAGGCCGAGCCGAGGTGGACGACGATCCCGTCGAATCCGGCATCGGCCACCAGCAGGTTCGAGCCCCGGCCGACCACCAGGGTCTCACAGCCGGAGGCTCCGACCGCCTCCCTGACCCGCTCCAGCTCGGCGACCGATCGGGCTTCGACGAACAGCGCAGCCGGCCCGCCGACGCGATAGGTGCAGAACGGGGCCAGCGAGACCCCCGTCGACGCCAGGGAGCCGAGCGAAGCCGCAGCCGCCTCGAGTCGGCCCGCCATCATCGTTCCGCCAGTCCGGCCACCAGGACGTCTGGGACGGTCGTCAGGTCCCCGGCCCCGAGCGTGATGCACAGATCACCGGGCCGCAGCTCGGCGAGCATCGCCCTCGGCAGCTCCTGGAGCGCTTCCACATGGCGAACATCGGCGTCCGGATGGGCCTCGGTGACCACGTCGACGATCAGCTTGGCCGTGATGCCGGGACGGGGCGCCTCGCCCGAGGCGTAGATGCCGGTCACGAACAGCACGTCGGCCCCGACGAAGGCGTCGCCGAAGGTGGACCAGAGCTGCTCGGTCCTCGAGTACCGGTGGGGCTGGAACGCGGCGACCAGGCGGTCGGGGCCGAGGGACCTGGCTGCCGCCAGCGCCGCCTCGACCTCGGTCGGCAGGTGGGCGTAGTCGTCGATCACCACGACACCGGCGGCCTCGCCCCGCCGCTCGAACCGGCGGCCGACTCCACCGAACGCGCTGATCGCCGCAGTGACCCCGTCCGGGTCGGCGCCGAGGGAGATGGCGGTGGCGATCGCCGCGGTGGCGTTTCGGGCGTTGTGCATGCCTGGTTGGGCGAGCCGGATCGCCAGCTCGCCGGCCGGGCCCTGGACGGTGAAGCTGACCCCGTTCGGCGTGGGCAGCGGGTCGACGATCCGCCACCGGGCCCCCTCGGCCGTGCCGTAGGTGATCGGGTCGAGCTCGGAGGTCAGTCGGGCCAGCGCCGCCGATCCGGGATCGTCGAGGCACAGCACGCGGGGCCCCGGAGCCTGCGAGACGAACTGGACGAAGGCGTCCTGCAGGCCTTCGAACCCCCCGTAGTGCTCGAGGTGGTCCGGCTCGACGTTGGTCACCACCACCGCCTCGGCCTCGAGCCGTACGAAGGTGCCGTCGCTCTCGTCCGCCTCGACGACCAACAGGTCACCGGAACCGACGGCGGCCCCCCGCTCGAGATCCCTGAGGTCGCCACCGACGATGTACGCCGGATCGAGCCCTGCGCCGGCCAGCGCAGCTGTCAGCATGGCTGATGTCGTGGTCTTGCCGTGGGTCCCGGCCACGGCCACGGTCCGCCACGCCTTGGTGATCTCGGCCAGCGTGTCGGCTCTGCGAAGGATCGGCAACCCCCGTCGTCTGGCCTCCACCAGCTCGGGGTTCTGCTCCGGGATGGCGGTGGAGTGGGTCAGCAGCTCGACATCGTCGGCGACGTTGGCTGCGTCGTGGCCGACGGCGACGTCGATCCCACGGTCGGTGAGCCGGCGCACGATGGCCGAGTCCCTGAGGTCCGATCCGGACACTCGATGGCCCGTTCCGACGAGGACCTCGGCTATGGCGCTCATGCCGGCGCCGCCGACCCCCACGATGTGGATCCTGCGGGATTGACTGAGATCGATCATCGGCTGCTCCCGGTTTCGGTGGTTTCGAAGCCGCCGGCGTCGAGCAGCAGCTTGGCGACGTCGCTGGCCGCCGCCGGCCTGGCCACCGAGCGGGCGGCGTCCCCCATCGCCCGGCGGCGAGCGGGGTCGGTCACGAGGGGCTCGAGCAGACCGGCCAGCACCTGGCCGCTGGTCTCGGCGTTGTCGAGCACGATCGCTCCCCCGGCGTGCTCGACCTCTGCGGTGTTGGCCCGCTGGTGGTCCCTCGGCGCGGACGGCAGTGGGACGAGCACCGCCGGGAGCCCGGCCACCGCCAGCTCGGCCACCGTCGAGGCCCCGGCCCGGCAGACGGCGACGTCGGCTGCGACGAGCAGATCGGGCATGTGGTTCTCGTACTCGACCCGCAGGTAGACCAGCCCGTCCGGGTGTCGGACCAGCGGACCACCGAACTCGGTCCAGTCCCGCGTGCCGATCACGTGGTACAGGGCGACGTCGTCCCGCTCGGCCCACAGCTCGGCCAGGTCGCGTACGGCCTGGTTGATCGTGGTCGCCCCGAGCGAGCCCGCCCAGACCGCCACCACGACCCGATCGCCGAGGAGCGGCTCGGTCTCGGGGAGCCGCAGGTCCTGGCTGGCCCGGTACCGTCGCTCGATGTACTGCCTCGATCGGGTCCGGTCGCCGGCTTCGACCGCCCGGACGATGGCCGGCCGGATCGGGTTCCCGGTCAGTACGCCCTTCGGCAGATCGGTGTCGGGGAACGGCAGGGCGCAGCTGGTGGCGAACCGCCCGAACAGCCGGTTGACGGCGCTCGCCCTGGCGTTCTGCTCGGTGACGACCAGGGGGATGCGCCGCAGGACCGCAGCAGCCGATGCGGCGAAGGCGGCGTAGCCACCGAGACACAGCACCGCCTCCGGCTTGCGCTTCGCCACGACGGCGAGCCCCTTGACGAAACCGGCCAGGAGGCCGAGCACGGAACCGATGTTGGCCGGGGTGAGGCTGCGCTGGATGCCACGGCCCGGCAGCAGATCTATCGAGAAGCCGGCCTCGCCGACCAGCGTGCCCTCGTTGCCCCTGACCCCACCGACGAAGTGGATCCGATCCCGGGCCAACCCGGCGTCGACCAGGGCCTGGGCGACGGCGATGCCCGGGTTGGTGTGACCGGCGGTCCCGCCGCCGGTGATGATGATCGGCCCCCGGCGACGGTCGTCGGCACCCGTCACCGGCGCCGAGTCGGGGGTTGGCTCGATCGTGGCCATCGCGACCTATTCCTTGGCCCGGCGGGCCACGCTGGTCAGCAGGCCGGCCGCGGCGAGCGTGGTGACGAGGCTCGACCCGCCGGCCGAGACGAAGGGCAGGGACTCTCCGGTGATCGGCAGGACGCCGAGCACCATGCCGATGTTCAGGAAGGCCTGGACGAGCAGCCAGCTGGTGATGCCGGCCGCGAGCAGCATCCCGAAGCGATCGGGAGCGGCCAGTGCAGCCCGGATGCCGTACCAGGCGATCAACACGAAGGCGCCGATGAGGGCGCTGGCGCCGATGAGGCCCACCTCCTCGGCGACGATGGCGAAGATGAAGTCGGTGTGGGCGAAGGGGAGGAACCCCCATTTCGCCCTGCTGGCCCCGAGGCCGACCCCGAAGAGCCCGCCGGAGGCGATGCCGACCTGGCTCTGGATGGCCTGGAGCCCGATGCCCTGCGGGCTCTCCCACGGGTTGAGCCAGCCGTCGATGCGGTCCTTCTGGTAGCCGGTTGCGAGTGCGATGATCACGACCGCCCCGATGCTGGCCGTCGCCCACAGCAGCAGGTTGTTCATCCGTGCGCCGGCCACGAACAACATGATCAGCGCCACCGCCCCGAGGATGACCGGCGTCCCCAGCTTCGGCTGGAGGATGATGAGCGCCGAACACAGGTAGACCACGAACATCACCGGTCGAACGGTCAGCTCGGGGCGGTCCATCCGGCGCTCCCTGCGGGCCAGGAGGTCGGCGATGAAGATGATCAGCGCCAGCTTGGCCAGCTCGGATGGCTGCACCACGAACGATCCGACGCCGAGCCAACGGGTGGAGTTGTTGCGCTCGATACCGACGCCGGGTACGAGCAGGACGACGAGGAGCGCAACGGTGACGAGCATCAGCGGTCCGGCGAACCGCCGGACGAGCCGGTAGTCGATCCTGCTGGCGATGATGAACGCCGTTGCTCCGATCGCTGCCCAGACGACCTGCCGCTTGAACTGGAAGAACGGCGAGTCGGCGTACTGGTGGAGGCTCGACACCGAGGAGGCGGAGAGGACCATCACCAGCCCGAACAGGGTGAGGCCGACGAACGTGGCGGTCAGGAACGCCGCATAGCGCTCCCCGACGTCCGTGACCTTGAGGGCGGCCCGACGCTTGCGGCGCCGCCCGGTCGACGAGCGCCTGGTCGACGACCGTCTCACCGTCCGCCGCTCGTCGGACCGACGCTCGACCGATGATCGGTTGGCAGACGATCGGTTGCCGGTGCGTCGATTGCCAGTGCGGCGACCCGTCGACGAGCGTTCGGCAGATGATCGATTGGCTCCGGCCCGTCGCCGACCGGTGGTCGTGCTCATGGGGCCGACACCTCCTCCCTCACCAGCTCGGTGAAGTCGAGCCCCCGAGCGACGTAGTTCGGGTACCAGTCGAACGAGGCGCAGGCCGGCGACAGCACGACGGCATCGCCGGCCCGGGCGATGGCCCGAGCGGCCCGGATGGCGTCGAGCATCGAGCCTGCCCTCGTGACCGGGACGAGGTCGGCGAAGATCCGATCGACGTCGTCGGCTGCGTCACCGATCGCCACCACCGCTCTGACCGGGGGGACGGTCTCCCGGAGCGGCTCGAACGACAGTCCCTTGCTCTTGCCGCCGGCGATCAGCACGACCGACTCGAAGCCGCCGACCGCCGCCACGGTGGCGTGGGGCACGGTGGCCTTGGAGTCGTTGTACCAGCTGATGTCGTGCCAACGGCCGAGGTACTCGAGGCGGTGGGCCAGGCCCCGGAAGGACCGGAGCGTCCCGCAGACGCCTTCGATGGTCGCGCCGGCGGCCGTTGCGATAGCGGCGACGGCCAAGGCGTTCGCCAGGTCGTGGGGCTGTCGCCGGGCCAGCTCCTCGACGGCGACGAACGGCCCGTCCGGTCCGGCCAGCGAGGCTCGACCGTCGAGCTCGACGACCGACCAGTCGGCCGGGCCGTGGATGGAGAACCTGGCGATCGACAGGTCGTCGCCGGTCAGCTGGGACAGGTGCCGGGCCACCACCGGATCGTCGCTGTTGGCCACCACGACGGCTCCAGGATCGAGGTGTCGCCAGATCGAGGCCTTGGCCTGCTCGTAGTCGGCGAGCGAGGCGTGGGCGTCGAGGTGGTCTGGCGCGAAGTTGAGCCAGGCTGCGACATCGGGCCGGAAGTCGGCGCTGTGGCCGAGCCGGAACGACGACGACTCGACGACGAACACCTCGGTCGTCGGATCGTCGATTGCCTCGACGAAGGGCACGTCGGTGTTGCCGACGGGCTCGGCGGGCCGACCGGACCGGTCGAGCGCGTCGGCCACCATCGTCGTGACGGTCGTCTTGCCGTTGGTGCCGGTGATGGCGACGACGGGCCGGTCGTCCCAGGTCTGGGCCAGGTCGAACTCACTGGCCGTACCCAATCCGACCCTACCGGCCTGCTCGAAGACCGGATGGCGATCGGGAACCCCCGGGCTCGGCAACAACACCGTGGCGCCCGCCACCAGGGCCGCCAGTCGGTCCTCGTCTGGAGCCTCGACCAGCTCGACGCCCAGCGCCTCGGCGGCAGCCCGCTGGGCATCGGTCGGCCGGTCCTCGACCACCACCGGGCGGTGGCCCCTGGCCACCAGGGCGGCGACGACCGAGCGGCCGGTCACCCCGTAGCCGACCACCAGCGGGCGACCGAGGTCCGGTCCCCGGCGGGAGGACGGGGGGGACGCTGCGACGCTCATGGGGCGGAGCCGACCGTGTTCACGTAGTCGGCGTAGAAGATGCCGAGCGCCAGCAGGGTCATTGCGCCGCTGATGAGCCAGAAGCGGATGATGACCTTGGTCTCCTTCCACCCCAGCAGCTCGAAGTGGTGATGGATCGGGGCCATCCGGAACAACCGGCGACCTCCGGTCAGCTTGAACACGACGACCTGGAGGATGACCGACATCGTCTCCACCACGTAGATGCCGCCGATGATCGGGAGCAGGAGGTGGGTGTTGGTGGTCAGCGCCAGGGTTGCCAGGGCGGTCCCGATCGCCAGCGAGCCGGTGTCGCCCATGAAGATGTCGGCCGGGGCGGCGTTGAACCACAGGAACCCGCTGCAGGCCGCCAGCATCGCCGCGGCGATCACCGCCAG
>JAHELU010000188.1 GCA_024644005.1 Acidimicrobiales bacterium | reverse complement strand
GACGGCCGGGCCGCCATCGGCGCCGGCTTCGCGCGCCGCGGCCGCGTCGGCGCCGGCCGCCTCGGCCTCGCTCGGCGCCTCGGCCGGTGGCGGGTCTGTCGCCGGCGAAGCGGTTGCGCCGGCGGCCGAGCGCTCGTCGGCGGTGCCCGCTTCGGAGAGCTCGGCTGTCGTGGCGGCTCCACCTGCGGTCGGGCTGGCGAGGTCGGCGATGGTCTGGCCGGACGCATCCACCGGCCGGGCGGTGGCACGGGTCGAGCTGTCGATCGGACCGCCCACGGCCGCCGCATGGTGGTAGTAGACCGCCCGGTCGCCGGGCTGGAGCACCGCCGGACCGGCCGCCCTCGGGAGGACCGAGCCGTCGAGGCCGAGCGCGCGGTCGGTGAAGACGACGTCGGTCAGATCGGTGGTGCCGAGATTGGTCACGGCGTAGCAGTACGTGGCCGGCTGGCCGGCCGCCGCCGCCGAGGCGGGTTGTTGCTCAGCGGTCTCGCAGCCGGCGCCGTCGACGGCGATGGCGGGCTGCACAGCCGCCGTCAGGCCGATCGCGGCGTAGCGAGCGGCCGGTCCGGCTCCCTCGCCGGCCGGCGGGTCGTCCGGGGCGGTGGCCGCTGCAACCCCGGTCGGGGCATCGTCGGTCAGGTCACTCTTGGCCAGCGCCACGACCTTCAGCTCGCCGGTCGTGCCAGACACCCGGATCCCCGCCACCGAGGCTGCGCCCGCGGCCAGCCGGTCGACGGAGACGACGGAAGCCCAGAACGATGCGTCACCCGACGGGCCGTGGCCGGTGTTCAGCTCGTAACGGGGACCGATCGTGACAGCCGGGCCGAGAACGGTTCCCTCGTCGTCGATCGGGGTCAATCCGATCTGGCTGTCCCCCGCCATCTCCTGGACGAGCAGATAGTCGCCGCTGGCCAGGGGGCGACCGTAGAAGAGGTTGAGTCCGATCGCCTCGCCGGCCTGGCCAGGGGTGATGCGGACGAACCGGTTGATCGAGTCGGACGATGCGGCATCGGCGACGGCGTCGCCGAAGTCGTCGGCGGCCGGCGCCACCCGAACACCGTCGAGCTCGGCCACGATGGCGTTCGCATCGTCCTGGGTCAGCGTGACCGCCACCGAGCCGCCGAGCGGTCGGAGGTTCAGCTCTGCACCGCCGTCGGAGACCACGACCGATCGGTAGCGAGCCGGCCTGGCCGAACCGGAGGGGCTGAGCGGGCCGGAACCGGCGTTCGTGCGCTTGGTCAGGTCGAGGTGGATGGAGACGAGCGTGGCGTCGTCCTCGGATGCCGCTGCGGCCCGGACGGTCACCAGGACGGTTCCGGCCAGCGCGACGATCGCGATGATGGCCATCAGCAGCACCCGGGACCAGGGCCAGGCGCTCGCCAGACCGGTCTCGGGGGGAGGCTCGTAGGCGAGCTGATGGGCGTTGAGCGAGACGGGCGCTCGATCCGAGCTGTCGGGATCGAGACGGGGGTCGGTTGTGGTCATGCCGGGCGTCCTCGTGGCTGGCGGGCTGCTCGGCCCCGGCCGGTCGCACACGGTTGGGACGAGCCTGGGTCGAAGGGACTACCGATCCTTTCGACCGCCGGCCGCGACAATTGAACGGTTCGCGCCGATGCCGGGCGACGCTCGGAGGCCACCCACCGCCCGGCCGATCCGCCGGTCGGGTCTACCGTCTCCGCCAGTTAGGGCCAAGAGGATCAGCCGGTAGGCGGATCCTCCGGATACACAGCGCCGAGATCTCGGCTCGTGGAGCCGAGATCCAACCGTGGCGAAGCGAGCGGCCGGGCCTACTCGCTGAGGTCCTAAGTGGCGCCGTGGGTGGCGGCCGCGGCCGACATGGCGGTGGCCAGGTCGAGGTCGGACTGGGTGAGCCCACCTGCGTCGTGGGTGGTCAAGGCCACCGACACCCGGTTGTAGACGTTCGACCACTCGGGATGATGGTTCAACCGCTCGGCCTCCGCGGCCGCATCGGTCATGAACGCAAAGGCGGCTGCGAAGTCACCGAAGACGAACTCGGCCTTGATCGCATCGCCGTCCCGATGCCAGGCGGGCAGCGCCGACAGCGCTCCGGACAGGGTTTCGGCACTCAACAGCGGGTTGGCCATGGACCAACGCTAGCAGGGTGCTGAAGATCGCCGTTGAGGTTCTCGGAGGCCAGGCGCCACCCAGTCAAGGACGCAGGATTCGCCACAGCTTGTGAGCGCTTCAGAGCCCGAGCGGGTCGGCGAACGGGTCGATCGCGGTTGCTGCCCCGGGGGGCTGCTCGGCCGGCTCGCCGGCGTAGCCGGCGTAGCCAGAGGCCTCGAGCTCCTCGGCCAGCTCCGGCCCACCCGACGCCACGAACCGGCCCCGGGACAGGATGTGGACCCGGTCGGGCTTCAGCTCGTTGAGCAAGCGGCTGTAGTGGGTGATCACCAGCACACCGAGATCGTCCTCCTGGGTCGCCGCTTCGACGCGGCGAGCCACCAGGCGGAGCGCATCGACATCGAGCCCGGAGTCCAGCTCGTCGAGAACGGCGAACTTCGGTTTCATCACCGCCAGCTGCAGGGTCTCGTTCCGCTTCTTCTCGCCCCCACTGAGATCGACGTTCAGGGCTCGGCTGAGGAACTGGTGGTCGAACCCGATCCGATCGGCCTCGGCCCTCAGCCGCTCGTCCAGCTCGTCGGCGGATGCCTCGGAGTTGGACAGGACGTCGGTCAGCGACACCCCGGGGACCTCGGTCGGGTACTGCATGGCCAGGAACAGGCCCGCCCTGGCTCGCTGCCATGTGGGCAGGTCGAGCAGCTCGACGCCGTCGAGGGTGACCGATCCGCTCTGTACCTCGTAGCCGGGCTTGCCCATGATGACGTGTGACAACGTCGACTTGCCGGAGCCGTTCGGTCCCATCACCGCATGGACCTCGCCGGGACGGATCTCCAGATCGACCCCGTGCACGATCTCGGTGCCGCCGACGGAGGCCCTGAGGTCGGAGATGATCAGCGCGGAGCCGGTCATCGGTGCACCTTTCGATCCGGCGCTGCGACGGTCATGGCAACACCACCTCGATCATGCCGTCCGAGACCACCGCGTCGTAGGTGGGAACGGGCTTGGTGGCCGGGAGGCACGTCGGCTCGCCGGACTTCAACGAGAACGTCGACCCGTGCTTCCAGCACTCGATCGTCTGCTCGGCGGCGTCCAGCTCCCCCTCGCTCAGCGAGTAGTCGGCGTGGGAGCAGCGGTCGCCGATGACGAACACGTCGTCGCCGAGCCGGACGACGGCCAGCCGGTGCCCATCGATGTCGAATCGGCGGGCCGAGCTCTCGGCCAGCTCGTCGAGCGGGCAGATGGTGACGCGGTTCTGGCTCATGTCAGCTCCTCCGGTCGAGCTTCTCGGCGATCAGGCGGGTGATCTCGGCCCGTGCCGCGGGGACCGGCAGCCGCTGGATGACCTCCTGGAAGAACCCGGCGACGACGAGCCGGTCGGCCACGGCCGGCTTGACCCCCCTGGCATGGAGGTAGAAGCGCTGCTCGGCGTCGACCGGGCTGACGGTCGATGCGTGGCTGCAGTGCACGTCGTTGTTCTCGATCTCCAGGTTCGGCACCGACCAGGCCCAGGCCTCGTCGCTGAGCTTGACGTTGCGATTGGTCTGGAATGCGTTCGAGCCGGCCCCCTCCGGGTGGATGTGGATCAGACCTGTGTAGATCGAGCCCGAGCGATCGTCCTGGGAGCCCTTGAAGAGCAGGTCGCTCCTGGTGTCCCGAGCCTCGTGATGCTGGAAGGTCCGGAAGTCGAGGATCTGATCGCCGTCTCCGTAGTAGGCCGCCACCAGGTTGGCGCTCGCCCCTCGGCCGATCAGCCGGGAATCGGATCGGACCCGCCCGTAGTGGCCGCCGAACGCTGCGGTACCGGTGATGAGGGTGGCCTGGGCGTCGACGGTGGACAGCTGCCGACCGACCTGCCAGTGCTCGGAGCCGTTCTCCTGCACCAGCTGGTATCGCAGATTTGCCGCCTGTTCCGCGACCAGCTCGACCACCGGGACCTGGAATCCGAGCTCGTCGGTGGAGGTCTGCCGCTCGACCACCGACAGCTGGGATCCCGGCCCGGCCGTGATCCTCAGATGGGGGAAAGCAGCAGTGCCGGCCGTTGCGTGATGGGTCACCACGACGATGGGCGCCTCGACGGCCAACCCGGCCGGGGCCTCGATCCGGACCGCAGCGGGGGAAAAGGCACGGTGGAGGCGGTCGAAGTGGGTGAGCTGGGCCGCCGGGACCTCGGCCGGCAGGCCCTCGTCGGCCTCGACGGCCAACCCCTTGGACGCCCAACCGGGATCGATCTCTACCGAGACCACGAACCCGTCGACGATCACGACGGTTGCCGCCCGGTCGGGGACCACCGTCGTGAACCGGTCGATGGCGTCGATGGCGTTCCCGTCGATCCCGGGACCGTCGAGCGATCGGAGATCGGCGACGGGGAGCTCACCGATCGGGCTGTAGCGCCAATCCTCGGCCTCGGCGTCGGGAAGCGCCGTGGCCGCTGCAGCCTCGGCCTCGGCCGAGCGATCCTGGCGGGGACCGACGGCGGCTGCCGCTTCGGGGCTAAAGCTCTCGTTCACCCCTCTAGGCTATCGCCGGGGCGGGCCAAGTCTCGGCATCGGGCGGGCCTGGTAGCCCATCCCAACCCGATGCGTCGACTTCGTCTCATGCCACTGCCGGCGGCGGCCTAGGGGTTGTGGTCGGGGATGGCGCTGTGATCGCTCCGGTGCTCGTCGCCAGTCGCAAGGGCCTCGCGTGCGGCGCTCTCGGGATCGCCTGCGGGTGGTGGCGGCGAAGCCAGCGGCTTGCGAGCGAGCAGCAGCAGCGGGCCGCCGGGCGAGCCGTTAAGCCGGAGCTAAGCGATACCTAACCGGTGTCCGGCATCGTCGACGGTACTCCAAACCGAACCGCCCAAGGAGCAAGCCATGACACTCACGACGAAAGAATCAACGGTGCGCCGGGATCCCGAGCACGTCCTGCCACCCACTGGTCCAGCCGACGGCCGCCCCCGACCGTGGCGCACGAAATGGATCGTCCTCGCATTCACCGCGCTCGCCGCTCTGGGCACCGTGATCGCTGTGCAACTGACCGGCGACGATGCCAAAACCGTTCCAACCGAGCGGGTCACCACGTCGATACCAGCGATCGCACCGTCCCCATTCGAGATCCCTTCTGGGTCGCCGTTCGATGCGCCACCCGAGACGGGTTCCGCTCGGACCCTTCGTAGGGCGTAGGGGTCGCCATTCGAAGGCACGGTCGAGACCGACGACGAGGCCGACCAACATGGGCTCATCACAGATACAGGGGGCGTTGTGGGGGGCCGCCGAGTTGTGGTCGCAGACCCTCGAGCCGGCCACCCTTCCCCTCTTGGAAGATCCGCCGGTAGGCGGATCGACCCGGTATACATCGCAGAAATCTCGGCTCGTAGAGCCGAGATTCCGCCGTGGCGAAGCGAGCGACCTCGCCTACTCGCTGAGGTCCTTCGAGCGGGTCTTCGACGACGCCGGGGGCGTCGAGGGCTCGCGCCTCCTCGATCTCGCTATCTCGTCGCCACCGCTTGAACCCAGTCCCCCAATGGGGGTCTAGGCGCCGAAGGGCCACCACTTGCGGCGCCTGCCGAACCGGCGCCGGTCGGACTGCTCGGCGTCGACCTCTGCCTTGACCTCGGGCACGGCAGAGTTGATGATGTCCTCCGCCTCGTCGAGGAGCGCCGCCACCGATTCGTCCTCGCCGATGCTCTCCGGTGCCGGTGGGGTGGGCGGGGTCACGAGCGAGCCGTGGCGCCAATTGACGTCCGCCATCCGGCGCTCGAAGCTGCTGCAGTTCTCCGGGCAGTTCCAGGGCGCTTCCGGGGCCAGGTCGAGCGCGCATTTTCGCATGGTGTCACCGCTAGGGTACGACCGACTCTGAAAGTGTTTGCAGTCCTGTCGCATTGCCATCAGTCCATTCTGCCAGGTCTCGCCCATGTCCACTCCCCACCTCCAAGCCGATCCCGGTGATTACGCCGACACCGTGCTCATGCCGGGCGATCCGCTGCGGGCCCGCTACATCGCCGAGACCTACCTGACCGACGTGACGCTGGTCAACGAGGTCCGGAACATGCTTGGCTTCACCGGCAGCTACAACGGGCGGCCGGTCTCGGTCCAGGGGTCCGGGATGGGGATTCCCTCGATCCAGATCTACGCCACCGAGCTGATCAAGGACTTCGGGGTCTCCCGGATCGTGCGGGTCGGTTCCTGCGGGGCGATCCAGGACCACATCGACCTTGGCGACATCGTCGTCGCCATCTCGGCCGGCACGGACTCCCCGGTCAACCGGCGCCGTCTCGGCGATCGGGACTTCCCGGCCACGGCCGACTACGACCTGCTGCGGGCGGTGACCGACGAGGCGGACCGCCGGGGCCTGCGGCCCAAGGTGGGCTCGGTTTTCAGCGCCGACTTCTTCTACGAGCCGGAGGGATCCGACACCTTCGCCGTGCTGGAGCGGTACGGCTTCCTGGCCGTGGAGATGGAGGCCGCAGGGCTGTACGGGGTTGCCGCCGAGTACGGCGCCGCAGCGCTGACGGTGGCCACCGTCAGCGATCAGATCAAGCGGGGCGAGCACATGAGCCCCGAGGAGCGCCAGACCTCGTTCGACGACATGATCAGCCTCGTCCTCGATGCCGTGACCTGACATCCTCGTTAGCGGTACCGGGCCTCGGCCTGCTCGATCATGCGCACCAGCTCCTCGACCGGACCGGAGCCGGAAGAGAGGGCATCGGCCTCCTCGGCCACCTGTCGCAGGGTGACGTCGCCCACGTGGGGGCTGTTGCGCAACACCTCGGCGAACGCAGCGACGGTGACCGCCAGCCGGAAGTCGGGATCGGTATCGATCCACCGAGCCTCGACGACGTCCGAGGTGAGCACGAGCCGGGTCTCGACGACCGAGCGCTCCTCGGGATCCTCCCACCGCAGCTGAACGGTGCCGAGCTGGTCAGGCGACGATCCGTCCCGACCGACGTCGGACCGCAGGGTCAGCTCGTAGAGGGCGGTGACCTGATGGCCGGCTCCCAGCTCGCCGGCGTCGACCGCATCGTTGCGGAAGTCGTCGTCGAGCACGGCCCGGTTCTCGAATCCGATCAACCGGTACCGCTCGACCACGTCGGCGTTGAACTCCACCTGGATCTTGCCGTCGAGCGCCACCGTCAGGAGGGTGGAGACCAGCTCGTCGCCGAACAGGCGATCGGCCTCGGCCTCGTCGTCGACGTAGGCGTAGAAGCCGTCTCCCTGGTCGGCGAGCTGCTCCATGACGATGTCGTTGAAGTTGCCCATCCCGACACCGACCGTAACCAGCTGGATCCCACGGTCGGCGTCGTCCCGTATCGACCGGGCCAGGCCGTCGGGGTCGGTCAGGCCGACGTTTGCCACGCCGTCAGAGGCCAGGACCACCCGGTTGATCCCTCCGCGCTGGAACGACCGGTCCGCCAGGGCATATCCCTCGGCGAGGCCGGCCTCCAGGTTGGTCGAGCCGTCGGGCCGGAGCCGGGCGATGGCGTCGAGGATGACCTCCAGATCGGCCGCCGGCGTCGGGGCCAGGATCACCTCGGCCCCGTCGCTGTAGGTGACGATGGCCACGGTGTCGTCCGGCGACAGCTCACGGCTCAGCCGGCTGAGGGCGGTCTTGACGAGTCCGAGCCGACCGGCCCGGTCCATCGAGCCGGACGTGTCGACGACGAAGGTCAGCGACGCATTCGGCCGATCTGCGCTGGCCACCCGCTCGGCCTGGACGCCGAGCCGGACGATGATGTTGCGTGCGTCGTATGGCGACGGTCCGCCGTCGGCTTGGACGTTGAGGCCCCGCCGGGGAGCCAGGTAGTCGTAGTCGAAGCTGTTGACGTACTCCTCCACCCGGACGGATTCGGGCGGCGGGAGCGAGCCGGCATCGAGCCACTGCTTGGCCACCGAGTAGCTGGCGGTGTCGACGTCCAGGGCGAAGGTCGACAGCGGGTCCCGGTCGGTGCTGACGAAGGGGCGCACGCCGTAGTCCTCGAACGTGTTCGCCTCGCCAGCATCAACGGCATCTCGCTCGGTCGGCTCGGCGAAGAAGCCGCTGCCGGCCGAATCGGATGCCGTGACGCCACCGTCGGCCGCAGGCGTCGAGCTCCGGAGGCCTCGCTGTGCGCTGGCGTCATCCATGGC
>JAHELU010000187.1 GCA_024644005.1 Acidimicrobiales bacterium | reverse complement strand
CGGGGCCTACGACCAGGCCGTGTCACAACTGGACGGCAGCACGTCGCTGATCAGCTGCGCCTGTCCGGGGTTCGTCGAATTCGTCGAGCGGGGCGTCACGTCCGGACCCGAGGTCGAGGTCCTGGCCAGGCGGCTGCTGGCCCCCGTCATCGGGCTGGGGATCGATGCGCTCCTGCTCGGCTGCACCCACTACCCGTACCTCAGCCGGGTCATCGGTGACACCGTCGGGAGGGACGTCGTCCTGGTCTCCTCGGCGGACGAGACGGCGTTCGCCCTGACCGATCTGCTGGTAGAGCTCGACCTGGAGAGCCCCCGCCAGGATCGTCGTGGGCGGCAGCAGTTCGTCTCTTCCGGTGATATACGTGCATTCACCGAGTTGGGCAGCCGGCTGCTCGGCCCCGAGCTCATCGACGCCGACACCTGGCGACCGCCCGGGACCGGAGCGGGCGGCCATCGGGCCGCCGCGACGACCGGGGCGGCCGAACGGGTACATCACGAAACGGGAGAACCAGCATGAGACCAGACGGGCGAGCCAACGACGAACTCCGTCCGGTGTCGTTCCAGCGTGACTTCACCGACATGGCCGACGGCTCCGTCCTGGTCGGCTTCGGACGGACCCAGGTGCTGTGCACCGCATCGATCGACGACGATGTGCCCCGCTGGATGCGCGACAGCGGTGAGGGCTGGGTGACCGCTGAGTACAACATGCTCCCCGGTTCCAGCCCGGAGCGGATTCGCCGCCGGGTCTCCGGTAGGGACCAGGAGATCCAGCGGATGATCGGCAGGAGCCTGCGGGCGGTCTGCGACATGGAGCTGCTCGGGGCGCGCTCGATCACCGTCGACTGTGACGTCCTGCAGGCCGACGGCGGCACCAGGACCGCGGCGATCTGCGGGGGCTACGTCGCCCTGCACGACGCCCTGACCCGGCTCGTGGAGGCGGGAGCGCTCGATCGCCACCCGCTGACCGACACCTGCGCCGCGGTGAGCGTCGGCATCGTCGACGGCGAGTGTCGACTGGATCTGCCGTACATCGAGGACGCCGGGGCAGAGGTCGACATGAACGTGGTCATGACCGGATCCGGCAATTTCGTCGAGGTCCAGGGCACCGCAGAGGGTGCGGTGTTCCACCGGGACCAGCTGGACACCCTGCTCGACCTGGCGGCCGGCGGCATCGAGACCATCGTCGCAGCCCAGCGGCAGACGGTCGCCGCTCCACCGGCCCCCCGGCGACCGCGACCGGAGCGATCCCAGTAGCGGGGGAGCAGCCGTGACGGCGGGCCCACCTCGACTGGTCGTCGCATCGGCCAACCCGGCCAAGATCGCCGAGCTGGTCGATCTCCTCGGCGGGCGCTACGCCATCGAGCCCCGTCCGCCCGAACTGGCCGACACCGTCGAGGACGGCGACACGCTGGAGGCCAACGCGCTCAAGAAGGCCCGAGAGGTGGCCTCGTTCTCCGGCGTGGCGGCGCTGGCCGACGACACCGGCTTGTTCGTCGATGCGCTCGAAGGCCGCCCGGGCGTCCACACCGCCCGCTACGCCGGCGAGTCGGCGACGTCCGAGCAGAACGTGGCCAGGCTCCTCGCCGAGCTCGACGGGCTCGGCGATCCCGCCGGGCGCAGCGCAGCGTTCGCAACCGTGATCGCACTGGTCGAGCCGGACGGCACCTCGACGGTGGCCCAGGGCCGGGTGGCGGGCCGGATCGCCTCGGCGCCCAGGGGTGAGGGTGGCTTCGGCTACGACCCGGTGTTCGTGCCGCTCGAGGGGGACGGGCGGACCTTCGCCGAGATGACACCGGACGAGAAGCACCGGTACAGCCACCGGGCACGGGCGCTCCAAGCGCTCCTCCACCAGCTGGCCGCTCCCTGAGCGCAGCGAGCCGGTCGCCCGGTGTGGACCGGTGAGTGCGGACGGGGGGACTCGAACCCCCATGCCCGTTAGGGCGCCAGGACCTAAACCTGGTGCGTCTGCCAGTTCCGCCACGTCCGCATGATCTGGCCAGGGCCGTCGTGCCGCCCGACAGCAGCTGCGACCGACACGGTGCCAACTCGACGCCGGCTTCGGGCCGTCGCGCTCGGACGGCGGGGACCGAGCGGTCCGAAGACGGTTTCGACAGGCGTTTGCGCGGTCCACCGTAGCGGGTACGGCGACGGTAACCTGGCTCTATGACAAGCCCTGCACTCCCATTCGCCGAGATCCCCGCCACCGGGTTCGGGTTCGACATCTACCAGCAGCTGCTCAAGCAGCGGATCGTCTTCCTCGGTCAGCAGGTCGACGACAACATCGCCAACTCCCTTGCGGCCCAGATCCTCTACCTGGCCGGCCAGGATCCAGACAAGGACATCTGGCTCTACATCAACTCGCCGGGAGGATCGGTCACCGCCGGAATGGCCATCTACGACACCATGCAGTTCGTCAAGCCGGACGTGGCCACCGTCTGCCTCGGGCTCGGCGCGTCGATGGGCCAGTTCCTGCTCACCGCAGGTGCTGCCGGGAAGCGCTACGCCCTTCCCCATGCCCGGGTCCTCATGCACCAGCCGAGCGCCGGCGTCCAGGGTCAGGCGGTCGACATCGCCATCCAGGCCGAGAACCTCATCAAGATCAAGCACGAGATGGCGGAGCTGATCGCCGAGCACTCCGGTCAGAGCACCGAGCGGATCATCGAGGACTCCGATCGCGACCGGTGGTTCAGCGCCACCGAGGCCAAGGACTATGGCCTGCTCGACCACGTGATCTCCAAGGCCGGCGAACTGGCGGAGAGCTGATCCGGGCGGCCCTGGCCGATCCGCTCACGACCCCTCGCACACCCTCACGCTAGGCCGGATCTCTCACAGAGCCGGTCTCCAAACGCTTCCGCCACGCCTCGGTGGCGAGCCGGCGGAGCTGGCCCACCGCTTCGGCCAGACCGTCGGGATGGCGGAACAGCGCCGATCCCGAGATCAACACGTTGGCCCCGGCGCCGGCCGCTCCCGCCACGGTGGCCGGGCTGATGCCGCCGTCGACCTCCAGGTCGATCCAGCGGTCGGCCCCGTCGAGCAGCTGGCGGGTGGCCTCGATCTTCGGCTCCATCGTCTCGATGTAGGCCTGTCCGCCGAAGCCGGGATTGACGGTCATGATCAGCACCATGTCGAGCAGGTCGCGCACGGAGGCAACGGTGTCGATCGGCGTGTGGGGATTGAGCGCCACCGCCGCCGCGGCGCCGAGATCCCGGATCGCCGACAGGGTCCGGTGGAGATGGGTGCAGGTTTCGACGTGCACGATGATGATCTGGCAGCCGGCCTCGACGAACCGGGGGATCAGGTGGTCCGGCTCCTCGATCATGAGGTGGGCCTCGAACGGGACGGAGACCACCGAGCGGACCGAGGCGATCACGTCCGGACCGAAGGTCAGGTTCGGGACGAACCGGCCGTCCATCACGTCGAACTGGATGCGGTCGACTCCGGCCCGCTCGAGAGCCTGGCACTCGTCGCCGAGGCGGGCGAAGTCGGCCGGCAGCACCGACGGGGCGATTCTGATCGGCGGCAGCTCACCGGCACGGGGAGGGCCAGCCGGCTGAGCCTCAGCCGAGGATCTTGCGGCGGGATCGGCTGCGGTGGATCTGTTGGTTGGGGCCATACGCTCTCAAGCATGCCAGAGCCAGACCGCAACGTAGCCGACGGTCCGGCCGGCCCCGGCCCGCGCTCGCCGATCGAGGTGCCGGGCGAGTTCGAGCTGACCGTCGACCGGATGGCGACAGGTGGGGCGGCGCTCGGCACCGGACCGGACGGCCGCACCGTGTTCGCCACCGGCGCCATCCCCGGCGAGCGGGTGGCGGTGGCGGTCGATGCGCTCCACAGGCGACGGATCGTGGCGTCGGTCACCGAGGTGGTCGATCCGTCGGTCGATCGAGTCGAGCCGCCCTGTCGTCATGTGGCAGATGGCTGCGGTGGGTGCGACTGGCAGCACATCGCCCCTGCCCGCCAGTCGATGTTGCGGCGAGACATCGTGGCCGACTGCCTCCGCCGGCTGGCCGGGCTGGACGGCGTCGACATCAGGCCGGGCCCCGAGCTGGTCGCAACCGGCTACCGGACCACCGTGCGAGCGGCGGTGGTGGACGGCCGGGCCGCCTACCGGCTACGGGGCTCGCACCGCACCGTGACGATCGAGCGGTGCGTGATCGCCCACCCGCTCGTCGAGGAGCTGTTGGTGGACGGTCGATTCGGTCGTGCCACGGAAGTGGTGGTCCGGGCGGGGGCCAACACCGGCGAGCGGCTGGTGATCGTCGATCCGGATGCCGCCGGGGTTCGAGTCCCGGACGGGGTCGCGGTGGTCGGCCGTGACGAGCTGGCGGCCGGCCGTCGGCCCCACTACCACGAGGAGATCGGTGGGCTCCGGCTCCAGATATCGGCCGACTCCTTCTTCCAGTGCCGAGCGGACGGTGCGAGGGTCCTGGCCGAGCTGGCCGGCGATGCGGTGGCCGCCGTCGACGGACCGATGCTCGACGGGTATTGCGGCGTCGGCCTGTTCGGTGCGCTGGCCGGAATCGGGAGGTCGGTCATCGGCGTCGAGTCGAACCCGTCTGCGGTGGCGGACGCCGGCCACAACCTCGGACCTCACGGTCACGTGATCGAGGCCGACTTCGAGCGGTGGCGGCCCGAGCGGGTCGGGGTGGCCATCGTCGATCCCGCCAGGGCCGGGCTCCGGGCCCCGGCTTGCGACCGGCTGGCGGCCTCGGGCGCCGAGCTGGTCGCCCTGGTCAGTTGCGATCCTGCAGCCATGGCCCGGGATGCGGGCCTGCTCCAGGACCGGGGCTACGCCCTGGATCACGTCACCGTGGTCGATCTGTTCGGCCACACGTCGCATGTGGAGACCGTCAGCCGCTTCGTCAGGCGAGGTTGATCCGGGCCGGCGAGCGCCGGTCAGTCCGCGGCCGCGAAGCGGATCTTGTTCTGGGCTCGCTCGTGCCGTCGGGCCTCGCCGGCTGCTCTCAGCCGGTCGAGCTCACCCGGGTCGACTGCCATGTAGTGGTCTCGCCACGAGTTGTCCTCCGACCAGACGAACGGCGCCTGCACGGTGGTCTGGGGGGCGAACGCCCGCCCCAGCACATCGAAGCCCATCCCGACGATCGCCCGCTGGTTCTCGACGTCGTCCGGTTTGCCGCAGGGATTGCCGAGCGGGTAGTCGACGAACAGGAACCGGGGAACGGCACACTGCTCGACGATGTCCCGGGCACTGCCGATGACGACGGTCGGGAGACCGGCTGCTTCGAGGTGGCGGGCGACCAGACTCACGGTCTGGTGGCAGACGGGTCACAGCGGGATCAGCAGGACGACGTCGACGTCGTCCTCACGGCACCAGCGCTCGATCCGCTCGCAGTCGAGGCCGGTCCTTCGCTGGCTGTACTCGGTCGGGACGCCGTAGAAGCGATCGGCGAGCCTCCCGATCCGGCCGTCGGCCTCGAGCTCCCGCAGCCGCTGGATGGGGAGGAACGTCTCGACATCATCGGTGTGGGTGGCCTGCTTGTCCCAGGACAGGTCGGCGGTGAACATCCGCTTCGGGGGAGGCGTCGTCGGCCACGTGTAGGACCGCTTCGGCAACGGCGGTGCGGCGTCGGCCGGCTTGTCGTCGGCGTGGATACCACTGGTGGTCACCAGGCCCACCGTGCAGGCCGAGAGCGGCTTGGTCAGCGGGGTGAACGGGGCGCTGGTGTTGGTGGCCCACCGGTACGGCTCGTCGTACCCGTGGGCGGCGTAGAACTCACGAGACTTGTCGATGTAGCTCACGTGGTTGCGGTGGGATCGGCTGAGCGGTCGCCCATCGTCTGGCGTCATGGGGGCGAGGCTACTTCGGTTCGGTCTCGGTCGAGAAACTCGCGGACTCGGCCCGAAAACACGTTCGCGAAGTCAGTGGGGGGCGTAATGGGTAGTATGTCCCCTGGTGCGGCCGGAAGGCTCGTGAAAGGCGGCCTCAGGCTCGTGAGACTGGTAATCCAGAAACAGCTGTCCGGAGGGCGAACCGATCTGGCGATCGCCGCAACCCGGTCGGGGCCAATCCTCAGCAGTTCGAAACCAGTTCGGAGGTCTTCTGATGTGGCGTGGTAGATCCGATGGCGACGAGGAGGCTTCCCAGAGTCGAGGACCGCAGAGCAAGGAGCGGCGGGCCAGCGCCAGGCCCGGTCAACCCTCCTCTGGACAGGCCAGACGGGGCGACGACCCTCGAAGCAAGGCCACGGGCAAGAAGATCCGCCGTATCGAGTCGGGGTCACCCGGTGCTCCCGGCTCGAGCCCCGGCCCCGGCCGGTCCGGCCCACGCTCTGGTCGGCCGGGCCCCGCCGCCCCGACCGAGATCGGTCGCCCGCCGAGCAGCCCGCCCCCGGCTCACAGCGCGCCGCTCGGGCGGCCGCCGTCCGACCTGTCGCCGGGCTCGATGGCGGCTGCCGCCGGGCAGGCACCCACGTTGCCACCGCTGACGCAACCGACCGGCGAGCTGCCGAGGCTGCCGGCCGTCGACCAGGACGTCGCGGTGCCGGACCACCCGGGCGGAGGTCGATCGCTCTCGGAGGGCAGATTGGCGACCGAGCCCTCGCCCGACGAGGCGCTGTCGGCCTTGTCCGATCCCCGGAGTCGGCAACGGCCGGTCGAGCCTCCTCCGGCGGACCGGGACGGCCTCGAGACAGAAGGTGGTCCCGGCGAGCTCGGCTTCGGGGCCGGAGCGTTCGATCTCGGGCCGACGGGGACCGCGGACCCCGCCCCGACCGAAGCGCTCCCGGGGATCCCGCAGACTGACGAGCTCGCGTCCCGAGGCCCGGCCGCGGCCCGCCGATTCGATCCCGCCGCAGAGGGCGTCCCCGCCCGACCGGGGTCGTTGCCGGACGAGGTCGGTGCCTTCCCGGGCCGCCCGATGTCCGGCCAGCTGCCGCTCGACGACCCGACCGACATCGGTCGGCCGATGGGCGGCAGCACCGGCCCGAGCCGCGGCTTCGCCACCGATCCCACCGAGCGACTCCAGGACACCGAGTTCAAGCTGGCCGGCCAGCGCCGCAAGCCGAAGCCGAAGGAGCCCAACCGACTGATCCTGGCCGTGGCGATGGCCGTGGTCGTCCTGGTCGGTGTCGGTGTCGCCTGGTTCCTCACCCGTGGTGACGACGGCAGCGACACCGCTGCGTTCGACGACGCGGGGGACGTCACGGCCACCGACGACGCAGGGACCGAGGACCTGGCGGCCGCCGATCCCGATGCGGGGTCGCAATCGGAGCTGGAACCGCAGGTGGACGAGCCGACGCTGCTCTTCGAGCAGGCCCAGGTCGGCCCGCTGGTGCAGGGCACCACCTACAGCATCGATCTCGTCGGTGAGCCGACCGGGTCGATGCTCCAGGTGGTGGTGGACGACATCCCCCAGGGCACGCCGGACACGTTGCTGCCGGATCTGATCCTGCCGGCCGGCCGCCACTCGTTGTACATCGAGATCACCAACGGCACCGACGTCACCGCGTCGACCCCGGTCGAGGTCTACGTGCTCGGCGACCTGCCGCCCGAGGGCTTCCGGGCCAACCTGTCGTCGGTGGACATCCAGAACGAGGGTTGGGCCGAGGCGATTCGACGGTTCGACGAGTTCCGGGCCGCTGGACACGACGGGCTCCAGCTGGCGCCGCTGTCCGATGGCTACTGGAACATCTTCGTCGGCGATCTCGGAGCGGATCGGGCCGCAGCCCAGTCGTACTGTGACTCCTTCGGCTTGGCCGTGCCAGACGAGTGCTTCCCGATCTACTTCGATCCCGCGGAGGCCCCGCCCGGGGCCGCAGGAGGCGCAGCGACCGGACCCGAGCCAGAGGCGATGACCGAGGGTGACGGAACGGATGAGTCGATGACCGACGAGAACGGGGACACCACGACGACAACGGCCGGTGGCTGATCAGGAAGCGCGCCTGGATCTCGGCATAGCGGGCCTCGGGCCTGCGGAACACATCGGCCGCGGTGGGTTCGCCGACGTCTACCGGGCCGAACGGCTCAGCCTGCGGCGTACCGTCGCGGTGAAGGTGCTGCGGGCCCGGGCCACCGATCCCGAAGCAGAAGCCCGCTTCCGACGTGAGTGCCATGCCATCGGGGCGGTGTCGGACCATCCCCACATCGTCGGTGTCCACGAGGGGGGATTCACCAGCAACGGGCGGGCCTACCTGGTGTTGGAGTACCTCCCGGGCGGTTCGCTGGCAGAGCGGCTGGCCGCAAACGGG
>JAHELU010000026.1 GCA_024644005.1 Acidimicrobiales bacterium | reverse complement strand
GTCGCGGGCTGGCACTAGTTGACCGTGTACGCGTCCTCCTCCACGGGGCCAGGATAAGAGAATCCTTGCCGAAGAGAACTCGGCGGCCAACGCTTCAACCGGGCGTCGCGACCCTCGAGAAGGTCGTTCCTCGTCGCCTTACGCCACGATGTTCGGTAGCGTCGCGCTCGATTTCGGTCGGGTCGCCGAGTCGGTCAGACTTGGTGGATGCGGCACGATGAACAGGTCCGCCTGATCAAACAACTGCTGGCTCACCTCGACGCCGGCACCAACGTTGACGCTGGTGGAATCCGGCGCCTTTCGACCCAGACCTACACCGACCCCGACCAGGCCGAACGGGAACGACGGCAGTTCTTCCGAGGACTGCCGCAGTGCGTCGGCATGTCCGGCGATCTCGCCGAGCCGGGCGCGTTCCTGACCAACAACGATCTCGGGATCCCGATCCTGGCCGCGCGGGCCAACGATGGAGCATTCCTCGCGTTCGTCAACTCGTGTCGACATCGAGGCGCGGTAGTCGAGACCGAAGAACGGGGCTCGAAACGACGGTTCACCTGTCCGTTTCACGCGTGGAGCTATGACACCTCCGGCGCACTCGTTGGACTCCCCAAGCCAGACCACTTCGGCGACGTCGACACCGAGTGCCTCGGACTGAAGCCACTTCCCGCCGAGGAGCGGCACGGGTTGCTGTTCGTGCATCCGGACCCGGAAGGGGTGATCGACCTCGACGACTTGCTCGGGGAATGGTTCAACGACGAGTTCCCGACCTGGAACTTCGACACGATGATCCCAATCAATCACGACGCCTACGACACACCGTGTAACTGGAAGCTCGCGATGGATACGTTCGGCGAGACGTACCACTTTGCGTCGCTGCACAAGAACACGTTGATCGAGACGTTCCACGGCAACGTGCAGTGCTACGACGACGACGCCGACGTGGGGGGCCACAGCCACCGGATGATCCTGTGTCGGCGCGACATCGACCAGATGCGTCACCTCCCCGAGGACCAGTGGGACATCACCGTGGCCGGCCTCCCGGTCTACTGGATCTTCCCGAACGTGATCCTGATGCCGTTCCGGGCCGGCGCGTTCCTCGTCCGCGCCTACCCTGCGGAGGGTGACCCCGGCCGCCATGTCAGCCGGGTCGATTTCTACATGAAGGGTGAACTCGCCAACGCCAAAGGGGTCCAGGCGCAGGAGATTCAGGAGATGATCGCCACGATCGCACAGAACTTCGCCGACATCATCCGCGACGAGGACTACGTGATGAGTTCATCGCAGCAGACGGCGGCGAACGCCGGTGCACTCGACCACATCATCTTTGGACGAAACGAGCCCGCTCTCCATCACTATCACGCCACGTTCGCGTCCAAGCTCGGCCTGGAGATGCCCGAGCTCCTCGAAGGATCGGCCTCACAGCCGAACCGGCGACATCTCTAGACGGGATCGATGGTCCCGGGTCGCAGGGATCGGGCGGTCCACAGGTGGCCGAGGTGGCGCCAGCTGCCTGCGTCCTCGACAGCACCTGCCTTGACGATTACCACGGTACCTACTGGGTAGGGTGTGGACGGCACACGGACGAGAGGGACAGGACATGGTCGAGACTGCAGGCACGGCAAGCATCGAGATCGAGTCGAGCCCGGAACAGGTGTACGCCATCCTCACCGACCTGTCGCGCATCAGCGAGCTCAGCCCCGAGTGCTACAAGGCCGAGTGGGAGGGTGACGCCACCGGACCCGCCGTCGGCGCCCGGTTTCGGGGCTACAACCGCAACAGCGGCCACGAATGGGACGCCGGCTGCGTTGTGGTTGCTGCCGACCCGGGGAATGAGTGGGCCTTCGAGGTGCCGGCCGATGACGGGCGGGTCACCACCTGGCGGTACGTGATCGAGTCGACCGGATCCGGCTGCCGGGTCACCGAGAGCTTCGACTCGCCGATCCTCGACGGTGAGTTCTTCCAGAAGATGAACCGCCACGATCTCCTACTGAAGAACATCGCCCGGACGCTCGACAATCTCAAAGCCGTCGCCGAGGCCTAGGTGCGATGGGCGGTGCCTGTCGCCGGCTGCAGGCAGCTGGCGTTGCGGCTCCGCCGAAACGTCCCTGGACTCGACACTTTGGCTCCCTCGAAGCCGTGAGCGGTAACGTCGGCCGAATGGGACCGCTGACGGGGATCCGTGTGCTCGATCTCACGCGAGTGGTTGCCGGACCGTTGGCCACCCGGATCCTGGCCGATCAGGGGGCGGAGGTCATCAAGGTGGAGCCGCCCGAGGGTGATCTGAGTCGGACCTTTCCGCCGCTGGCCGAGGATGGCGTCACCCCGTACTTCGCCCAGCAGAATGCGGGCAAGCGCTTCTGCTCGGTCGATCTGTCGGCCGTCGGCGGTTCGGACCTTCTCGCCGACCTGGCGGCCCGCTGCGACGTCGTCGTCGAGAACTTCCGGCCTGGGGTGATGGCCCGGTTCGGGCTCGACGCCGACACCCTCTGCGAGCGATCTCCGGCCTTGGTCTACTGCTCGATCACGGGCTTCGGCCAGGATGGCCCGTGGGCCGACCGGCGAGCGTACGCCCCGATCGGTCACCTCGAGTCGGGCTTGCTCGAGTACGACGAGCGCAAGACGGGGCGGACCCCGCAGCAACCAGCGATCGTGCTTGGCGACGTGGCCACGGCGCTGATGGCGGCCAACTCGATCAACGCCCTGCTACTCCAAGCGGCTCGGACGGGGCAGGGCGGCCGCCTCGACGTGTGCATGGTCGAGTCAATGGTCTACATCCAGGAGTGGGTCTCGACGGAGTTGGCCGGTGGATGGGACGGCGCGAACGCTGGTTCGTGCCACGAGGCGCCCATTCTTCACCTGCCCGACGGGCGATGCTGGGGCCTCGGGGGCAACCCGGTTGCCTGGTTCGAGCCCCTTACCGGCGCCATGGGCCGCGACGATCTGCTGGACGATCCGCGCTTTGCCGACCTGGTCGACCGCGAGGCCAACAAGTCCGAGCTGATCGAGTTGGTGGCTGAGTGGGCCGGCACGTTCGCCCGGTTCGATGACTTTCGTGATGAGCTGGAGGCGAAGAGTCCGTTCACGGTCGCTGAGTTGCGTTCGATCGAGGACCTTGCGGCGAGCCCCTGGGCCGAGCACCGGGAGTTGTTCACCGAGACCAGTGCCGGGTTCCGGGTGCCGTCCCGTCCGGCCCGGGGTGCAGGGATCGGGACCAGCGGCCATCTGGCTCCCCTCGGTGCTGACAACCGGGCCGTCCTGGTCGAGGTGCTCGGGCTGGACCACGACCGGCTCGACGCTCTGACCGCAGCTGGTGTTCTCACTGCCCACACCTGATCGCTCCGATCGGTAGGCCGACTGGTGGGCCGCCAACTAGTTTGATTCGCCCGTATCCAGATTTGGAGGCCCCGATGATCGAGCCGGACGAGACCTTTGACGGAACCTGGCCGTACCAGCCCCGTTTCTTCGACGGCAACGGGTTCCGAATGCACTACGTCGACCAGCCGAGGGAGACCACGGAGCCGGGACGGGACGAGACGTTCCTGTGCGTCCACGGAGAGCCGACCTGGGGGTACTTGTACCGCAACATCATCCCTCGGCTGGCCGAGTTCGGCCGGGTCGTGGTTCCCGACCACATGGGTTTCGGCAAGAGCGAGACGCCAGATGATCGCAGGTACACGATCGAGGAGCATTGCGACAACCTCGAGCGACTGGTCCTCGAGCTCGACCTGACCGGCATCACCCTGGTCATGCAGGACTGGGGCGGTCCGATCGGCAGCAGCATCGCCTATCTGCACCCCGACCGGGTATCGAGGCTGTGCATCATGGATGCCGTGGTCGGTGGACGGGCACCCAACAACTCGGTGCGCGAATCCCCCTGGTTCAAGTGGGTCAACTCCGACGCCTTCGAGCCGACCATCCGGAACCTCAACTCGACGGCGCTCTCGGTCATGAAGCGGGTCGGGTTCGAGCGCACGTCCCATGTCGACGAGACCTGGGTGCGGGCCTACGCCTCTCCCTTCCCGACACCCGATGCCTGCATCGCCGCCCTGCGCTTCCCCCAGTGCATCGCCGACCGCGAAACCGTCGACTTCCTGAAACGGATTCGCACGCCCGAAGCAACCGCAGCGGTTCGAAGCAAGCCCGCGATGTACGTCCACGGCGAGGAAGATCGAGCGATACCGCTCGACTTCGGCGTGGGCTGCTTCCGCGACCTCTGGCCAGCGGGCCCCGTGACGACCCTGCCCGGGGTCGGTCACTTCCTCCAGGAGGACGCCCCCAAGACAGTCGCCGCCTTGATCACCCAATTCGTGCAAATGACCTGAACGATCGCCGAACCGATGCGGCGTGAAGAGCCGCCGAATCCGGTGGTGTGACATGGGCGCCGAAGGCGGCCGCTGGCCAAATCGGTAGCCGGGCGGGCGGCTCGACGGCGATCACCTTCCCCCCGGAGCTGGGCGAGGTAGGACCGGCCAGGTTCCTCCGATCGCTGGTGCCACGAAGAGCAGAGTCGAGATGAGAACGATCGGGTAGCTGGCACGCATCTGAGGTCCGACCCAGCGCCGGCCCGTTGGAATCGGCTACCGGCGAGCGAGTGGCGACGGCTATCGGACGAGGAACACGCGCCATGATCCGGGCCGGGATCACCGAGGTCGAGGACACGTTGGTGAAGCCGAGGGTTCGAATCCCCCTCTCTCCGCTGTTGCCCTGGTAATGGGCTTGTGGCCTACTGGTTGCTGGGCCGAAGCCGGGTTCGCGGTCCAGTGATGCCGGGCGATGTCTCCGGACGGTCGGCGTGCATTCGGCCGCTCGCGTCGTCGGGGGAGACGTCACCCCAGCGTGCTCGCCTCGTGACCGGTGGAGCGAGTCGCCGGCCTGACGACGACCTTCATGGCGTCGCCAGCGTCGACGGCGGTCTGCATCGCCTGGTTGGCGTCCTCGATGTCGAAGTGATGGGTGACGACACGGTGAAAGGGAACTCGTTCGTGGTGCTCGGCCAGCATCTTCAATGTCGGGTCGTAGCAGCGGGCATCCTCGCCTGCGACCCCGACAAGGGTCAGGTTCCGCCCGAGCAGGCTCGCAGGGTTCAGGTCGACCGGGCCGAGATCGACGAAAGCGCCGACCTCGAGCAGGCTGCCGCCGTCTCGCAGGAGGCTCATCGCGGGACCGAAGCTCGAAGGATGTCCGGTGGCGTCGACAACCACGTCGACGCCGCCGGGTACGAGCCCGCGAACGGCTGAGCTCAGCTCGGCCGGGTCTTCGGGGGCGACGATGCAGTCGGTCGCTCCGAGATCGGACGCGATGTCGAGCCGGGCGGAGAATCGATCGATGCTGATGATCCGCTCCGCCCCCATCAGGGCCGCCTTCGCCGTGTGTACCACGCCGACTGGTCCCACGCCGACAACCGCTACGGTGTCGCCGGTGCGGAACCCTGCCGGTCTCGGCATCCGGCCAGCCAGTTCGAGGCTGTGGGTCACCGCGAAGAGCTCGGTCAGGACGGCGACGTCGTCTGGCAGTTCCTCGGGAACCTTGAAGACCGGCGTGTTGGGAAGCAGGTAGAGATACTCCGAGAAGCCACCGAACAGGTGCGGGGGGATCGACGAGGACAACGAGTTGCCGTAGTTCTCGAGGTTTCGGCAGAAGTAGTACGGGAAGTCGTCGACGCAGAACCGGCAATGGCCGCAGGCTCTGTTCGGAGCGGGTACGACACGGTCGCCTACGGAAAGGGGGGAACCATCGAAAGCCGAGGCTCCCTCGTCGCCGATCGCCTCGACCACCCCGACGTTCTCATGGCCTTGGATGATGGGGAATGGAGTGGAGCTCGCGTGGTCCGTGCCGGCGTACTGTTCGGTCTCGCCGAGGTAGGTGTGCTTGTCGGTTCCGCAGATCCCCGATGCCCGCATCGCCAGCAGGACCGCGCCGGGTTCGAGCACATCCGGCTTGGCGTACTGTCGAATCCGAAGATCGAACGGGGCAACGAGCGTCGCTGCGTTCACGAGCGTCTCCACCCGGTCGACTCTAGTTCGCCCTCTCGACGGAATCGCCGCCGTGCGATGACGCCGGGCCTCGGGTCGCCCGACGCTGCCCGACCGACATCGTGACCCCCGGGGCGACCCTCTTGACGCCGTCGCTCCCACAGCGACGGGAGCAGGCGAGTGAGTGACGGCAGATGTCCGACGAGGAGCAGCGCGCTGTGACCCGGGCCGGGATGATCGAGATGGAGGACCCTGCCCGAGGATCTCCGTCGTGTGGTCGAGGAGATGCTCGTCCAGCACCGATCGCTTCCCCGCAGCGCATAGTCACGTGGCTCGGTCGTGCCTCTGTGGTGCCACTGTGGCCAGACTCGCTGGGCCAGGAATGGGTTCTGGCCTCGAAACCGGTGAGCAAGGTCTTTCCCAGAGAGCGCGTCACGATCTGGTGGGACCGCTAGGTCAGAAGAACCTCAGCGAGCGATTCGATAGCGGAAACCGCCGGACTGATTGGGTCGACGTCGACGGGGGAGAGTCCGTCGCGGTCGGCTCTGTCGATCACGGGGTCGGCGGGCACGATCAGCAGCGAGTGATCGGGAAATGCGGCCTGCAGCCGGCGTTCGTCGTCGGCGTCCGCCACCTTGTTGGCGGCGACGATGACTCGACCCTGTTTTCGCTCGTCGGCAACCGCGATCGCCCGGGCGGCAATGTCGATCGATCGGGGAGTCGGCTCGACCACGACCACGGTGGCGTCGACCGACTCGTCTTCGAGGCGGGTCAACGTGCCGATGCCCGCCTCGAGATCGGCCACGATCACCACACCATCGGATGGAACGGAGCTGAGCAACTGCTCAGCGGAGAGACCGCATCACGGTCAACCGGGTTCGGGATTCTCGATCCGGTTTATCACCGTGAGCCGGACGCCGTCCGGCCCGTCGGCACCGTAGCTGTCGAGAATCTCGTCCCACGATTCGGCGTGGTCCGCGGTGCCCTCGTCGACCATGTCACGCAGCGTCAGCAGGTGCTCGGTCTCGGTGTCACCGACGCCGAGCGAGAGGCCGAGGTTCGGGTTGGTGTCGCAATCGAGGGCGATCACCTCGTGCCCACTTCGGCCGAGGGTGCGGGCCAGGACACCGCTGATGGTGGTCTTCCCCGAACCGCCCTTGCCGACCACCGCGATCTTCATCGAGTGCCAGCGTAGGACGCCTGCACCGAGTCAACCAGTGCGTGGAGCGATTCGACGAACGGCCCACCGGCGACGTCGAGTGGGGCGCCGGCGGCCCGATCGGCAGTGAGGACCGCGGGATCGGCTGGAACCACGCCGATGACCGGCAGGCCGACACGCTCTTCGATGCGACGGACATCGTCGGGATCGGCGATCTTGTTGGCGACGACTGCCAGATGCTCAGGAGCCCAGTCGGCGTCGGCCAGGTTACGCAGCCGCCGGCCGACGTGCATCGACTTGACCGTCGGCTCCACCACGATGAGAACGGTGTCGGCGTACTTGGCCCAGCCGAACATCGCCTGCCGGGTCCCGCCCGGCAGATCGCCGACGAGGTTCCAGGCGTCGGGGTCCAGCTCCCGGACCACCTGACTCCATGCGTACTGCGCCCGCTGAAGGGACGAGATGTGGCCCCACAGGTTTCCGAACTGGAGATAGCGAACACCGTCGGGACAGATGGTGGCGTATCGATCGATGAAGCTCGCGGCGTCGAGCCCGGGTCGGAGCACCCAGCGGTGGCCACCGGCCGGCCCTTCGACGACCACATCGTCGGGTGTCGGCTCGTCCTCGACCGGGATGCCGAGGGCGTAGGGCATGCCGGGCAGGGGATCGGAATCGAGGGCCAGAACCGGCTGATCGGTCCTGGCCAGCAAGCGGGCGAACGTTCCGGCGATCGACGACTTGCCGGAACCGCCCTTGCCGGTGAACGCCACCTTCAGCCTTGTCTCCTGCGAGCCCGACACGAATCGTCAGTCGCCGGTAGGCCCTCAGACTTCGCGGACCGTCGTCAATGCGTAATCGATCAACGTGTCGTTGAGCTCGACCCCGTGCGCGTCCTTGGCGTGTTCTGCCACGCTGGCCAACAACTCGTCCTTCGACTCGGCCGTCGCTGTGTGGTTGCAGTCGGTGACACCGACCCGTTGACAGGCGAACTCGAGTGCCATGATGATCTCCTCTCGCTCCGGGGAACGCTACGCCGCCGGTGAATCCGACTGCAGACCGGCCGCTACGTCGTCGAGTGTGTCGGCCACCGCTTCCAGATCGGCCTTGATCGGCGGGAGCAGCTCGCCGAGCGGCGCGGTGCGGTGGGCGATGGCCCGCACCCCGAACGTGATCTTGCCGAGCGAGTCGTTCACGGCCCGCAACACGAGCACGACCCGGATCAGGTAGAAGGCCAAGGCGGCAGCGATCACGAGAGCGATGACGATGGTGACGATCCCGGCGATGGGCATCAGGGGGTCCGTCCTCTCATGGTCGACATCCGGTCACAACAAGGGCGCCGCGGCATTGACGTAGCCGACGGCCAGGCCCTTGGTGGCACTGACGAGGTCTCTCGTCTCGGCGAGGGCCGGTACGGGGACGAGGTTCTCGGTGAGCCCGACGCCGTGTTCGAGAATGTCCTCGGCGTAGCGCTGAATCTCCACCGCTGGCCGGATGACCCGATTGGCCAGCAGCAGGATGACAGGCACGACGACCACGAGGAGCAGTGCGTTGGCCACCCACAACAGCCACATGGTGCAAACCCCTCTCGTCGAGCCGGTTGCACGATGCTATCGCACACTAGGTGTCGCTCGCATCTAGAGAATCCTGGTGGAGCCAACACCGAACCGAGTGGTCCGTTCCGGTTTCGACCAGGGCGGGCTCGGCCTCGCAACAGATCGAGAGCTCCCACTCGACCCGCGGCCCGCAGCGTGCGGCGAACCGGCACTCGGCCGGTTGCTCGAGCATGGTGGGAACCGTGCCGGGGATCGTGGCCAGCCTCTCGTCTGACCGCGCCACCCCGGGTCGGGCCGCCAGCAGAGCGGTGGTGTACGGGTGCCGGGGATCGTGGCCGAGACGATCGACGGTCAGCTCCTCGACGATCACGCCGGCGTACATGACCGCCACACGATCGGCGAACTCGGAGACGACGTCGAGGTCGTGGGTGATCAGCAGGATGGCCATGTCCTCGGTCTCGCTCAGCTCCTGGAGCAGCTCGAGGATCTGGGCCTGCACGGTCACATCCAGCGCAGTGGTCGGCTCGTCTGCGATCAGGAGGTCGGGCCCGCCGGCCAGGGCGATGGCGATCATGACCCGCTGGGCCATGCCGCCCGACAGCTGGTGGGCGTAGGCTTCGACCACCCGCCGGGGGTCGGGGATGCCCACCCGGTCGAGGAGATCGATGGTCGTCTGCCGCCGTTGGCCACGGGCGATGTCGTCCCGCCGGCGGAGCACCTCGCCGATCTGGTGGCCTACGGTCTTGACTGGATCGAGTGAGGACCCGGGCTCCTGGAAGATCATGGCGATCCGGGAGCCCCGTATGCGGTTCATGGCCGACTCGGGCTGGGCCGCCAGGTCGATACCGTCGAACCACACCCGTCCGTCGACAACGGCGGTCGTCTCGTCGAGCAAACCGGCGATCGCCAGTGCGGTCACCGTCTTCCCACAGCCGGACTCGCCGACGAGGCCGAGCACCTCGCCCCGGCCGATCGTGAGGGTGAGACCGTCGACCGCGATGAGTGGGCCGACATCGGTGCCGAATTGGACCCGGAGCTCCTCGACGGCCAGCAAGGGCGACCCTGCGTTGGGGCCGGGATCGAGGCCGGGGTCCGGGCCTTCTGCCAGCGGGCTCGGCCCCGGGCCGTCGACGTGACCCCGAAATCGGCGCCGGATTCGACGAGGCGGCCGAGCGGGGGCGCGGTCGCTGAGGGCGTCGCTCAGGAGGTTGATGCCGAGGAGGGTCATGGCCACGGCGGCACCGGGGAAAACCGACAACCACCATGCTCGGCGGACGAACGGTTGGGCGTTGTTCAGCATGTAGCCCCAGCTCACCCGATTGGGATCGCCGAGGCCGAGAAAGCTCAGCCCGGCCTCGATCAGGATGGCTCCGCCGACCTGCAAGGCGGCCAGGGCGACGGCCGGAGCGATGGCGTTCGGGAGGATGTGGGTCCACAGCAGTCGGGGGGCCGGCGCCCCGACTGCCCGGGCTGCGACGACGAAGTCGGCCTCCTTGACCGACAGCACGGCGGACCGAACGACCCGGGCGATCAGCTCCCACGAGGTCAGCGCCAGCACTGCGATCAGGTTCGGCAGACCGGGACCGAACAACGCCACTACCATCAGAGCCAGGAAGAAGCGGGGCATGACCTGGACCAGCTCGGTCAGTCGCATCAGGACATCGTCGACCCACCCCCCGGCGAAGCCCGCCGCCGCACCGATCACCGTGCCGATGATCAGCGACGAGACCGCAACGACCAGGCCGACGATGAGGCTGGTACGGGCCCCGTGCACCACGCCGGAGAGCACATCGCGTCCGAGGTCGTCCGTGCCGAGCCAATGATCGGTCGATGGCGACTTGAATGCTTGGCCGACGAAGGCGAACGGGTCGGAAGGGGCGATCAGGTCGGCGGCGATGGCCACGATGCAGAACAGGCCGGTCAGGCCGAGTCCGGCCTTGGCCGCCGGCGTCCGGAATCGCTCCCGGAGCCCGGTCCCAGGGGATGCCTCGGCCACCACCTGGCCTGCAGTGCCGTGGCCACCCTCAGTCGCGACCATGGCGGACCCGGGGGTCGATGACGGAGTAGGCGATGTCGGTCACCAGGTTCATGCCGATGATGGTCGTGGCCAGCATCAGCAGCGAGGCCGTGATGATGGCGTAGTCGCGGTTCAGCATGGCGTTCAGCAGCAGCGTGCCGAGCCCCGGCCAGGCGAAGACTGTCTCGACCAGGACGGCCCCGGCGAACATGAAGCCGATCTGGGCTCCGATGACCGTGGCGATCGGTAGCAGGGAGTTCGGCAAGGCGTGACCGATCAGTGCCCTGCGGCGACTCACGCCCCTGGCCCTGGCAGCCCGTATGTACAAGGCGTCGAGGTTCTCGATCATCGACGCCCTGGTGACCCGCATTATCGGCGGCACGTAGACCGAGACGAGGGCCGTCACCGGCAGCACCATGTGGTGGGCGACGTCGACCGCCGCTCGGAGACCCTCATGGTTGGCCCGAGCGTCGGTCCGCCCCTGAACGGGGAACCAACCGAGCCGCGCCGCGAAGACCAGCAGGAGGATCTGCGACAGCCAGAACACCGGCATGGCGTGGCCGAGCAGCGTCGTCGTCCGTACCGTGGCGTCGACCGCGGTGTGGCGGCGCCCGGCGGCCACGGCGCCGAGAGCGATGCCGATCAGCGCGGCGATGACGAGGCTCGGCACCATGAGCAGCAACGTGGCCGGGAGCTGGTCGAGGATCACCTCCACCGCAGGTCGGTTGTGACGGTTCGAGAACCCGAGATCCCCCCGCACGAGTCGACCGAGGTACACGACGAGTTGCTCGCCCAGTGGACGGTCGAGACCGAACCGTTCCCGCATCATGGCGTAGTACTCGGCGTTGCCGTCCTCCCCGGCCAGGGCCACGATCGGGTCGCCGGGGGCGAGGTGGACCAGGATCCAGGTCAGGGTCGAGGCGCCGAACAGGAGGGGGATGGCCTGCAGCAACCGCCGCACGATATATGGGGCCATCACGGCACCCCCCGGTCGGTCAGCGATCAACCATCGACGAAGTGGGCCCCCTCGGCGAAGTGCCCCGAGTGGGGGGCCAGCCCTTCCATGCCGGCGGTGGCGCCGACGGTGAAGCGGGTCTCGACCAGCCACCAGTAGGGCAGCTCATCGACCAGGATCTGCTGGATCTCGGCGTAGATGTCGGCCCTGGCCCCCGTGTCGGCGGTTCGGTTGCCGTCGGCGAACAGCTCGTCGATCGTGGGGTTGACGTAGCCGGCGCCGTTGGAGAACGGGATGTTGCCGATGTTGGTCGAGAGGTACATCCGGCTGACCCCGATCGACGGGTCGCTGTTGTTGCAGTAGCTGATGACGTTCGTGTCGAAGTCGCGCTGCTCGAAGACCCGAGGCAGGAAGGCCGCCCGATCGAGAGGGGCCAGCTCCACGTCGATGCCGACCTCGCTCAGGTTCTCCCTGATGATCTCGCCGTACTTGCTGAAGTTGGGGAAGTGGAGCAGGTCGATCGTGAACCTGGTTCCCTCGGCGGAGAAGCCGGCATCGTCGAGGAGGGCGTTGGCCCGCTCGATGTCGCGGGGATACTCGGTCACGTCGTCGGTGTAGGCGAACGCCATCTCGCTCGAGATCGGCCCGGTGGCCGCCCTGCCCTGACCGAAGATGGCCTGGTCGACCAGTTGCTGGCGATCGATGGCGTGGGCGATGGCCTGGCGGACCCGAATGTCATCGAAGACCTCCCGATCGAGGTTGAACGTCAGGGTCGGGACGCAGAACCCGCCCCCGGGGCCGCTGTTGACGGGGTACAGGTCGATCGCGTCGTCGCCCCCGAGCCGTTCCAGCTCGGCTCCCGGGACCCGCCACAGGTAGTCGATCTCCCCCTGCTCGAGAGCGAGGAGCTGGGTGTTGGCGTCGGGGATGACCCGGTAGACCACCTCGTCGAGCAGCGGGAGGCCGTCCTTGAAGTAGTTCGGGTTGCGGACGAGCCGAACCTCGCTGTCTATCTCATGGCTCTCGAACATGAACGGCCCGGTGCCGACCGGGGTCAGGTTCTCCGCTGCTTCTTGCACGTCGTCCACCCCGCCGTAGATGTGCTGGGCCAGGATTGGAGCCTCGGTCGAATTGAGTCGCTGCAGCAGTGCGGCGTATGGCTCGGAGAACGTGAACACGACCGTCTGATCGTCGGGCGCGTCGATCGAGGCCAGGGCCCCCTCGAGGCCCGACTTCGTCCGGGAGTGGAAGTTGAGCAGCACTTCCTCGAAGGTGAACTTCACGTCGGCGGACGTGAACGGCTCGCCGTCGTGCCAGGTCACACCATCGGCCAGTGTGAAGGTGTAGGTGGTGGCGTCATCGCTGACCTCCCAGCTCTCGGCCAGGTCGGGCAGGGGGTTGGCGTTGTCGTCGAGCTCGACGAGCCCGTTGAACATCGAGCCGGTGACCACGTGCACGTTGAAGCCCGTGGTGATGCCCGGGTTGAAGTGGCCGGGATCCTCGCTGATGGCCACCACCATCGTGCCGCCGGACACGTCGTCCGCCGGCTCCTCCTCCTGTTCGGTCTCGTCGTCGGGCTCGGTCGTGTCGTCTGCCGGCGCCGTTGTCTCTGCGACGGTCGCCTCTTCGTCCGCTGTAGACCCGGATTCCGCGTCGTCGCCGCACGCTGTGGCGACCAGGCCGACCGCCAGGTATGCCGCCACGATCCATCGATGCCTCACGCCATGCTCCCCCAGTAGATGTTGGACGAGCCTAGAGTGCCCCCGACCAGCCAGGTAAGTGTGGGCTACAGGTACCAGGCCGGGCCAAGCTGGCGGCCCCCGAGTAACGTTGTGGGCATGAAGATCGGAGTGGTCGGCAAGGGCGGCGTCGGCAAGACCACCGTCAGCGCGCTTCTGGCCCGGACACTGATCGCCAGGGGCCGCCGGGTGCTGGCCGTCGACACCGACTCCAACCCGAACCTCGGGCTGTCGCTGGGGCTCGACGCCCAACAGACCGAGGCCGTGCCAACCGTCCCCCGATCGATCGTGGTCGGGACCCGCGGTGATCTGACCGTCGACGAGCTGATGGTCGACTACGCGGTGCCCACCCCGGCGGGGGTGGTGCTCATGTCGGCCCTACGGGTCACCGAGGCCGGTGCCGGCTGCACCTGTGGCGGGCACGCCACCGTGCGGAGCCTGCTCGGTCAGGCGCTCGATACGGAGGTGGACGACACGATCATCGACATGGAGGCCGGCATCGAACACCTCAGCCGTTCGGGGGGAACGCTGGCCAACGCCGATGTGCTGGTGCTGGTGGTCGAACCGAGCCGTAAGGCGATCATCACCGCCCAGCGGACGATCGGCCTGGCTGCGGAGCTCGGCATAGGAGCCTGGATCGGCGTGGCCAACAAGGTGGACGGCGATCAACTGGGTCTGCTGGCGGAGCTGTGTGCCCAGCACCAGGTTCCGCTGGATGTCGTGCTCCCCGCCAGTACCGAGGTGGTGGCGGCCGATCGGATAGGTGTGCCGCTCCAGCCCGCTGCGGCGGCCGAGCTGTGGCAGCGGATGGACGAACTGGCCGACCGGGTCTTGGCGGTGGGGCGGCCCGTGAGCCGCTAGCAGATGCGGGGGAGTGGGTCGCCGACCAGCATGTCGACGATTCGGGTCCCGCCGAAGGCGGTTCGCACCACGACGAGCCCGACGTGGTCTTCGGTGATCCGCCCGATCACCCGGGCCTCGGTGCCGGCGCCATGGCGGCTCATGACCGCGACGGCCTCGTTGGCAGCGTCGGCGGGAACGACGGCCACCAGCTTGCCCTCGTTGGCGACGTAGAGCGGATCGAGGCCGAGCAGTTCGCATGCTCCGGCCACCACCGGTCGGACCGGTAGGTCGACCTCGTCGAGCTCGACCCCGAGGTCGCAGAGAGCGGCCAGCTCGTTGCATGTCGATGCCACCCCGCCCCTGGTCGGGTCCCGCAGCCAGCGGGTGGCGGGAACGGCGGCCAGTAGGCCGGCCGCCAGGTCGTGGAGCGGGGCGGTGTCCGAGGACACCTCGGCCGCCAGCGCCAGGTCACCCCTGGCCATCAACACCGCGATGCCGTGATCGCCGATCGTTCCGGTGACGATCACCGCATCGCCCGGTCGGACCGAGTCGGCGCTGAGGGAAACACCGTCGGCCACGAACCCGATCCCGGTCGTTGTCAGGTAGCAGCCGTCGGCCGCGCCGCGTTCAACCACTTTGGTGTCGCCGGTGACGACCGGAACGCCTGCGGCTGTCGCGGCGGTTGCCACGTCGGCCACGACGCTCCGCAACTCGTCGACCGCCAGCCCCTCCTCCAGCGCCAGCGCCAGGGTGAGGGCGGCGGGTCTTGCACCCAGGCAGGCCAGGTCGTTGATGGTGCCGTTGACCGCCACCTCGCCGATCGAACCACCGGCGAAGCGACGGGGGGTGACGACGAAGGCGTCCGTGGTGACCACCAGCCGATGACCGGCTGGCACATCGAGCACCGCCGCGTCAGCCAGCCGGTCGAGCTCGGGGTTGGACAATGCGGGGCGGATGATCGCCTCGATCAGCGACTGGCTGGCCTTGCCGCCGGCGCCGTGGGCCATGGTTATGGTGTCGTCCCGCAGCACCGGAGCCCGCTGTCGCCACGACTCGATGCGGTCGAAAACGGCGTCGCGGCGCGCCAGGTCGGAGTCGGGCTGGTCGTCGGACATCGGGCCCTAGTCCGCCCGGACCGGGATGCGGGCCCGAGGGGAGTAGCGACCGTAGTTGTAGTAGGCGGCGCAGGCCCCCTCCGACGACACCATGCAGGTGCCGATCGGCGTCTCCGGCGTGCAGGCGGTGCCGAAGACCTTGCATTCCCACGGCCGCAGCGCCCCCTTGAGCACTTCGCCACACTGGCAGGCCTTCGGGTCGGCCACCCGCACCCCGGGCACGTCGAACCGGAGCTCGGCGTCCCATTGGGCGAACTCCGGCCCGAGGGCCAGCGCGCTCTGGGCGATGAAGCCGAGTCCCCGCCACTCGAAGTGGGGCCGGACGACGAAGACTTCCCGGAGGATGGCCAGCGCCCGCTCGTTCCCGTCGTCGGGGACGACCCGCTTGTACTGGTTTTCGACCTCGCACCGGCCCTCGTCGAGCTGGCGAAGCAGCATCGCCACCGCCTGCAGGATGTCGACCGGCTCGAACCCGGCGGTGACGAGTGGACGGTGGTACTGCTCGGCCACGAAACGGTAGGGACCGGTGCCGATGACCGTCGAGACGTGGCCCGGGCCGAGGAAGCCATCGAGGTCGAGGCCGGGGGAGTCGAGGATGGCCTTCAGCGGGGGGACGATGGTCACGTGGTTGCAGAACACGCTGAAGTTCCCGACCTGGCGCTCCCTGGCCTGGAGCAGGGTGACGGCGGTGGACGGTGCGGTTGTTTCGAAGCCGACGGCCAGGAACACCACCTGACGGTCCGGTTCGCGCTCGGCCAGCGCCAGTGCGTCGAGGGGGGAGTACACGACCCGCACGTCCGCCCCCCGGGCCTTGGCTTCGAGGAGGGTCGACGTGCCGCCGGGCACTCGCAGCATGTCGCCGAAACAGCACATGGTCACGCCGTCGGTGCCGGCCACCGCCAGTGCGTCGTCGACGCGGCCCATCGGGATGACGCACACCGGGCAGCCGGGACCGTGGACCAACTCGATCGACTCCGGTAGCAGCGACTCGATGCCGTGCCGGTAGATCGCATGGGTGTGGCCGCCGCAGACCTCCATGAACTTACGGTTTGGTTGGTCGGTCGCCAGGTCGGCGATCTCGGCCAGCAGGAGCTTGGCGGCGGCCGGGTCGCGGAACTCGTCCACGTATTTCATCGTGGGTACCTCACCGGCCCAGCTCCGATCGGACCTTCGCAACCAGCTGGGTGAGCAACGCGGCCTCCGCCTCCTGGATCCGATGGACCGACGGCGAGCGCACCACCAGGCTGTGATGGACGCTCGGGCGGTCGGTGAACGACTCGCCGCCGTAGCCGCTGAGGCCGACGGTGGTCAGGCCCTGGGCTGCGGCCCGATCGAACGCGGCCAACAGGTTGGCCGAGGCGCCACTGGTGCTACAGCCGACCAGGGCATCGCCGGCCCGGCCGAAGGCCTCGACCTGGCGGGCGAACACCTTGTCGACGCCAACGTCGTTGGCCAGCGCGGTCAACACCGCGTAGTCGGCGGCCAACGGTTCGGTGGGAGCACCGATCTCGATCAGCAGGCGGGCCAGGCGAGCAGCATCGCAGGCGCTGCCACCGTTGCCCATCGTCAAGACCCGGCAACCGGCATCGATCGCCGCCACCATCGCTGCGGCGGCAGAGGTCAGCGTCGACCGGTTCCGGTCGACGGTCTCGGCCACGAGCTCGTCCGACTCGATCCGCTTGGCTGCGGCCGAGACCTGCAGATCGGCTCGGAGGCCGGCTTCGTCATGCTCGGCGGCGTCGAGGAACGGGTAGAGGAACCCGGTGGCATCGCCGCCTGCCGGGGCGTCCGCTCCGACCAGCCCCGGGTGCTCGAGCGCCACCTGCACGAGCTCCCACAGCACGTGATAGCTGCGAACGATGTCGACGTCGGGCCGGTCGGCCGAGATGACCAGATCGGCCCCACCGGCGGCGGCGTCACCGATCACCAACAGCGCATCCGACTCGGCAACTGGTTCGGCGGCATCGGTCACGATCGCCGGGAGGGAGCGGGTGCCGGCGATGGCGGGGTGGACGAACTCGACCGCCACATGGTGGGCGTGGTCCTCGCCCCCCGGGGCGGCGACCGCAAGCCGGCGACCGTCGACGAAGGCCCGGGCCAGCCACAGGGCCGCATCCACCGGTTGCCCGGTGCAATCGATCGCGGTCGCGGTGCGGGTCGTCATGGTTCCTCGGTGCTGAACGCCTCGACCTCTTCGTCATAGACCGAACCGAGCTCCCGCATGAAGGCCAGCGTCTCCTCGGCTTCGGCCGCATCGATCTTGGACATGGCGAAGCCGACGTGGAGCAGAACCCATTCGCCGATCTCCAGGCCCTCGTCGTCGACCATGATCGTATTGACGTTGCGCTGCACGCCTTCGACGTCGACCGTCGCCGTGTGTGGCCCTGCCGGTTCGAGAGCCACCACCCTGGCCGGGATGCCGACGCACATCAGCCTTGTACCCCGGCATCCATGGACGCCTTCACCGGCTCGGCTCGCACCATCAGTCGTTCCATGATCTCGCCAACAGCTTCCACCACCGGGTCGTCCGGCGCATGATCGAGCAGCGAACTCGTGGCCGCATCGGCGTCGAGCACCGCGTCCGACCACGGCAGGCTGCCGACCAGCTCGAGCCCATGGCGCTCGCAGAACTGGGTGATGGCCGCCCCGTCGTCGGCCGTTCGAACCTTGTTGGCCACCACCACGATGCGGTCGATGACGGTCTCGGCCGCCAGGGCGGCTTGGAGCCGCACCGCCTCGAGAGACCGGAAGTAGGGCTCGGCCATCAGCACCAGCACGTCGGCGTGACGAGCGGTACCTCGGCTCAGGTGCTCGGGTGACGCTTCAAGATCGAGCACGGTGATCGTCTCGGTGTGATCGGCCTCGAGGTGTTCGGTGTCGCGGTCGAGCTCGGCCAACAGCGCGCTCACCGTGGCGTGGGCCGAGCACATGCAGCCCTCGTCTGCGTGCCGGGGCACGCCCATCCGCAGGAGATGGACGCCGTCGGGGGTGGCCAGGGCGTAATTGGTCAGCACCTCGTCGATGGTCTCGGTGAGGCGGGGGCCGTCGAAGCGGCGAGCCACCAGCGAGGCCGGAAGGAACGGCGGCAGCGTAGCCCCCGGGCCGATACCGATCGCGGCGTGGAGGTTCGGGTTGGTGTCTCCGTCGATCGCCACGACCTGACGCCCCGTCCGGGCCAGCAGCCTCGCGTAGGTGGCGCAGAAGGTGGTCTTCCCTGCGCCGCCCTTTCCGGCCACGGCGATCTTCACGATCCGCTCCGCACGGCCGGGCCGGCCTCGATCCCGAAGCTGGCCATCGCTTCGTTCAACGCGTCGCGCAAGGCCTGCAACTCGCTGGCCGCGCCCGCGGCAGCCGAACGACCTTCATCGGTCAAGGAGTAGAGGCGGCGATCCGGCCCGTTCTCGGACGGAGCCCAGGTGGAGGTGACCAGATCGTGCTGCTGCATCGATCGCAGCCCCCGATAGACCCCGGCCAGGTCGACGGCCAGGCCCCGGCGCTGGACGGTCTCGCACAGCTCGTAGCCATAGGACGTGCCATGGGCGTCGAGGCTCAGCAGGAGGAAGGTCCGCAGGAACCGCCGGGGAATCCCGTCAGTGGGAGTGGCCATGGTCGCCATCATCGTGAGTATGGCCGTGCCGGGCTGCGATACATGCTTCGGCCTCGTCGACCGATGCGTGACACCAGCAGTCGTCGCTGCACTCGCCGTGGGTCGGCTTCGTCAGCTCGGCGAATGAATCTGCGAACTCCCGGGCCCCGTGCTGCAGCCCGAAGTCCGACAACGCGTACCAGTCGCCGTCGCGGACGAGGTAGTCCTCCTCGACCAGTCGATCGAGGTAGGTCATGCCGATCGCGGCGTCGACGCCGAGGAAGCGCTCGATGAGGCCGGGGTCGACCACATCACCGAACCCCTCCCCCCGCAACCAGTACATGACCTGGAGGATCTCACTCCGCCAGTAGAGGGCGGCGAGGGCATCCGACTTCGGAGCGGGTGTGGTCATGATCGGCTCAGGCGCTCGGCCTTGCCGGTGACGCCCTCGAGGGCACCGGCGATGCCGGTCAGCTGCTCGTTGACCCTGGTCACAGACGGGCCGATCGACGAGCACTGGGTCTCGATGGCCCGGACGCCGAAGGTCACCTTGCTGAGGTTCTGCGATATCCGCCGGAGCGAGCGGGCGATAACGGTGAGATAGAAGGCCAGCACACCGACAACGACCAGCACCTCGGCCACGGTCAGGATGATCAACAACGTCCGCATCAGCCGTCGCCTCCCGGTGCGCCCGATTGGGCTCCGAGCCTGCTGTCGAGGAAGGCGTCGTGCCGGAGGGCCTCGTCGGTCAGGGCGTCGAGACGGACGGTGGTTTGATGGAGCATCCAGGTGGTGGCGGTGTTGCGGGCGACCTGCTTGCCCATCTCCCAGATGGCCAGCGACCCGTCCTCGATCCGGCGGACCTGCCGATAGAAGAGTTGCAGGAGCACGACTGCGGCCAGTGCGACGACGAGCCCGATCCCGAGCGTCATCCACCACAGGGCATTGGTACTCATGTGGGTGCCACTCCGTGCTTCGTCGCCAGGTGTTCGCGCACCGCAGCGGCACCGTCGGTGATTCGCTCGACCGCATCGTTCACGTCGTCGACCGCCCACAGGGGAGCGGTGTTGTCACGCGATTCCTCGAGGGCGGCCAGGATGGCCTCGGCCTTGGTGGCGGCCCGCTGGGCTCCTCTGATCATCAGCAGCAGCAGGGCGACGACGAGCAGCACGATCACGCCGCCGACGACGTAGCCGATGATCCATCCTGTCGACATGGTCCCCCTTCGGGCCGTCACCGTGCCGGGCTCAATTGTAGGCCGCTGACCAGGCTAGATGCGAACGACACATAGAGCTATGCTCGGCTCAGATCGAAGGAGCGGTTTTCATGACCCAGTACACAAAAGTCGTACCGGGAGTGCCCCACGGGGAGATGGAGCCGAAGCCCCTCATCACCGATCCGGACGACCCCCTGGCTCCGATAGGGCTCCGCAGCGGTCGTCGGCCCAAGCGGTCGGACGTCGTGTCGCAGGGTCCGCTCGAGAAGGCCTACCTGTTCTGGATCGTCGGGGCCAGCTGCGACGGCTGCACGATCGCCATCTCCGGAGCCACCCATCCTCCGGTCGAAGATCTACTCAACGGTCGTGTCCCGGGCTTGCCTCGGATCGAGCTGATCCACACCGTGCTGTCCGTCGAGTCGGGCCAGGAATGGGTCGAGAACCTGCGCATGGCGGTCGAGGGCAAGCTCGACGCCCCCTACCTCATCGCGTGGGAGGGCTCGATCATGGACGAGACCGTCTCCGGCGAGTACGGCTACTGGATGGGCCTCGGGGAAGACCCGGAAGACGGTCGCCAGATCACCAGCCTGGAGTGGCTCGACCGGATGGCCCCCGGGGCCGCCGCGGTGCTGGCCATCGGCACCTGCGCCACGTGGGGCGGCATCCCGGCCGCCCACGGCAACCCGACGAACGCCATGGGGGTGATGGACCACCTCGGCAAGGACTATCGCTCCACGCTCGGCCTCCCGGTGATAAACATCCCCGGCTGCTCACCGATTGGCGACAACATCACCGAGACCGCGGCGGCCGCCCTGCTGTTCCTGAACGGCCTGGCCCCGCTTCCCGAGTTCGACGAGCTCGGCCGCCCGGCGTGGCTGTTCACCGAGACCGTCCACCGCCACTGCCCACGGGCCGGGTATTACGAGGAGGGCGTGTTCGCCCACGAGTACGGCGACAAGGAGTGCCTGGTCGAACTCGGGTGCTGGGGTCCGGTCGTGCAGTGCAACATCGCCGAGCGGGGCATCGTCGACGGCAACGGCGGCTGCATGAACATGGGTGGCATCTGCATCGGCTGCACCATGCCCGGCTTCCCCGACAAGTTCTCTCCCATCTACGAGCGGCCGCCGGGGGCGCTGCTGTCGACCAACACCAACCGGGTCTTGGGTGGGTTCATCCGCCGGATGCGGTACCTGTCGCAGCGGGACAAGATGCGTTCGCTCCGGTGGGACGACAGCCGGGACCTGCCGAGCGGCTGGGGTCGATACAACACCCGGCCGGTCGGGGCCGAGCGGCTGATCCACCGGCTCTACTCCCGCAAGCAGCACTCCCCCGAGGGCGGTCTGTAACCGATGTGCTTCCGGAACCTCCCCATCGAGTTCGACGTCGACGGCCGGGCCCGGCTGGTCGAGGGCGTCGGCGATCCCTACGCGGTCGCCGTCGCCGAGCCGAGGGACTTCGTCCGCCGCGCCTCGGCCCGTGGCAGCGTCGGGTCGATGGCGGCCCCGCCCAAGCTGCGGGAGTGGAGCATCGACCCGGTCACACGGGTGGCCGGGGCGCTCGCCGTCCACACCGTGCTCGACCTCGAGACCCGGCAAGCCGTCGACGCGCACTCGATGGCCATGCTGTTCCGGGGCTACGAGATCATCCTCCAGGGCCGCGATCCCCGTGACGCCATCGACATCTCGTCGCGGGCCTGCGGGGTCTGCGGCGGCGTGCACTCGACGGTCTCGTCGCTGGCCATCGAGATGGCGTTCGGGATCCAGCCGCCGCCCCTCGGCGTCTGCGTCCGCAACCTCGGCGAGGTGGCCGAGATGTTCTACGACCACCCGCTGCACCTCGGTCTCCTGGCCGGCCCGGACTACTCGACGGCGATCGTCTCGGTCACCAATCCCGAGCTGGTCTCCCTTGCCGAGAAGACCGCGGCCCCCAACGCCAACACCCATGGCTACCGCACCGTGAAGGACCTGATGGACGGGTTCAACCCGCTGGAGGGCTCGATATACCTGGAAGCGCTGGAATACACCCGCATCGCCCGCACCATGTGCACCCTGATGTACGGCAAGTACCCCCATCCCTCAACGCTGGTGCCCGGTGGTGTATCGACCACGGTCACCACCACCACCTTCAACGAGTACTACTCGAACCTGGCCAAGATCTTCGACTACGCCAAGCGGCTCGCGGGCATCTGGGACGACATCTGCGACTTCTTCCTCGCCGCCAGCCCCGGCTACGCAGACGTGGGGCTGCGGCCGTCGAACCTCATCCAGACCGGCATCTGGGACGACCCCGAGGTCTATGACGCCACCTACGCCAACATCGACACCTGGGGCCACGCCCGCTACTCGGCCCCGGGGATCGTCTCCGACGGTGAGCTGGTCACCACCGACATCACCGCAATCAACATGGGCATCGAGGAGTTCGTCGAGCACTCCTACTACGACGACTGGACCGACGGTCAGCCACGGTTTCCCACCGACGAGCTCGGCAACCCGCTGTCGCCCTACCACGCCTGGAACAAGGAGACGATCCCCCGGCCGGAGGGCAAGAACTTCAAGGAGAAGTACTCCTGGAGCACCGCCCCCCGCTGGGATCGGATCTCGATGGAGACCGGCGTCTACGGCCGAATGTGGACCACGGCCATGGCCCAGCAGCTGCCGGACAACCCCTATATCGAGGCCACCGGAGACGGGCTGAGGATGCTGTTGCCAGCCCACGATCTGCCGGAAACCGAGCTGACCTGGAAGATTCCCGACAAGCTCAATGCCTTCGAGCGCAACCGGGGCCGGGCCTACGGTGTGGCCTTCACCGCCGCCATCGGCATGATCTGCCTCAACCAGGCGTTCGAATACTGGCGCAACGGGCAGACCAAGGTGTCGACCCCGTTCACCGTGCCCCGCGACGAGCGGGTCTCGGTCGGGGTGTGGGAGGCCGGACGGGGCTACCTCACCCACCACATGCACATGGACAAGGGCAAGTTGGTCAACTACCAGATCAACACCCCCTCCACCTGGAACGCCTCCCCGCGGGATCCGTTCGACAAGCCCGGTCCCTACGAGGAGGCCATCGTCGGCACGCCGATAATGGAGAGTGTCGGCGACGACGACATCAAGGGCATCGACATCCTGCGAGCCATCCGCAGCTTCGACCCGTGCATGCCGTGCACCACCCATATGGACACCGGCCGGGGCATCATCACCCGCGAGGTCAACTCGTGCGGATGCACCCTGGAGTGACAGGATCGCTTCCCGATGGCGGGTCGTCCGATCGCACGTCATCCGACCGCGACGAGGCGCTCGACACCCTCCTCGGTCCCGGGGCCCAGGTCCGGCCCGGTGGCTCGGCCAATCCCGGCTGCACGCTGATCGGTGGGGTCGGCCTGCCCTGGCTCCGGGACCTGGACTTCGGCACCAACTGGCTGGCCAGGGCCACATCGCTGGAGTGGCCGAACGACGTCGTGCTGGAGGACCTGTCGTACTCGGCCCACCGAGTGATGCACCGGCTGCAGGAGCTCCAGCCGAGGCGGGTCATCCTGCTGGGCTGCATGCCCCGGGGGGTCGACCCGGCCGGCACCATCCGCCGCTACCGCCTGAGCGAGGTGGCAGCACCCGACCCGGCCGAGGTGCACGAGCGATTGGCCGAGTCGGTCGGTGGCATCATCGATCTCGACCACACGTTGGCGGTGTGCCGGCACTGGCAGGCGTTGCCGGAGGATACGGTGGTGATCGAGGTCGAGCCGGCCGAGCGTGACTTCGGCTGGGGGTTCTCCGACCCGGTCGAGGCCGCGGTGGCCGAGGTGTTGGAGATCGTACGCAACGAGGTTGCCGGATGAGTGACGGAGCACCCGAGGAGCTGGGCTACGGCGAGATCCTCGACCGGGTGGCCGAGCTGACCACCGCGCTGCTCGACAACTCCGATGCGGAGGTGGCGGGCCGGGCCGAGGAGCTGCTCGACTGGCTCGACGTCTACCACCGTGAGGGCCTGGGCCGGCTGGTGGAGATGGTCCGGCAGTGGCGGGGCGAGCTGTTCCTGGAGCAGGCCGCCCTCGATCCGGTGGTCGGCGAGCTGCTGGCCACCTACAGCCTCGGGGTCGATGCCGACGCCGCCACCACCGACCGTGTCGTGCAGCTGGCCCTCGACGAGGTCCGGCCATACGTCCACTCCCACGGCGGCGAGATCGAGGTGCTGTCTGTGACCGATGGCGTGGTCCGGCTGAAGATGCATGGGTCCTGCAATGGCTGCACCGCGGCCGACGACACGGTGACGCGTCGCATCGAGGTGGCGCTGCGGGAGCACTGGATCGACTTCCGCAGGGTGGAGCTGGAGGAGCCGACCGAGGCGCCGCATCCTCCGCCCGCCGACGGTCAGGTGGTCTCCGGGCTCGGCATCGGGCCTCGTCCGTCATGAACAGGCCGGCCATCGACGATGCCGACATCGCCGATCTGTGTTTCACGGCCCGGGCCCTGGCCCAGACCCATCCCCTGACCGAACAGGCCCACCGGTACCGGCAGATCCGCCTCGACGAGGAACGGGCCCGCCAGCCGGTGTCCGAGCTGGCCGACTGGGCCGGCACCGCGTTGCTCGTCGGGTACTGCCTGCGCAGGGCCGAGGAGGAGTCGGTGGCCGCGTTGTCTCCGCCACCGCGGCCCGAGCGTCGCACCGCGTCTCGGTCCCAGGACGAGCTCGGGAACCGGGCCCGAGCGGCGGCCGACGAGCTGCGAGTCGGCGACCCAGACCGCGTCACCCTGTTGTCGAGCGCGACCACGGTGGTCGCCCTCGATCGGATCATCGACACCGAGCTCGACAAGCGCCGAGACCATATGCGGGAGCAGCTCGACGACGAAGCCTGGTCGGAGCTCGAGGACTACATCAGCTGGTGGGTGGTGCACGGCTACGGCCTGCGGGCCGGCGAGGCCGCGGGCTAGCCAATGACCGCGCCCCGGGTGCTGGTGGTCGGCGTCGGCAACGTGCTACACGGCGATGACGGATTCGGGGTGGAAGTCGCTCGGCGGCTGGCCGATCGGGCTCTGCCGCCAACGGTCTCGGTCGCCGAAACCGGGATCGGGGGCATCCACCTGGTCCACGAGTTGATGGCCGGCTACGACGCTCTGGTCGTGGTCGACGCCGTCGACCGCGACCGCCCACCGGGCACGGTGATGGTCATCGAGGCCGACGTGATCGACGTCGACCCCTTGCCGGTCGAGGAGCGGCACGACCTGCTGGCCGACATGCACCTCGCCACACCCGAACGGGCGCTGATGGTGGCAAAGGCGGTCGGCGTGCTGCCGGACCGGACGATCATGATCGGCTGCCAGCCGGCGGAGATCCAGACGCTGGGGATCGGGCTGACCTCGGTGGTGGAAGAGGCGGTCGACACCGCGGCGACCGAGATCGAACGGCTGGTCTGGGAGCTGAGCGCTCCCGCCAGGAAGGTAGACCCGTGAACGTCCAGGCCCTGGAGGCGGAGCTCGATCGCTTGAAGGCGGGCGACGACCCCGACCGCTGGGCCCTGGCCGCCTACCGGCTGGCCCTGGCCCGCAGCGAGCTGGCAACGCTGCCGGCCGATCTGGCTGATCCGCTCGACCTGCTCGACCGGGCCGGTCGGATCCTCACCCGCGACCGGGCCCCCGTCGAGCACGCCCGCATCCTGACCGCGGCGGCCAACTGCCATCGTGCGGCCGCTCGCCCCGACAGAGCGCTGCCGTTGTTCACCGAGGCGGCTGCGCTGTTGGCCGACCGGGCACCGCCGGCCGAACAGGCTGCCTCGCTGATCAATGTCGGTCTGGTGAACGGCGAGGTCGGCCGACCGGGTCCGGCGATCCAGGCCCTGGATGCCGCCGTGGCTCTCCTAGGCGACCCGACGGGGGACGAGGAAGCGGCCCGGCTACTGGGGGCGGCCTTCATCAACCGGGCCCAGGCCCACCAGGGCGACGGCTCGGACGCCGGACTGCTCGCCGCGGCCGGCGACTACGATCGGGCGCTGGCGACGCTGCCACCTGCATCGCCGCAGGCCGGGATGGCGGCCCACGGTCACGGGTCCGTGTTGCTGGAGCTGGACCGCCGGGGTGTTGCCAACCCGGCGGGTTCCCCCCAGGCCTCGGTCGACCGGTGCATCGAGCGATTCCAGCAGGCGCTGGCCGTGCTCGGGCCCGACTCGTTTCCCTTCCAACACGCCATCGCCGAGCACAGCCTGGCCGTGGCCTACGAATGGCGGGCCGCTGCGTTCGACGGCACCGCCGGCGCGGTCGACGATCTGGCCCGAGCCCTGATCTGCGTCGAAGCGGCGATGGCGGTCTTCGATCCCCGGCTCCACGCTCCACAGTGGCGCACCGCAGCCGAGATGATGGGCCGGGTCGAGGCCAGGTTGGACGAGCGGACCGGGGAGCGGGGTCGACCGGCCCACGTCGTTGCCCTGCTGGCCCGGACAAACGAAGAGGAGCGGGGCCGGCTGCTCCGAGAGCGGCTCGTCCGGAGCGCGAGCCTGCCCCGGGCCCGGCTCACGAGCGAGCTCGACGAGCTGGTCGCGGCGATGGCGGATCGCCCCGTCACCGATTACGACCGCTTGGTGCGGACCCTGATCGGGGCGTTGATGGAGCTGCCGGACACGGTGCTCGAGGCAGCTTGTGGCGCCATGTGCCGAGCTCACGCCGCCGATGACGCCGAGGCACGAGATCGCGCGCTCGACACCGCGATCCACGATCTCCTGTTCGGGCCCCAGCGGGTCCGGGTCCGGGACCTGTTGGAGGCGGAAGGGTGGGTGCGTCCGTGACCTCGAAAGGCGACCCCGATCCTCCAACCGGCCGGCTCGAGGATCCGGTCGAGTGCGCCCAGGCCTTCCTCAGCGCGATCGTATGGGGTGAGCACACCACGATCTGGGAGCTGTTGAGCGCAGCCGGTCGCCAGGCGGCGCTGGCGGTTGCGGTTCGCAACGGCCTCGATCGGGTTGCGGCATCCCGCATCGGTGATGACGTTGCCGACCCGGCCGAGCGAGAGGACTTCCTTCGGCAGTTGGTCGATGGACTCCGGCGTGATCTCCGCAGCGTCGAGGCGGCCCGAGTCCGGGCCTCGGCCGTCGAGCCCCAATCGGGAGCCGGCGACTCCGATTCGGTGGCCGTCGAGTTGGTGACCCCGTCGGACATCCCCGGCACCGGCGACTGGCCCGCCGGCCGGTTGTTCCTTGGCCGGGACCCCGACCGGGGCTGGATGGTCGATCGGCTCGAACCGAGGCTGGCCGGGTCGTGAGCCTCCAGACCCGCCGGGCCAGTGTGGCCATCTCGGTCGAGGCCATTCTCCAGCAGTGGGCTCGGCAGGAGGCGGGACCGGCCGGAGCGGCCGTGATCGTCGACACCGAGATCTCGGCCAGGAGCCGCGGTGGTGTCGAGTGGCGGGTCGACCGCGCGGTGGGGGTCGGTGTGCTGGCTCGCCCGGCCGCACTCGACCCGACCGATACCGACATCGCGTGGTTGGCCGCCGGTCTCGGGGCCCGGGCCGCACTCGGGGATCGATTCGGGGCCGACCTGGGGGCCACGTGCTGGTGGCCGGACCGCATCGACCTGGCGGTGGACAGCGGACTCCAGATCGGGATCACCGCAGCCTGCGCTCTCGGCCCGGGCACCGTCGACTTCGTGGTGCTGACGGTCCGGGTCGGACCGGTACCGCAGGACAGCCAACGGTTGGCTCTCGCCGAGGCGCTCGTCGAACACCTGCGAAAGGTGGCGGGCGACCTCGACCGACCGGATGCGATCGCTGCTCGGTATCGAGACCACTGCAGCACGGTTGGACACGACGTCGAAGTGGCTCGCCTGCCCCACGGGATCGTCCGCGGCCGAGCCGACGATATCGACGACGCCGGCCGGCTGGTACTCGTGTCGCCAACGGGGCTCCGGCAGCCGCTCGCGGTCAACGAAGTCAGTACTGTCACCCGCCACTGACGACCATCGTGGTTGCTCCAGGTCCGGACCGGGCCGGGCGGTCTTCGTGGCGGGCCTGGGGCTGACGCGGCTACTGCCGTCTACGCCGAGTTGTTGATCGCCAGCGCCGGGTTCGGGTGGACCCAGGGCCGACAGGCTCGGATCGCTCGGGATGGCCGTCCAACGATCGTCCACACCGATCCGTTGACCGGGCAGGAGACCGCCGTCGACCCTGTCGAGCTGGTTAGCCCGGTCAGTACATCGACCTCCAGGGCGAGCGCCGCTGGTCTGACACCAACCAACTCGTCGAGCAGTTCCCAACACGCAGCCAGTTCAAGGACGAACACGGCATATGGCGTTGGGCCGACACCGGTGAACCAGCCCATTCGGCAGGGGCCGACCGGAGCTCGTCCTCGGCGATGTCGGGGTGCCTGCGGCGTATCCCGTCGATCACGAGCTGCCTCACGACCTCGGAGATCTCGGAGCCATCCCGCTCTTTCGTGTGCGGTCTTGCTTGCGAGCACCTGCCGCTGCAGCCGGGCGGCCTCGGTGGTCGTGTCGGCGCGAAATCGGCGACCGCCTTCATCTGGTGCAGCCAGAGTGACAACACCGACCGGGCACGAGTTCGGGACCGTCGGCGGTGAGCGATCTCGGGTCTCTGGCCGTTGGCGCTCGGCGCTACCGGATGCCCATGTAGCGCTTGGCATTGGCGTGGAGGACGTCGTCGCGGAGGTCGGTCATGCCGGTTGGGGCGAAGGCGGCGTCGAGCTTGGCGAGTGAGCCCGGGTAGGTGCAGTCGTAGTGGGGGTAGTCGGATCCCCAGAGGATCGTATGGGCCAGGCCCATCTCGGTGAGCTGCTGGAACGGCTCGATCTCGTCGGCCGTCATGGTGATGAAGCACTGCTCTGAGAACACCTCGGTTGGTTCCCGCTTGAGTCTCGGCACGAGCCCGCCCATGTGGTGCTTGTGCTCGTCGAGTCGCTCCAGCCAGTACGGCAGCCACCCGATCCCAGCCTCGATGAAGCCAACCCGCAGCTTGGGGTGATCGTCGAGGATCCCCGAGGCGACGATCTCCATCACCGAGGCCATGGCCTCGAACGGGTGGCAGACCATGTGGACGTAGAACGGGTTGGTGTAGCGGGTGGAGGCGAAGCTCTCCATCTTGGAGCCGAAGCTGCCATGGATTCCGACGGTGAGGCCGTGGTCCTCGATGGCCGACCACAGGCGGTCCATCTCCGGCGAGAACAGCTCCAGCCCGTCGTAGCGCTCGGGTCTGAAGGTGACCCCGGTCAATCCCTGCTCGGCGATGAAGGTGACCTCGTCGATCGACGCCTCGACCGACTGCAGCGGCAGGACGCCGACGGCGTAGAGGCGGTCGGGGTCGTGAGCCACGAAGTCGGTGATCCACCGGTTGTAGGCCCGGGCGTTGGCTGCGGCGACGTCGGGCCGTTGGATGTCACCCGACAGCAGCATCAGGGTCGGGAACAACAGGGCGATGTCGAGGCCCTCGGCATCGTTGACCTTCAGGCGCTCGGCCGGATCCCACGAGCCAGGGGTGATGTCGTCCCAGGTCTTCGTGTCGTCGCCATACGCGCCCGGAATGCAGGCCTGGGAGATGCGGGTGTCGTAGCAGTTGCCGTTCACCCACATCGAGTCCTTGTTGGTGGGGCCGGGGCCGGCCCGCAGGATCAGATCGCGATAGGCCGGGTCGCAGTACTCCTGCCACACCATCGGCGGTTCGCAGATGTGGGCGTCGGTGTCGTAGACGAGTGGCCGGGCCGCGGGCTGCTCGGTCCCGGTCCGGGCGTCGGCGGTGACGGTCATGGCGTTCCTCCTGGCGATGTCGCCACCACCACCGGGAGCGGTCCCGGTTGCTCGACGGTCGCGGCAGATGGTCCTGGGTACCCAGTCTCGGACGTCGTGTGCGAGGTGGGCAAGTTGCCCGGCGGAGTTCAGCCGGGGGCTGGCTCCCAGTTGGGCAGGCGAGGTGGGGATCGGACAACGGATGCGGTCAGAGACCGAGCAGCCTGGCCGCGTTGTCCCGGAGGTAGGCTCGCTCGACCTCTGGCGGCAGGTCCCAGCCGGCGATGATCCGTCGCAGATCGATCAGGGGACCGCAGTTGGGGTAGACGCTGCCGTACAAGATCTGTCCCCTCCCGTGCCGGCGTAGGGCGTGGACGTAGTCGGCCGAGCCGGCGAAGTCGTAGTGGATGTACTGGCCCGGAACGGTGAACACGTTGGGCTGCTTGTAGAGCAGCCCGATCGTCTCCCGGACGTAGGGCCAACCCCCGTGCTGGATCACGAGGGTCATATCGGGGAAGTCGGTGGCCACGCGGTCGACGTACTCCGGCCGGCAGTCGTCCATGTAGGGGCCGAGCAGGCAGCTCTGCGTGGTTGTCACGAGCATCCCCGCGTCACGGGCCTCCTCGTACAGTGGATAGAGGGCCTTGTCGTGGAACTGGCGGCCAACGGTTGCGGTCGAGGGGTCGATGGTGACGCCCTTGATCCCCGCCGCACCCATGGCCCGGATCTCGGCCGCCGCGGCATCGACGTCGGAGGGCTCGACCGATCCGAAGGCGACGAACCGTTGGGCATTGGCGGCCACCAGAGGATGGCTGTCCTCGTCGACGGCGAGACCCCGGGGGTCGAGACCCCGGATGGCGGTGGGGCCAGGGACGCCGACCACGCCGATGGCGATGCCGGCCTCGTCCATCTCGGCCAGCATCAGCTCGGCGGACTGCTGCTCGAACGAGGGGCAGGGTTCGAGGAACATCCGCTCCAGATAGTGGAAGGTGGTATCCCTGGTCCAGCTCTGGGAGCCGACCGGGCGGAACCGAAAGTCGATCACGTCGTCCATCGACCCAACGTTAGGACCAGCCTCCGCTCCGAAGCGCAGGCGATCGCCGAGTTCGCCTCCGCCCACCTGACCCGGGCCTGACGCCCGTCGGGGCCCGTCGGGCCGAACCGCCAGCGCTCGACCGGTCCTCCGGCGCCCACGGCCCGGACCGGGCGCAGGGAAGTAGGCGTCGTTGCCCACTTCGATCTCCCCCATGAGCCACAATGAGTCGGTGCCCACGAGTTCGCCGCCACCCGCCGGGGCGCAGGGGTCCGCTCTGATCGGCCGCGCCGAGGAGCTGGCACGTCTCTCGGACCTCGCCGATCGGGCCGCCGAGGACGGGGCCCAACTGCTGCTCCTGTCGGGCGAAGCCGGCATCGGCAAGAGCCGGCTCGTCACCGAGTTCGTGGCCCGGCTCGGCGAGGCCGGCTGGGGATGCCACGTCGGGCACTGCATCGAGTACGCCGACCGGCC
>JAHELU010000025.1 GCA_024644005.1 Acidimicrobiales bacterium | reverse complement strand
AGCATCTCGAACTCGTCGATCGTCCGCTCGACCTGTTGACGGCAGTAGCGGACGAAGTGGTCGGCGCAGAAGTTGGCGTTGTGGCGGCGGATGTCGATGATCGCCGGTCCCCGACAGACCCGGCACTTCATCGCAGCCTCGCCGTCTGGCCTCGACGGTCGCCGGCTCCACCGCTGATCACCGGCCGGATCTCGATGTCGGCGTCGCCAGCCAGCACCGCATCGCCGGGAACCAGCGTGCCGGAGCTGATCACCAGAACGGATTCCCGGTTCAGCTCGAGCCGCTTGAGCAACTTCACCACCGACATCGGACCGTCGACCTCGATCACCCGGTTGGGGTTGCGGAGCTGGACCCTCATGCCCCCAGCATGCCAGCAAGTGTCCCGGACCAGGACGGCATCGATCGCGGCGGCCTTGTCGGAACCGGTGCGCCAGGCGGCTGCCGTGGCTCAGTCGGCCTCGGTCTGGCGACGGCGGGCCGCCCTCGCCAGGCGCTTGGCGTCGCGGGTGGCCTGACGCCGCTGCTGCTTCATGTCCTTCATCTGCTGCTCGTGGGAGATGGACAGCTGCTCGATGACGATCGTCTCGCCCGGCCGGATCTTCGAGACGTCCACCAGTGGCCGACGGCCCATCGCCGAGCGAGTGAGCTTGACCAGTCGCAGCGCCAGAGACGTGAAGATCCAGGACTTGGCCGGCCCACCGACGTAGGAGCGTACGACCCAGATGACCAGCCGGTTCACCATCAGAGGCGGCGGATCTCCAGAACCGAGCTCTTCCGCTTGCCGGCGCGACGGCCGAGGATGTAGACCACCACCAGCAGGAGCACGCCGCCGGCCACGCCGACGATGGCCAGCTTCTTCTTGCTGTCCTCGGCCACGACGTCGACCTGGCCCTGGATGTCTCTGAACTTTGCTTCGATATCGGCCGGCGTGATGCCAGCGGTCTCGGTCATGTGCGGACCTTCTTCTTGGCTCGTGACAACGTCAGGTATATCGCAAGTATGGCCAGCCCCAGCACGGCGATGGAGATGACATACGGCAGGGTCGACATCCACGACGACCCGGAGAACGGGTCCAGCGACTGCAGGAGGCGCAGCGTGGCGAGCCCGGTGAAGAACACACCGAAGAAGATCAGGATCGAGCCGGCGAGACCGAGGCCGAGGTAGCGGCCGAGGTTCTTCAGCGGCTCGAGGGTCTCCTGCTTCGCGTAGTCGACGAGGAGCTGCTGGACCTCCTGGGCTCCCTCAAGGGGATTTGCGTTCGACACGAGACTCCTTTCGCTGCACAGACGACCGAGTCCCGGCGGGATCACCGAGTCGACGCTCGTCTCCAGCCAGAGTCTAGATGGATGGACGACCGATTCGGGCCTTCTCGAACGAGTCGTGCGTGCGCCGCCGGCCGGTCCCTCAGCCGCCGCGCAGTTGCAGCTCGATGAGCTCGAGGGTCTCGTCGATCGCGCGCTCGACCGAAACGAGCCGCTCGGTCGCTCCACTGGTTCCGAGGAGCTTCTGCTTGTCGAACATGCCGATTGGCAGCATTGCGGACATCTGCATCGTGCCGACGTCGCCGGCCTCCAGCTGATCCGGCAGCGGGCCGGTGTCGACACCGGCTTCGGACGCGAGGGCCAGGCATCGCCGGAACTTGCCGGCGACGCGGTCGAACTGGTCTTGGGGCGGCGGGACCGGGTCGCAGTCAGGCCAGGACTCGATCTCGGCCTGTGGGTACGGGTCGTCCGGCATCCACTTGGTCACCCGGAATCGCTCGACGCCGACGCAGATGACGGCCCACCGCCCATCCGGGAACTCTTCCGCCTCGATGATCTTGGCCACCGTGCCGAACGACGAGCGCTGATCCTCACCACCGGTGTCGAGGCCCTTCTCGATCATGACGACCCCGAACTTGCGGTCACCGTCGATGATGTCGTGGACCAGGGCCCGGTACCGGGGCTCGAAGATGTGCAGCGGGAGCACCATCGTCGGGAAGAGCACCAGCCCGAGTGGGAATTGCGGCAGGACGGTCATGTCGACTCCGACGCTAGTCATGGCGGCGTCTCGGCGGCGGGTCGGGCCGCAAAGATTCTCGATCCGACACGGTCGTCACGCCGGGATCGGCGCGAGCGGCGAGAGCTGCTCGATCGGCGGCCCGGCCGGATACCGGCTCAGGGCGACGACGAACGGCACCTGGATGGAGCGTATGAGCTCGTCCGCTATCACATCGTCATCGTTGACGATGTGGGAGAACGTCACGTAGCCGCCCTCGGCGGCCGGGTCGCCGGACCGCACGAACCCCGACAGGGCCCGCACCCCTCGCAGCGTGCCGGTCTTGGCCAGCACCAACCCCTCGGCCGGTGAGTCCACGAACCGGTTGGCCAGCGATCCCCGTGCGCCCGCCACCGACAGGGAGGCACCGAGCGGTGAGTCCGGTCCGGTCTCGACGAGGATGGAGGCCAGGGCATCGCAGGTCAGGCGGTTGGTCTCGGCCAGCCCTGAGCCGTCGAAGATCTGCACGTCGTCCATCGGGATCCCCTGCTCGGCGAGGTAGGCGGCGAGTACGTCGGCCCCGGCCTCGGTCGATCCTTCATCGGCCACCGCCAGCCCCAGCCGCTTGAGCAGCAGCTCGGCACCGATGTTGGAGCTGTAGCTGTTGATGTGGGTGACCGTCTCGGCCAGGGGCGGCGACTGCACGGAGGCGAGCTCGACCGCCGGCTCGGGAGTGATGCCCACGCCGGTGCCCCCGTCGATGGTGATGCCCCGCTCGGCCAGGAGCCCGGCCAGGACCGAAGCGGCGTGGATGGGTGGGTTGTCGGTCTCCGAGCGGGGACGGAAGGACTCCCGGAACACCTCTGGCCAGTCGACGAAGCCCTCGTTGACCGTCAGCGCCGACATCGGCCCGGACTGCTTCTGGGTCACGAGCCGCGAGTCCCACGGCCCGTAGCGCTGGTCGTCGTAGAGCGACTCGTCACCGAGGACCGATCCGGTGACCTGGGTGACGCCCACCGCTGCGACCGCGTCGGCCAGCGATTCGAGCCTGGTGTGGCTCCGGCCATCGGTCTCCTGGTACTGGCTCAGCCAGTTGTCGGTGATCAGGAACGGATCGCCGTCGCCGACGAGGTAGATGTCACCCTCGACGACGCCGTCGATCGGCGCGACGGGGGTCATCACCCTGGTGGTGAACGTGAAGTCCGGTCCGAGGATCCCGAGGGCGCCGAAGGTCGTGAGGAGCTTCTGGTTCGACGCCGGCACCAGGCCGCCGTTGACCTCACGGTGATCGCCGAGCTGGCGATCACCGTTGCGGACCATGAGACAGACCTGCTGGTCCGGCGTCTGCTCGACCAGCCGGTCGACCTCGGGTCCGATCAGATCGTCGCTGACCGGGGCCCGCAGCGTCCTGGGGACTCGCCTCGCCGACAGCATCGGGGTCTGCAGCGAGAGCTCGTATGTCTCGGCCCGACCGTCGATCGGATCGAAATCGGCCCGCTCCGCCGCCTGCCACGACACGAGGGCCACGACGGCCAGGACCACCGGCAACAGCCACTGCTTGACGAGGCGACCGATCTGCATCCGAGAAGAATCTAGTCCCTCGGGGGCGACGAGTCGGCGCGCCGGGCGACTGCTTCGTCGGCGACGCGATCCGGCTCGAGCGCCGATCGCACGAAGGCACGGAGGTGCTCGAATCGGGCCTCGAGCGCGTCCGGGGCCAGCGGGTCACGGTTCAGCAACCCGGTCAGCATCCAGTGGTCGGAGAAGTAGCTCAGCAGGGCGCCGTAGCCGGTCACGACCAGATTCTCCGGATCGTGACGGCGGAAACGGCCGGCATCCATCTCGCGCTCGAAGAAGGCCACGGCTCGGAGGAAGAACGGTCGCAAGGCGGCCCCGAGATCGAAACCGAGGTGGCCCTTCTCGGTCAGCGCCTCTCGGCGGACGATGCTCACCAGCTCGGGATTGGCCCGGAAGAACTCGAAGCTGACCTCCAGGATGTTGTCGACCAGCTCCCAGCCGTCGAGCGGGGCGAGCCGGGCCTCCCGTATCTGCTGGTCCCAGTCCTGGAGCGCATCGAGCAGGACCTGCTGGTAGATGGCCTCCTTGGATGGGAAGTAGTGCAGCAGGCTCGGTCGTCGAATGCCGACACCGGCGGCGATGTCGTTGAGCGACGTGCCCTCGTAGCCCTGGTTGGCGAAGCACTGCCTCGCTTCCCGCAGGATCAAGTCCCTGGTGGTCGGGTCGGACACACACTGAACATAGCCGGGTCTCGACCCGGCGGGAGCGAGGCACTGCCGGGTCTCGACCCGGCGGGAGCGAGGCACTGCCGGGTCTCGACCCGGCGGGAGCGAGGCACTGCCGGGTCTCGAGCCGGCGGGAGCGAGGCACTGCCGGGTCTCGAGCCGGCGGGAGCGAGGCAGCTGGCCGCGCCGCCGGGGTCGGGACCGGAGCGGGTAGCGTCGGGCGATGGAGATCATCGCTGCCCTCTTCATGGACGACATCGAGCTTCGCTCGGTCCCCGGTCCCTCCACCAGGATCGATCTGGCCGGCATCCAGTTCTCCGCCCCGGCGCCGTCTCCGGTCCCGGTCACGGTCGCTCCTCACCTGGTGGTGCTGGTGTGGAACCCGCCGGACGGCAAGGAGCTGGGGGCGCTCGAGGTGGTCTTCACCGCCGAGGGTGGCGATCCCGACGCGGAGCCCCTGGCCCGCAACGTGCAGCCGCTGCAGATCGAACCGGGCAAGTTCAACTACCGGCTGGTCAGGGCCGAGCTCCCGTTCGAGGAGTACGGCACCGTGCTGGCGCGCTGCAGCATCGACGGCGGCCGGACCCATCTGGTGCCGTACACGTTGCTTCCGCCGGTCGGCTGACCGACACCTCCGCACGGGTCGCCCGGTGGCCCGGCCCAGCAGCTAGCTTGGATTCGTCTGACGGACCCACCGGTTCCGTCGGGACCACCGGGTCGACCGGGCTGTCGGCAAACCACGTCGTGCGTCCGGCCGGCCCCACCGGTCCCGGAGGTGTGGGATGCGAACCACCGGGTAGACCACCACTACAGGACAACGAGCAAAGGCACCACACGGAACGAGCGGTCGTCGACCGCCCGAGGGGTGTTCGGAAGGAACGAATGACCGAAGTCGCCACCGGCCCGTCCACCGAGATCGAAGAGCTGCAGACCAAGGGGATCAACGTGATCCGGGCCCTCGGGCTCGACGGTCCCCGAGCCGCCGACTCCGGACATCAGGGGACGGCCATGGCGCTGGCCCCGCTCGCCCATGTCCTGTTCACCCGCATCCTGACGTACGACGCCGCCGACCCGGCCTGGCCCGATCGTGACCGGTTCATCCTGTCGGCAGGGCACGCCTCGATCCTCCACTACTCGATGCTGTACCTGACCGGCCAGGGACTGGAGCTCGACGACCTGCGGCAGTTCCGGCAGTGGGAGTCGCGAACCCCCGGTCACCCCGAAGCCGGCCACACCCCGGGCATCGAGGTCACCACCGGACCGCTCGGCCAGGGCCTGGCCAACGGCGTCGGCATGGCCGCCACCGAGCGCTACCTCCGGTCGAGCTTCGGCGAGGAGCTCTGTGACCACTACACCTACGTGATCGCCGGAGACGGCTGCCTGTCCGAGGGGGTCAGCCACGAGGCCGGGTCGTTGGCAGGTCATCTCGGTCTCGGTCGGCTGATCGTGGTCTACGACGACAACCACGTGACCATCGACGGCCCGACCGAGCTGTCCCTGTCCGACGATGCGGCCACCCGGTTCGAGAGCTACGGCTGGCACGTCGACCGCATCGGCGAGGTGGCGAACGACCTCGATGCCCTCACCGGCGCACTGGAGCGGGCGAAGGCGGTGACCGATCGGCCCAGCCTCGTGGTGCTGCGATCGCACATCGGCTACCCGTCTCCGACCCTCACCGACGATCCCAGCACCCACGGCCTCGCCTTCGACGAGGACGACATCGCGGCCGCCAAGACCGTCATGGGGCTTCCGGCGGACGAGACCTTCTGGGTCCCCGACGACGTGCTCGAGCTGTACCGGGAGGCCGGTCGTCGCGGTCGGCAGGCTCGCGAGGACTGGGAGGCGCGACTGGCCGCCTCGGCGAAGCGCTCGCTGTGGCACACCGGCTGGGAGCGGTCGCCGACGTTCGACGTCGACGCAGTGGCCAGGTCGTTCGAGCCGGGCCAGAAGCTGGCCACCCGGAAGGCGTCCCAGGCCTGCGTGACGGCGATCGCCGATGCCAACGAGAACGTGATCGGGGGCTCGGCCGACCTCACGGGCAACACCGGCACGAAGATCGACGACCTGATCCAGGGCCCGGCGAGCGGCGCCGGCCGCCAGATCTACTTCGGCGTAAGGGAGCATGCGATGGGCGCCTTCCTCGTCGGGGCCGCGAAGCACGGTGGCGTGGTCCCGTTCGGTGGCACGTTCCTCGTCTTCGCCGACTACATGCGGCCCGCGGTCCGGCTGGCGGCGATGTCGGAGGCCAAGTGCGTGTTCGTGTGGACCCACGACTCGGTCGGGGTCGGCGAGGACGGACCGACCCACCAGCCCGTCGAGCAGCTCATGAGCCTGCGGGCCATCCCCGGCCTGCGGGTCATCCGGCCCGGCGACGCGGTTGAGACCGCCGGCGCGTGGAAGCTGGCGATGGACGGTGACGGCCCGACAGCCCTGATACTCAGCCGCCAGGACCTGCCGGTCCTCGACTCGACCGATGCGGCCTCGGTGGCGATGGGGGCCTATCCGGTGGTCGACGCCCCCGATCCGGATCTGATCCTGATCGGTACGGGGAGCGAGCTGGCGGTCTGCGTCGAGGCCGGGGCCAGGCTGAGCGCGGCGGGCATCGCCACCCGGGTGGTCTCGATGCCGTGCTGGGAGGCGTTCGAGGCCAGGCCCGCCGAGGAGCGACATGCGGTCATCGACCCGTCCGTCCCCCGGATCTCGCTGGAGGCCGGCGTCACCCTCGGCTGGGAGCGCTATGCCGACACCTGTCTCGGGGTTGACCGCTTCGGCGCATCGGCACCGGGCTCTGTCGTGCTCGACGAGCTGGGCATGAACGTGGACAACGTTCTCCTGGCGGCCGAGGAGCTGCTCGGCCGTCGCGTACGGGACGGAACCGATCGTCCGGCGGACCGCCGGAGCTGACAAGCAACTGGAAGGCACGAGGAGCGACACCATGGGTCGACTACAGGAACTCTTCACCGAGCAGGGCCAGAGCCCCTGGCTCGACAACCTCCGTCGGGGCTGGATCACCTCCGGCGAGCTGCAGGAGTGGATCGACCGGGGGGTGCGCGGACTGACGTCGAACCCATCGATCTTCGCCAAGGCGATGATCGAGACCGACGACTACGACGGCGAGCTCTCGGATCTCGCATCGTCCGGGGCGTCGATCGAGGACGCCTACTGGCAGCTCGTGGTGGGCGACATCCGCAGAGCGCTCGAGCTGCTCCGGCCGGTCCACGAGGAATCGGGGGGCGAGGACGGTTACGTCTCGGTCGAGGTCGCGCCCGATCTCGCCGACGACGAAGCCGGAACGGTGGCGGCGGCCCGGGTCCTGGGCGACAGGATCGACGCCCCCAACCTCTTCATCAAGGTCCCGGCCACCGCCGAGGGCGTGCCGGCCGTCAGGACCCTGATCGCCGAGGGCCGGTCGATCAACGTCACCCTGATCTTCAGCCTCGAGCGCTACGACGACGTGATGGAGGCCTACATCTCCGGGCTCGAGGCCTGCGAGCTCGATGATCTGTCGTCGATCTCGTCGGTTGCGTCGTTCTTCATCAGCAGGGTGGACGTCGAGGTCGATCGGCGCCTGACCGAGATCGGAACCGACGAGGCCCTCGCCCTGCGGGGCAAGGCCGCCATCGCACAGGGCCAACTGGCCTACCAGCGGTTCCTCGCCACGTTCTCGGGTCCCCGGTGGGAAGCCCTGGCGGCGAAGGGAGCACGTCTCCAACGACCGCTCTGGGCGTCCACGTCGACCAAGGACCCGTCCTATCCGGACACCCTTTACGTCGATGCGCTGATCGGGCCCAACACGGTCAACACCCTGCCGGACAGCACGCTGGCGGCGTTCGAGGACCACGGCACGGTGGCCAGGACGCTGGATGCCGACCCGTCTGCAGCGGCCGAGGTGGTGGACCGGCTCGGCGCGCTCGGCATCGATCTCGAGGAGGTCGCGCAGAAGCTGGAGTCCGAAGGGGTCGGGAGCTTCGCCAAGAGCTTCGACGAGGCCCTGGCCTCCCTCGGTGAGCGGGCCGACGACATGCGGTCTGGCTGATCGCCCCGGTGGGTCACCCTGAACGATCGTACAGTCGTTCGAAGAATCGTGGCCGGAGAGGAATACCGGTTGGGGTGTCCTTGTTTGGGTAGGCCAGGAGCGTGATTCCCTTGACGACTACCAGCGCGGCCGCCGCCACCGAGGGTGACTCCGGCCTGCAACGAACCGATACCGAGCTCGCGGCCCACTATCGGGCGGTGCGGCGCACCACCGAGCGGTTGGCCGAGCCGCTGTCGCCGGAGGACCAGGTCGTCCAGTCGATGCCGGACGTGAGCCCGACGAAATGGCACCGGGCTCACGTCACCTGGTTCTTCGAGACCTTCCTGCTGAGCCCGTATCTCGAGGGCTACCACGCCGATCCCACGTTGGGCTTCCTGTTCAACTCGTACTACGAGACCGTCGGCGAGCGCCATCCCCGGCCCGAGCGAGGTCTGATCACCCGACCATCGGTGGCCGAGGTGGCCGAGTACCGGCGCCAGGTCGACCACGACATGCTGCGACTGATCGAGAGCCCGCGCGGCGACGATCCCGAGGTCCGGGATCTGGTGATCCTCGGGCTGCACCACGAGCAGCAGCACCAGGAACTGCTCCTGATGGACATCAAGCACGTGCTGTCCTCGACGGTCGTCCGCTCCCCCTACCGAGGCCGACCGGCGCCGGTGGAGGCCGCCAACCCGTCGTGGTCGTGGGTCGACCTCGACGGAGGGATCGTCGAGATCGGTCATGGCGGCGACGGCTTCTGCTTCGACAACGAGCAGCCGGCCCACCAGACGCTGCTGCGGCCCTACCGCCTGGCCGATCGCCTGATCACCGTCGGCGACTGGCTCCGGTTCATGGACGACGGCGGGTACGCAAGGCCGGAGCTGTGGCTGTCGAAAGGCTGGCAGCACATCACCGCCGAGGGCTGGCAGGCCCCGTCCTACTGGCAGCGGGCCGAGGACGGATCCTGGTCGACCTACACCCTCGACGGTGAGCGGCCGGTCAACCCGGCTGAGCCGGTGGTCCACGTGTCGTTCTACGAGGCCGACGCGTTCGCCCGGTGGGCCGGGGCCCGGTTGCCGACCGAGGCGGAGTGGGAGGCTGCGGCCGCACCGATTCCGGTTGGTGGCAACCTGCTGCCGGCGGGTCACCTCCACCCGATCCCGGTCGAGCCCGAGCCCGATCGACCGCCCGGTCTCCGCCAGCTCTACGGCGATGTCTGGGAGTGGACCGCCAGCCCCTACGTCGGATACCCCGGTTTCCGGCCCGCCGAGGGGGCGGTCGGCGAGTACAACGGCAAGTTCATGATCGACCAGCAGGTGTTGCGGGGCGGGTGCGCCATCACTCCCGAGGGTCACGTCAGAGCCACGTACCGGAACTTCTTCCCGGCCGACGCCCGCTGGCAGTTCGGTGGCCTGAGGTTGGCATCGGACCGATGAGCCGACAATCGAACCGAGCCGCACGATCCGGAGACGGCGCCGCGATGGGTCGCACGACCGTCGACGTCCATCTCGGGATGGACGACATCGACAAGGCCCTCCGGCTCGACGTCGCCGCCGGCTTGACCGCAGTGCCGAAGGAACTGCCACCGAAGTGGTTCTACGACGAGCGGGGCAGCGAGCTGTTCGACGAGATCACCGGCCTCGAGGAGTACTACCAAACCGAGGCGGAACGGCAGATCCTGCTCGACAACGCGTCGATGCTGATAGCGACGGCCCGGCCGGAGACGATCATCGAGCTCGGCTCCGGGACATCGGACAAGACCAGGGCGATCCTGGACGCTGCGGTGGCGGCGGACCTGCGGCGGTTCGTGCCGCTCGACGTGTCCGAGGCCTACCTGCGGACCTCGGTCGAGAGCCTGGCCGAGGAGTACCCGTCACTGCTCGTCCACGGCGTCGTCGGCGACTTCGACCATCACCTCCCCTACCTGCCCTCCGGCGACCGCCAGCTGCTCATGCTGCTCGGCGGGACGATCGGCAACTACCGGCCGGCCGAGCGTCACGTGCTGCTGTGGGCCATCGCGGCCCGCCAGCAGCCCGGCGACCACGTGCTGATCGGTGTGGATCTGGTGAAGGACGTCGCTCGGCTGGAGCGGGCCTACGACGACGCCAGCGGTGTGACGGCTGCCTTCAACAAGAACGTCCTCCAGGTCGTCAACCGGCAGCTCGACGCCGATTTCGACCTCGCCCGCTTCGACCACGTGGCCCGGTTCGACACCGAGAACGAGTGGATCGAGATGCTGCTGCGATCCACTGCGGACCAGCGGGTCAGGATCGAGGCGCTGGAGCTCGACGTGGCCTTCGCGGCCGGTGAGCTCATGCGGACCGAGGTGTCGGCGAAGTTCCGCAAGGAGCGGTTCGAGCGGGAGCTGCGGGCGGTGGATCTCGAGCCCGTCAGCTGGCTGACCGACCGGGCCGGCGACTTCGCCGTCAGCCTGTCCGTGCGCCGATAGGTTCCTTTGCCCCCGACGATCCTGGCTCCTATGGTTGACCAGTCGAGAGAGGGAGCTCCCGAATGAAGACCCGTACCCTGGCGGCCCTGCTGGCCGCCCTCGTCCTGCTGGTCGCCGCCTGCGGGAGCGACGACGACGAGTCCGCCGAGACCGAGACCGACGACACGGCGGACGCCGATGCCGGGACCGAAGCCGATTCGGGGTCGGACGCCGATTCGGGGTCTGACGCCGATGCCGACGAGGGCGCGGACTCGGACGGGTCGGCTGGCGGCGTCGCCGGCGTCGACATCGATGCCGCCCTGGCCGCCGACCTCGACGGCGGCGCCGAGCCGCCGAGCGGCGATCCGATCATCATCGGCATGGCCATGGACTTCGGCGACGTGTCGGGGTACGCCGACATCCCGGGTAGCGAGGCCGTCAGCCACCTGGCCGACCTGATCAACTGTGCCGGCGGGGTGGACGGGACCCCCATCGAGGTCCAGGTCTCCGATATCCAGGGCGACCCCGAGGTCGCCGCCCAGGTCACCCAGGAACTGCTGGACGGCGGGGCCCACGTGCTGATCGGCCCACCGTTCGCCGACATCGGGGAGTCGGTGCTCCAGGTCACCGAGGGCGAGGTGCCCGTCTTCTTCGCAGCATCGACCGAGCCGAACCTGCCGGACGCCAGCATCAACTCGTTCCTGGTCACCTTCGACGACGTGGCCCAAGCCACCGCGGCGGCCGAGTTCGCCCTCTCCGAGGGCTTCACCAGGGCCATCACGTTCTCCAGCCCCGGCCCGTACTTCGGCACCAACCCGGAGATCTTCACCGAGGTCTTCGAGGCTGGCGGCGGGACGGTGATCACCGACCAGACCTATGTCCCGGTCGACGACGTCGACTTCTCGGCCCAGGTCAACGAGATCGCCGGACTGGCCGACGGCACCGAGGTGGTCTACTCCGCGATGCTGGCGTTCCAGATCACCGCCCTCAGGGGCCAGCTGGAGGGCCAGGGCCTGACCGATCTGACCTACCTCGGTACCGACGCCTTCGAGGCCACCGGGCTGCTCTTCGAGGAGAACAACGACGGGATCTACCACACCACCCACGCATTCGTCGAGCCCGGGGGCCGGCTCGACCTGCTCCTGAAGAGCTATGAGGAGGCGAACGGCACCCCGCTCGAGAGCGGCACCTTCGCCGGGCTCTACGCCGACTCGGCCCTCGTCGGGATCCAGGGCATCCTCGACTGCGGTTGCACCGACGGACCGGGCATCGGTGCTGCGGTGGCGCAGCTGGAGGACTTCGACGGCTTCACCGGGCCGATGAGCTTCGCCGGCACCAACGGCGGGCCGACCAAGCCGGTCTCGTTGCACCGGGTGGTCGATGGCGTCGACACGCTGGTCGCCAACTGGGAGTAGCCGAGGGTGCTCGAGATCGACGGTCTCACGACCCGCTACGGCTCGATCTCCGCGCTCCGTGACGCCAGCCTGACCGTCGGATCGGGTGAGGTGGTCGGCCTCATCGGCCCGAACGGCGCCGGCAAGACGACGCTGATGGGAACGATCGCCGGGCTGCTGAAACCGGCCGCCGGCTCCGTCCGGTTCGAGGATCGCAACGTGACCGGCTGGGCCCCGGATCGGATGCTGCGGGCCGGCGTGGCCCTGGTGCCGGAGCACCGCCGGATCTTCACCGACCTCTCCGTGGTCGAGAACCTCCGGCTGGGCGGGGTGACGACACCCCCCCGGGAGCGGTCGGAGCTGCTCGACGAGATGGTGGAGCTGTTCCCCTCCCTCGAGGAGCGGTGGACCACCTCGGCCGGCTACCTGTCCGGCGGCGAGGCCCAGCAGCTCGCCATCGCCAGGGCGCTGATGTCGCGGCCTCGGCTGCTGATGATGGACGAGCCGTCGCTCGGGCTGGCTCCGGTCCTGGTCGACGTCGTCTTCGAGCTCATCGCCAACCTGGCCAGCCGGGGTCGCACGCTGCTGGTGGTAGAGCAGAACGCCACCCGCATGCTCGACGTGGCCGACCGGGCCTACGTGCTCAGGTCAGGCGAGGTGGTGGCCGAGGGCACCGGCGACGAGCTGCTCGGCCAGGGCGACCTCTTCGAAACCTTCGTCGGCACCGGGAACGGCTGAGGGCCCGGCCGTGACCGAGCTGGCACAGAACATCGTCGACGGCCTCGGCCGGGGCAGCATCTACGCGCTGCTGGCCCTCGGCATCGCCGTGATCTTCGGCGTGATGCACCTGCTGAACTTCGCCCACGGTGAGCTGATCACGATCACCGGGTACGTCGCCTACGCCGCCTTCCTCCGCGGCGCCAGCTGGTTCGTCATCGCCCCCCTGGTGCTCGGGGTGGCCGTCGTCGCCTCGATGGGCATCGAGCAGGTGGCGTTCCGCTGGGTCAGGGGCGCACCGGACTTCACCTTGGTGCTCACGTCCTTTGGCGTGCACTTCGTGGTCGAGGCCGCGTTCTTGATGTACGTGTCGGCTTCGGTCAAGAACTTCAACCGGCCGGGCTGGATCGCCGACACGGTCGACGCCGGCGGCCTCAGCTTCGAGATCTTCGACCTCGTGGTGATCGGCGTCACGCTGGTGACCCTCGTGCTCACCTCGTTGCTGTTGCAGCGCACCATGTTCGGCCTCGCCCTCCGGGCCTCGGCCGAGGACTTCGATGCCGCCCGACTGATGGGAGTCCGCTCGGACCGGGTCATCAGGGGGGCCTTCGCCCTCTCGGGAGCCCTGGCCGGCATCGCCGCCATCTTCTGGCTGATGCGGGCCGGTCAGACGACTCCGGGCGCCGGCATCACTCCGATGCTCAAGGGCGTGCTGGCTGCCCTCGTCGGCGGGCTCGGCAGCCTCCGGGGCGCAGTGATCGGCGGGTTCGCTCTCGGGCTGGCCGAGGTGCTGCTCCGGGCCAGGCTGCCCGACGCCATCGCCGGCCTGACCGACGGAGTCGTGTTCCTGCTGATCGCCCTCCTGTTCATCTTCCGACCCGGTGGTTTCGTGACCGTCAGCCACGCCGAGCGGGTCTGACATGGCCGACGATCGAGCGGGTCGAACGACGGCGCCGGGCCCTGCCCACTGGGTGTCCGGGCTGGTGCCCGACCTCCGACGTGACGTCCTGTTCCCCATCGGCGGCTCGCTGGTGTCGTTCGCCGTACTGGTCGGCGGCGGGCTGGCGTACGTGGCCCTCGTCGGCGGCTCGTCCGATCGACTGGTCACCGCCATGCTCATCGACGCCATCGCGGTCATCGGGCTCCAGATCTACATCGGCAACACCGGGGTGCTGTCGTTCGGTCACATCGGCTTCGGGGCCATCGCCGGCTACGCATTCGCCATCGCCGCCATCAGTCCCGAGCGCAAGGCCCGATGGATCCCCGATGCCCCGTTCGGGCTGACCGACGTCCAGGTCTCACCACTGGTCGCCGTCGTCATCGCTGTCGTGGTGGCGCTGGCGGTGGCCGTGATCGTCGGCATCGGCCTGGCCCGGTCCGGGGCCCGATCCGGCGCGGTTGCGGCCAGCGTCATCACGCTGGCGCTGCTGTTCGTCACCCACGAGGTGGCTGCCAACTGGACCGATCTGACCGGTGGAGATCGCGCGCCGCTGTCGTTCGCCATCGGCGAGACCCTCGAGTCCCGAGCGCCGATCCTGGCCGTGCTGCTCGGGTCGCTGGTGGCGGCCCGGCTGTTCGCCCAGAGCCGGACCGGCCGGCTGGCCAAGGCGGCCAGGGAGGACAACCTGGCGGCCAGGGCGATGGGGGTCGACCCGGCCTCCCAGCAGATGGCGGCCCTCCTGCTCTCGGTGGTCGTCATCGCGATCGCGGCCACGCTCCGGGTCTACGAGATCGGCAGCGTGACCCCCCGGGTCTTCTTCTTCGAGTACACCCTGTTGACCCTGGTGATGCTGATCGTCGGTGGTCGCCGGAGCATCGCCGGCGCCCTCGTCGGGGTGGTGGTGATCACCGCCGGGCGGGAGCTCACCAGGCGGCTGGCCACGGACGGCTACGAGGTGGCGGGCGTCGGGCTCGACGGCACGCCGGCCGACTGGGTCTTCCGGGAGGGACTGCCGACGGTGTTCCTCGGCCTCGCCATGCTCGGCTTCATGATCCTGCGGCCGAACGGCCTGGTCGACGACTGGGAGCTCGACGAGTGGCTCCACCGCAGGCTGACGGCGGAGGCCCGGCCGCCGGAGACCCAGCCCGCACCCGATGCTGGCCCGTCCCGCCTGCTCGAAGCCGATGCGATCACCGTCGACTTCGGCGGCTTCCGTGCGCTGTCGGCCGCAGGGCTGCGGGCCGACAGCGGTGAGATCGTCGGTCTCATCGGCCCGAACGGCGCGGGCAAGACGACGCTCGTCAACGTGATCACCGGCATCGTGTTCGCAACCGAAGGTCGGGTCTCGATCGGATCGACCGACCTGACCAGGACGCCGACCCATGAGATCGCCAGGGCCGGGCTGGTCCGGACCTTCCAGAACCTCCGCCTGTTCTCGTCGCTGACCGTGCGCCAGAATGTCGAGGTGGCGTGGTTCACCGCCGAGCGATACCGGCCGGACGGGCTGCGGCCGACCGTCGATCAGCTCGTCGCCGCAGCGGGTCTGTGGGAGCAGCGCCACCGCAGGGCGGCCGAGCTCGACTACGGCAACAGCCGGCGCCTGGAGCTGGCCCGCGCCGCGGCGGCGGCGCCGACCTTCCTGCTGCTCGACGAGCCGACGAGCGGCATGAGCGATCAGGAGTCGCTGGCGATGATCGAGCAGGTCCGCACGACCGCGTCGTCCGTCGGTGCCGGGGTCGTCGTCATCGATCACGACCTCGGCTTCATCACCGGCATCAGCGACCGGATCTACGTGCTCGACCGGGGCGCGGTCATCGCCGAGGGCAGCCCGGATCGGGTGCAGGCCGATCCCGCCGTCCAGGCCGCCTACCTCGGCTCGGCAGCCGACAGCATCGAAACACAGCAACCGAGAGGGGTTGAGTCATGACCGGTATCACCGGATCGATCGACGAGTTCCGGGCCACGGCCGCCGAGCACGACCTGCACACGGTCGAGCTCGCGGTGCCGGACACCCAGGGCCACCTCCGGGGCAAGCGGATCCCGGCGGAGCGGTTCCTGGCCGAGGTGCACCGGAGCGGCGCCAACATCGCCGATGCCCTGTTCGTGTTCGACATAGAGAACGACCTGCCGGAGAACGAGTTCGTCAACATGGACACCGGCTACCTCGACTGCCATCTGGTGCCAGACAACACGACCGGCCGGGTCCTGGCCCACCGTCCCGGGTACGGGCTGGTGTTCGCCGATGCGGTGAACCAGTTCGGCGAGCTCCACCCGCTGGCCCCGAGGACAGTGCTGGCCCACCAGATCGAGCGCTGCAGGGCCGCAGGCCTCGATCCGCTGGTCGCCACCGAGCTCGAGTTCTACGTGTGCACGCCGGACTGGTTGCCGGTCCAGGACCACATCCAGTACAGCTCGCTCATCGACGGGTTCGAGGTCGAGGAGGCGCTGCACGCCATGCGGGCCGCCCTGCGCGGCGCCGGGATCGAGGTGGAGTCCTCGAACGCGGAGTACGGGCCTGGTCAGGTGGAGATCAACACCGGTCCGGTCGACCCCATGACCGCTGCCGACAACACCGCCCTGTTCAAGTCGATAGTCAAGCAGGTGGCGGTCCAGCACGGGCTCAGGGCGACGTTCATGCCGAAGCCGTGGGCCGAGCAGTCGGGATCCGGCATGCACGTCCACACCAGCCTGTCCGGCGACGGCCAGAACCGCTTCGCCGACTGCTCCGACGGCGAGCCGAACGACCTGATGCGGGCCTGGCTGGGCGGGCTCATCGAGCACGCCAGGGCCCTCACCCTGCTCGGCACACCGACCAGCAACGGGCCGAAGCGGATCCGGCCGTACACCTTCTCCCCGACCCACGTCACCTGGGGTCTCGACAACCGGACGGTCCTCGCTCGCTGCGTCGTGGAGTCCGGCTCGGGGGCCAATCGGGTCGAGTTCCGCTCCGCCGGGTCCGACGCCAACCCCTACCTCGTGATCGCCGGGCTCCTGGCGGCCGGGCTCGACGGGGTCGACCGCAACCTCGAGCCGGGCCCGCGGGGCGAGGGCGACCTGTACACCAACCCCGGCGAGCACGCCTCGCTGCCGGCCGACCTGGCTTCTGCGATCGAGGCCTTCGCCGGCAGCCCGCTGGCGGCGGCCCTCGGCGACACCTTCTCCCGGAGCTTCGCCAGCATCGCCGAAGCGGAGGTGGCACTGGCCTCCGAGCACAGCCCCGAGCGGGACGACGTCAACGACTGGGAGCGGTCCCGGTTCATCGAGCACAGCTGACGGGCGGTCCGCTGCTATGACCTCCCCGTCGACCTCTCCGTCGACCGCTCCGAACGTCACCGACCCGTCGCTGTACCTAGACGGGATGCCGCATGGGCGCTTCGCCGAGATGCGGGAAACCCCGGGACTGGTCTGGCATCCCTACGGAGACGGCGGTTTCTGGGCCGTCACCCGCCATGACGACGTGCGGTCGGTGTCGAAGAACGCAGCGGTGTTCTCCTCGGCCGTCGGGCACACCAACCTGTGGGACCTGGAGGCCGACGCGCTGGAGGCCAGGCGGTCGCTCATCGACACCGACGCCCCCGACCACACCAGGCTCCGACGGCTGGTGGCCCGCTCGTTCACCCCCCGCAACGTCCGCCGGTGGGAGGACACGGTCCGCCGGATCGCCGCCGAGCTCATCGACGAGTTCGTGGCCGCCGGCGGAGGCGACTGGGTCGAGCTCGTCGCGGCGCCGCTGCCGATCCGGGTCATCCTCACGATCCTCGGCGTGCCGATGACCGACGCCGGCTACCTGGTCGAGCTGTCGAACTACCTGGTCGAGGGGACCGGAGACCGGCAGTCGATACCCCCCGACGCCTTCGGCAACACCACCGAGCTGCGGCTGCTCCCGTTCAACAGCCCGGCCAGCCACGCCCTGTTCGAGTACGGCGAGCGACTCGGTGACCAGCGTCGGCGGGACCCCCGGGACGACCTGGTCACCGCCCTCGTCCAGGCCAACGAGGACGGCGACCGGTTGAGCGACCAGGAGTACCGCAACCTGTTCCACCTGCTGGTCTTCGCCGGAAACGAGACCACCAGGACGGCCATCACCCACGGGGCGATCGCCCTGGCCGACCATCCCGATCAATGGCGGCGGGTGCTGGACGATCGGCGCCTCGTGGCCCCGGCGACCGAGGAGATCCTGCGGTGGTCGACCCCGGTCATGCACATGCGGCGCACCACCACCGAGCCGACCGAGCTCGCCGGGACCCCCATCGACGCCGGGCAGAAGGTGGTCATGTGGTACGGCTCGGCCAATCGCGACGACCGCGTCTTCGACCGGCCGTTCGACTTCGACGTCGGCCGGGAGGAGAACCCCCATGTGGCCTTCGGCGGTGGCGGGCCCCATCTCTGTCTCGGGGCGTACCTGGCCCGGCTCGAGATCGCCGTGCTGCTGGAGGAGATGGCCCGGCGCAGCCTCCTACTGGAGCGGCGGACCGAGCCGGTCCGGGCGCCGTCGAACTTCGTCCATGGCGTGCTCTCGGTGGAGCTGGCCGTTGCGACCGGCCGGGCGGCGATCGCCCCGCCGGGTGGCGATAGCCGATGAGCGAGGCGGTCCGGTTGGTCGTCGACGGCGATCGCTGCATCGGCGCCGGGCAGTGCGAGCTGGCCGAGCCCGAGCTGTTCCGGGTCGACGACGACACGGCGGTGGCCGAGGTGCTGGGCTCGGGCATGCTGGCCCTGGATCGGGCCGAGGTGGTGGTCGATCGGTGCCCCAGCGGCGCGATCTCGATCGAGGAACCGGCAGCCGACTGAACGGCCCCCCGCCCTGGTCCGGGTACCCGCCCGCCCGAGGACGGCCCGCTCAGGCCACCCTGACCGGGAGGCGCTTGATACCGGAGATGAAGTTCGACCGCAGCCGCTCGATCGGCCCGTCCGGCTCGAGTCGGTCGACCCGCTTCATCAGCTCCTCGAACACCAGCCGGACCTCCATCCTGGCCAACCAGGCACCGAGGCAGAGATGGGGACCGTTGCGGCCGAACGCCATGTGATCGTTGCGCTCCCGGGCCAGGTCGTAGCGGTAGGGCCTGACGAAGCCGTCGGGGTCGTGGTTGGCGGCGGTGAACCAGATCACCACCTTGTCTCCGGCTCCGATCCGCTTGCCTCGCAGCTCGACGTCCCGGGTGGCGGTACGTCGGAAGTGCATGGTGACCGAGCTGGTTCGCAGCAGCTCCTCCACCGCGGTGGGGGTGAGGGCCGGATCGGCCTTCCAGGCGTCCCACAGTCGGGGGTGGTTCAGCATCGACCACAGGCCGTGGGTGATCGTGTACCGGGTGGTGTCGTTGCCGGCCGCCACCAGCAAGGTGAAGAAGTTGTTGAACTCGAGATCGGTCAGCGGACGACCGTCGCTGGTCGGTTCGAGCAGCTGGGAGATGATGTCGCCGGTGGGGCACGCCCGCCGGAGGTCGGCCTGCTCCTGGGCGTAGCGGAAGATCTGGATCGACGCCGGGCTCCGGAACGGCACCATCCGGTAGGCCTCGGTGTCGGTCAGGTCAACCGGGAACTCGGTGAAGTCGGGGTCGGTGTTGCCGAGCAGGGCGTCACCCCAGGCCACCAGCTTGTGACCGTCCTCGTCGCTGGTGCCGAGCAGCCGGCCCAGCATCCGCATCGGCAACTGCTCGGCCACCGCCCTCACGAACTCGAACCGGGGCTCCTCGAGCGCCGCTTCGATGACCTCGACCGCCAGCTGGCGGATCACGTCCTCGTAGGCCTCGACGCTGCGGCGGGTGAAGCCCTTGCTGACCAGGCGCCGGTACCGGGTGTGCTCCGGGGGGTCGAGCTCCATCATCGTCCGACGGGCCTCGGTCTCCTCGGGGTCCATCTCCTCCAGCCGGATCCCGAACCTCGACGTGAACGTCTCGACGTCCCGGCTGACCTGGAGGGCGTCGTCGTAGCGCAGGATCGACCAGAAGCCCGAGCCGTCGCGCTCCTCGGTCCAGTGGACGGGGTCGTCCGCCCGGAGCCGGTCGAAGGTGGCGTGGGGGACGCCTCGGACGTACGTGTCGTGGCTGGTGATGTCGGCGTCGTCCGGGCCCCGATCGGCGAGATAGTCGTCGACGTGGGGAGCCGCCATCAGCCGGCCGTCTCGTCTGCCATGCCCCACCCTAAAGAACTTCGGCGGACGGGTGCGAGTCCGTGGCCGGCCACGGCTGGGGCTGGCTGGCCGGGCACCCGCTGCGCCGCTGCTCGCCCCGTCGACGGTTGGGGACCAGACTGCGGGCCCATGGCGGAGATGCAGCAACAGCTGGAGCGGCGGGCCGACGTCGACGGGGTCCCCGTCCCCGTCGATCACCTGATCGGCGGCACGTGGACGTCGTCGGAAACGGTTTTCGAGGTTCGCTCGCCGCTGGAGTGGGAGGCCGGGCCGATCGCCGAGGTGGCCAGGGGTGACGCCGCGACCGCCGCCGCCGCCGTGACCGCGGCCGTCGACGGGTTCTCCGTCTGGAGCGACTACACCCCGATCGAGCCCCTTGATCGTCTTCGCCGACGCCGACCTGGACGCCGCCGCCCACCGGGCGGCGTGGCAGTACGACGACTCGGGTCAGGTCTGTCTGGCCGGCACCCGGCTGCTGGTGGAGCAATCGGTCCGTGACCGCTTCCTGGATCGGTTCCACCGAGAGGTCGATGACCTGGTGCTCGGCGACAGCCGCGACGCAGACACCGATATCGCCCCACTGGCCCATCCCGACCACCGCGCTGCGGTCCATGGCTTCGTCGAGCGGGCCAGGGTGGCCGGCGATCGGGTGGTCCGGGGCGGGCGGCCGGTCGATGGCAGCCTCCACTACGAGCCGACCCTCATCGAGCCGCTCTCCAACGACAGCGAGGTGGTCCAGCGGGAGGTCTTCGGCCCGGTTCTGACCCTCCAGACCTTCAGCGACGAGGCCGAGGCGATCGCCCTGGCCAACAGCACCGCATACGGGCTGTCGGCCATCGTCTGGACGACGTCACGGGAGCGGGCGGAGCGGGTGGGCCGGGCGCTGCGGGCGGGTCTGGTGTGGGTCAACACGTTCCTGGTCCGCGATCTCACCGCACCGTTCGGTGGATGCGGCATCAGCGGGATCGGTCGGGAGGGCGGCGATCACGCCATCGACTTCCACAGCGACCTCACGACGTTGATGATCCTCGACGATTCCGTCAGCTGAGGGGATCAGCCGGGATCGACCACCGCCAGCATCCCCGCGAACGGGATGTTGAAGAAGATGGGCCTGCCTTCGACCGGCGCCTCCATCCTGGCGATGGTGCCGTCGAGGTACAGCGAGTTCGGTGCACCGCTTGCCAGGAAGGCCTCGGCGAACTCCCAGAGCGTCACCGGCCGGACCGACTGCAGGAACACCACTCGCCCGTCGGTGGTCACGCCGACACCGTTCCGCACGTGACGGGACTTCGAGGTGGGTCGGAACCGAGGGTGGATCGCCCCGTCGATCGTCAGCATCGGGCCCGACTGCACGGCCAGCCGGGGCGTCGGCTCGGCGGCCGCGTAGGCGTTGCTCTCCAATACGGCGGCCCGGCCGTCCTCGACGAAGAACACGCCGTTCGGTACGAGGTGGAAGTTGCCGGCCCCGTCGTTGAGGTTGATCGGGGTCAGTTCGACACCGTCCTCGATGTGGAGGCCCGCCGGTATCAGCCCCGGCCTGTACAGGCCGGAGTTGAGGATCAGCCTGACGGTCCCCGACTCGGCCTCGATGCTTCGTCTGGCCCGCTCGAGCTGACCGAACGGCTCGCCGTCGGCGTCCCGCCAGACCAGTTCGACCTGGTCGGGCTCGGCGACGAACCGCTCGAAGTCCCCGACGGTCACGAGGCCGCGCTCGGTGCCGTCGCCGGATCGGGTCGTGGTGGTCTCGTCGCTGTGATTGGTGGCATCGATCTCGGCTGCGACGCTCCCGGTGGTCGGGGCGACCGCTGCGGGATTGTCGCTGCCGCAGGCCGCTGCGGCGGCCAGGCACGCCAGGCCGATCGCCATGGCTTTGGCAATCGTGCCCGCCCCGGCGATGACACTACCATCGGCCGGTGACCGTCGAGCAGGGGGCTGACCAGTGGATCTGTACGAAGCGATGCGGCGAACGCCGTCCTGTCGGTACTTCGAGTCACGACCGATCCCGAACGAGGTGCTCCACCGGGTCTTCGACCACGCCCGTTTCGCCTCGAGCGGCGGGAACCGCCAGGGCTGGCGAGTGGTCGTGCTCACGGATCCGGAGATCAAGCTGAAGATAGCCGACCTCCATCGGCGGCAGTGGTCGACCTACATCGACAACGCCAGGCAGGGCACGGTGGGCTACCAGGGCGATCGCTCCGGCCACAAGATGGAGCACGGAACGAGTCGGGCCGCCACCAGGCTCGATCGGACGGATGACTTCGCCAACCACCTCCACGAGGTTCCGGCGCTGCTCGTGGTGTACACGATGCTCGACACTCTGGCCATCACCGATCGGGAGCTGGATCGGCCGAGCGTGGTCGGCGGCGCCTCGATCTACACCTTCGTCCAGAACATCCTCCTGGCCTGCACCGCCGAAGGGCTCGGCAGCTCGCTGACCACGCTGCTCGCCGCAGAGCAGCCCGAGGTCGCCATCGTGCTCGGTGCGCCCCCGGGAGCCGCGCTGGCTGCACTGGTGGCCGTCGGCTATCCGGTCGTCGACAAGCAGTACACCAAGCTGTCGAGGAAGCCGGTCGAGGAGTTCGTGCTCCACGACTCCTTCGCCACCACCTGGCCGGGTTCCGGAGAGAGCCGGACCACCGGCTGAGTTGCAAATCTAAACCGACTCCCCTAGCTTTGACCGCTCATGGGTCGAACAGGCAACCGTCGGGTCGGCGACGAGCAGAGACAGGGGTCGAGCGACCCGTCGGGCGCGACGCCTGCGAACGTGGCCGGGGCCACCGGCCCGCCGGCCGATGTCTGCTCGATCGCCGCAACGCTCGACGTGATCGGGGATCGTTGGTCGCTGCTGATCCTGCGGGACGTCTTCCGGGGCGGGCACCGGTTCAGCGAGATCCAGGCCGACCTCGGCATCGCCAGGAACCTGCTCTCGGATCGGCTGTCGCGGCTGGTCGAGCACGGGTTGCTGGAGCGGGTCCCCTACCAGGAGCGGCCGATTCGGTACGACTACCGCCTCACGCCGAAGGGGGCCGACCTGTCGCCGGCCCTCATCGCCCTGATGCGATGGGGGGACCGGTGGTACGCCGCCAACGGCGCGCCGACCGTGCTGGTGCACGATCGGTGCGGCGAGCCGCTCGAGCAGGCGGTCCGCTGCCCGAGCTGTGACGAGATCGTCAGCCCGGGGCGGATACGGAGCCGACCCGGGCCGGGAAGGAGCAACCGTGACACCTGATCGAGGCCAGACCGAGCCGACTTCGTCTCTTGCGATCGACGGTTCCCCGCCCGCGTCGTTGCTGGAGCTGGAAACGGCCGAGCTGCTCGAGCGGGCGGCGGCGCGGCGATCGGCCACCTACGGGACGAGGATCACCTACTCACCCAAGGTCTTCATCCCCCTGACGATGCTGTGCCGCGACAAGTGCGGCTACTGCACCTTCGCCCAGCCACCGGCCCGGCTCGACGCCCCCTACCTCTCACCGGACGAGGTGTTGCAGATCGCCAGGCGGGGGGCCAGAGCCGGCTGCCACGAAGCCCTGTTCACCCTCGGCGAGCGACCGGAGTTGCGGTATCCGGCAGCGGCGGCGTGGTTGGCCGACAACGGGTACGAGTCGACCGTCGACTACCTGGTGGCGATGTGCCGGCTGGTGGTCACCGAGACCGGCCTGCTCCCCCACGCCAATGCCGGCGCGCTCCATCCGGACGAGCTGGCCGCCCTCCGGGTGGTGTCGCCCAGCCAGGGGATGATGATCGAGTCGCTGCGGGACGATCTCGACTGCCATCGTGGAGCCCCGGACAAGGAACCGGCCAGGCGCCTGGCCACGCTCGACGCGGCGGGCGAGCTGGCCATCCCGTTCACCACCGGCATCCTGGTCGGCATCGGCGAGACCGAGGCCGACCGGGTCGAGGCCATCGAGGCCATCGCCGAGGCCCATCGTCGCCATGGCCACGTCCAGGAGGTCATCGTCCAGAACTTCCTGCCGAAGCCGGGCACGGCGATGTGGCGGTCGGACCCCTGCCCGGACGAGGCCTACCACCGGGCCATCGCCCTGGCCCGGCTGATCCTCCCGGCCGAGGTCCACCTCCAGGCGCCGCCGAACCTGACCGAGGACTTCGGGGTACTGCTCGACGCCGGCATCGACGACTGGGGCGGGGTGTCCCCCATCACCGCCGACCATGTCAATCCCGAGCGACCGTGGCCCGACCTCGACCGGCTCCGGGCCGTCACCGAGGATCGCCAGTTCGTCCTCGCCCCCCGGCTCACGATCTACCCGGAGTTCGCGCTACAGCCGCAGCGGTGGCTCGACGAGTCGATGCGGTTCGCGGTGCTCGATCGATCCGATGCCGAGGGCCTCGGACGCGACGACCCGGGAGCGATGTTCCCGGAGCGGACCGAGTTCGTCAAGCAGGGCGACGACGGCGCTGACGTGATCCAGATCGGCGATCGCTCGACCCAGTGGTACTCCGGTGCGCCGGTGGAGCCCATCGACCTGATCGACCGCGAGGCCGTGGCCACCGGTCCGGTCGGTGAGGTCATCGACGGTGTCCGAGCCGGCCAGGAGGCCGGCTTCGACGAGCTGGTCACGCTGTTCTCGGCCCGGGGTGGCGAGGTGGCGGCGGTGGCCAACCTGGCCGACGAGCTGCGGTCGGAGATCGTCGGTGACACGGTGACCTACGTGGTCAACCGGAACATCAACTACACCAATGTCTGCACGTTCAAGTGCCGGTTCTGCGGGTTCTCCAAGGGGCCGCTCAGCCTCAACCTCCGGGGCAAGCCGTACCTGTTGACCCTCGAGGAGATGCAGGAGCGGGTGGTCGAGGCGTGGGAGCTCGGTGCCACCGAGGTCTGCCTCCAGGGCGGCATCCACCCGGACTTCGACGGCGACTACTACATCGATGTCTGCCGAGCGGTGAAGGACGCGGCCCCCGACATCCACGTCCACGGCTTCACCGCCCTCGAGGTCACCGAGGGGGCCAAGCGCCTGGGAGAGCCGCTGGCGGACTACCTGCGCCGATGCATCGACGCCGGCCTCCGCTCCCTCCCCGGCACTGCGGCCGAGATCCTCGACGACGGTGTCCGGGAGGTCCTGTGCCCGGACAAGATCAGCACCGACGAGTGGCTGGAAGCGCACCGCATCGCCCACTCCGTCGGCCTGCGGTCCAACGTCACCATGATGTTCGGTGCCATCGAGAATCCGGACAGCTGGGCTCGCCATCTCCTGCTCACCAGGGACCTCCAGGCCGAGACCGGCGGCTTCACCGAGTTCGTCGGCCTGCCCTTCGTCCACATGGCCTCGCCGATCTACCTGCAGCACCGGGCCAGACGAGGCCCCACGTTCCGGGAGAACCTCCTGGTCCACGCGGTGGCCAGGATCGCCTACCGGGGTTACATCGACAACATCCAGTCCGGCTGGGTCAAGATCGGATTCGGCAGCGTCCGACAGCTGCTGCAGGCCGGCTGCAACGACGTCGGAGGAACCCTGATGGACGAGAACATCTCCCGGGCCGCGGGCGCCGCTCACGGCCAGGGGGTCGGCGAGGCGGACTTCCGGGCGGTCACCGATTCCATCGGTCGGGCCCTTGCCGAGCGCACCACGCTCTACGAGCCGGTGCGGGGCCGGCCTGCGGTGGCCGCGAGGCACTGAGGGGCCTCCGGCGCCGACGATCTCGAGTCTCGGCCCACGATGCGGGCCTGACGTCGCCGGTCGCTACCATCGGTCACCCCCCGCTCCTGTCCGATCACTCGAGGTGCCGATGTCCCCTCCAAGACCACGACCCAAGTTCGGTGACGAGACGGTCGATCGTCTGTTGAGCCAGACGATCGGCGCCGTCGGTAGCGGCACCAACGACGATCTGGTCCGGTCCCTCATCGTCACGGCGCTCGACATGGATCGGGCCGACGTCGACCGCCTGGAGCTCAAGATCGCCAGCCAGTCACTGGTCGAGATCCTGAACGCCTGGCGGGTGTTCTCCGCGTACGGCGACAACGCCAAGGCCACGATCTTCGGATCGGCCAGGACGAAGCCCGATCACCCCGACTATCGGTTGGCCACGGTATTCGGCCGGCGACTGGCCGAGCGGGGCTGGATGGCCATAACCGGTGCCGGCCCCGGCATCATGACCGCCGGTATCGAGGGGGTCGGTCGGGACAACGCGTTCGGGGTCAACATCGTGCTCCCGTTCGAGCAACAGGCGGCGGATGTCATCGACGGCGACCACAAGCTCGCGACGTTTCGCTACTTCTTCACCCGCAAGCTGACCTTCATGAAGGAGACGGACGCCTTCGCCCTGTTCCCCGGCGGCTTCGGCACCCTCGACGAGGCCTTCGAGCTGATGACCCTGATCCAGACCGGCAAGAGCTATCCGGTCCCCATCGTGCTGCTCGACCACGAGGACTCCACCTACTGGAACAGCTGGCAGCGCTTCGTGGAGGAGGAGCTGCTGGCGGGCGGGATGATCTCCCCGGACGACACCGTGCTGTACCTCCACACCCACGACGCCGACGAGGCGGTGGAGTACATCTGCTCGTTCTACTCCTGCTACCACTCGATCCGCTTCGTCGGCAAGCGGCTGGTGGTGCGGCTGTCGTCCCCGCTCGACGAGGTGGCGGTGGCCACGCTCAACGACGAGTTCGGCGACATCGTGGCGAACGGCCGGATCGAGCCGATCGAGGCCACCGAGTCGGAGGTCCGAGACGCCGATCATCTCCACCTGTCGAGGATTGCCTTTCAGTTCGACAACCGGTCGTTCGCCCGCCTCATCAAGATGATCCACCGGATCAACCAGCTCGGGGGCGAGACCGGAGCGAAGGCCGCGCCGGGACTGGTCCACGACCTGGGCCCGGCGCTGGAGTTCGAGTAGCGACAGCCCGGTCCCTACCCGGCCTCGCCGGTCGGCTCGGCGAGCGACTGGTCGAGCAGCCGTGCTGCCTTCTCGACGGCTCTCCTGGCCTGGCTGAGCTTCTTGTCGATCGGTGGCCGGCTCGTCTCACCGGCCTCCACCGCCGCCCGGAGCACCTCGACCGAGACGTCGGTCAGCTCTTCGGTGATCGACTCCAGCCTTGCCTGGATGTCGGCGATCCGGTTTTCCATGCATCACCTTCGAGGCGGTCCAGAAGTGGGGGGACTTCAGGGTAACCTGCCTCGGTGCGACCGCCCCGTGATGGACATGAGTGGCTCTCGATCGAGGACCCTGAGGATGACGTCACCTGGTTGTTCGACACCACCTTCCTCCTCTCGGACTATCACTGCATCTACGGCGCAGGGTGCCGGTCGATCGACACCCGGCCAGACACCAGCGACGGGCTCGGCTGCTGCACCCACGGTGCCCACTTCGTGGACGACGCAGATCGGCAGTCCGTGACCGAGTACGTGGCGCTGCTCACCGCCGAGGACTGGCAGTTCCGGGACCGGGCCATCCGCAAGGGCGGCCCCCTCAAGCAGAAGAAGGACGGCGACTGGGTCACCAGGAAGGTGGCCGGGGCCTGCATCTTCCTGAATCGTGACGACTTCGCAGCCGGGTCCGGTTGCGCGCTCCACGTCGGCGCGCTCAGGCACGGCCAGCGCCCGCTCGACTGGAAGCCCGACGTGTGTTGGCAGGTGCCGATCCATCTCGATGTCCACGAGGACGAGTACGGGCACGAGACGATCCTCGTCCGGGCATGGCAACGACGGGACTGGGGCCCTGGCGGCGCCGAGTTCCACTGGTGGTGCGTCGAGGAGGACGCCGCCTACTCCGCCGTCGCACCGGTCTATCGGACGGCCCGGGACGAACTGGTGGAGATGATCGGACCGAAGGTCTACGAGATGCTCGTGGCCGAGCTCGAGCGCCGCCGGGCGGAGACGCCGGTCACGATTGCCTGAGGTCTCTCGAACCGTGCGGGCCCGCCTCCTCTCGTTGGTGCCGGAGGGTCGGCCGAGCCGCCTCCTCCTCGCAGCCATCGGCGTCGGCTCGGTCGTCGGGTTGGCCGTCGCCGTGCTCGAGAACCTGGTGATCGAGATCCTGCTGGAGGAGCTCCTCGAATTGCCCCTCTACGTTCAGGCCATCACGCCGCTGGTCGGGCTCCTCCTCTCGAGGGCCCTGTTGCAGACCCTCGGCCAGGGCTGCTCGCCATCGACCTCCGAGGAGTACGTCACGGCGTTCCATGCCCGCCACCCCGCGCTTCCCGCGGTGCCATTGCGGGCCCGGCTGGCGGCCGGTGTGGCCACGATCGGCTTCGGTGGGGCGCTCGGACTCGAGGGTCCGTCGATCTACATGGGCTCGGCCATCGGGCTCCGCTTCCACGCCCGGTTGGAGCGGTGGCTCGGCAAGGATGCCGGCAAGCTCCTGTTGACGGCCGGCGCTGCGGCGGGCGTGTCAGCGCTGTTCCAGGCTCCGGCCACCGGGCTCATCTTCGCTCTCGAATCGCCCTATCGCGACGATGTCGCCCACCGGGCACTGCTGCCATCGCTGATGGCGTCCGCCGCCAGCTTCCTCACGTTCGCCTGGATGCCCTTCATCGAACGAGGCACCGAGTGGGGCTTCGCCTTCCGGACCAGCCTCGGGGCTGGCGAGCTGATGGGAGCGGTGGCGATCGGCATCGGTGCCGGTTTCGGTGGGCGGACGTTCGCCTGGGCCATCCGCCGGGCCAAGGCGCTCGGCGAGCGCTGGTCACCGTGGTCGCTGGCGCTGGCCGGCGGCGTGGTCCTCGGTGGGCTGGCCGTCGTGGCCGACCGGGTCTTCGAGGAGCCGCTCACCCTCGGTCCCGGCTTCGGCATCGTCGACTGGTTCCTGGAGGAGCGCTCGCTGATGGTGATCGTGCTCCTCTTCTTCTTCCGAGCCGTTGCCACCCTGGCCACGGTCGGTGGCGGCGGCGTCGGCGGCCTCTTCATCCCGCTGGCGGTGCAGGGGTTCATTCTCGGCAGTGTCGTCGGCGACGCCCTCCGATTCCTCGAATGGGGCTCCGACGACAACATCTGGCCCATTCTCGGCCTCGCCGCCTTCCTGGCGGCCGGCTACCGGACTCCCATCGCTGCAGTCATGTTCGTCGCAGAGTCCAGCGGGGGAACGGCGGTGGTGCCGGCCCTGGTGGCAGCCGCCGTGTCGCAGCTCGTGGCCGGCGAGTCATCGGTGTCGGCCGGCCAACGGGTCGAGCGAAAGGGCCATCTGGAGGAGCGCTTCGGTTTGCCACTGGTCTCGGCCCTCACCACCGATGTGCTGACGGTCCCCTCGGACGCCACGATCTCGGAATTCGTTTGGGTCCATGCCCTCGGCCGCCGCCAGCGAGTGGTGCCGGTGGTCGACGGTCCCACCTACCGGGGATTGTGCTCGGTGGAAGCGGCGACGGCCATCCACCGCGAGGAGTGGGAGGCGCACCCGATCGAGTCGATCATGGAGGCCGACGTCCCCACCGCCCGGCCCTCCTGGACGTTACGGGACGCCGTTGCCGCCATGGACCTGGCGGGAACCGATCTGCTGGCCGTCACCGACGAGTCCGGCGGCTTCATCGGCGTCGTCTACGAGTCGGAGATCGTCAAGCTCGGGGAGATCCTCGATGAGACCGAGGGGAGATGAGCGCAGGTCCCCCTGGCTGGAACGGGACGCGGGCTACTCGACCGATTCGACGTCCTCGGCCTCGTCGCCGATCTTGCTGGCCTCTGCAGTCGTCGGAAGATCGAACGGATCGTCATCGAGCCGATCCATGAGCGACTCGATGTCGTCTCCATCATGCGAGCGCTTCAGCGCTCGAGCTTCTTCGTACCGACGATGACGCCCCTTCTTCATGGGACACTCCTGCAGATTCTTGGGGCCGAGGACGATGTTCCACCGAGGCCTCAGCACACTCGTTCTCGAACCAAGTCTATGCCGACATTGCGGTTTCGGGCGAAATGCGGCTTCGGGCGAAATGGTGCTGCGCCTCATGTTAGCGGTGTGCCGATCGACCCGGGGCGATTCTCACATCGGCAGTGCGCGGCCGCTGCGGGCCTCCAGGACCAGGTGACCATCGCCGTCGAAGGCCACCGCCGCGTCGCCGCCGACCAGCTGAGCGATGGGCTTCCCCACGAGATCCTGCCGCCAGCCCCTGGTGAGGCGACAGTCCGGGTCATGCTTGAGCAGCGACTCGACGTCGGCCCTGGTGGCCAGCAGGGCCGGGTCGAGCCGGTGGTCTCTGGCCAGTTGGGCGATCCACGCCGTCACCAGTGTCACAACCGGCCGGAGGTGACGGGGCAACTCGGGAGCCCGAGCCGGGTGCCGCTCCGACGGGCCCATCTTCTTCCCGACCTTGACCGCGGTCAGGATCTCCTGATCTGCGCCGTCCCGCAGATGGCGTGACTCCACCCCCCGGAGCCCCCGCAGCTTGTCGGTCGTCGTCGGCCCCTGCTGAGCGATGGCGACGACACCGAGGTCGGACAGCACCTGACGGACCGGGGTGTTCGACTCTGCGGCCCGCTGCTCTCGCCAGGCGGCCACCGCAGTGGCCACCCGGAACGCCTGGCCCTTCAGCGAGCGTGCTTCCTTGATCCGGAGGATGGCTTCCTCCGGGACGCGGCGGTTGCGGGGACGCTCCTTCAACAGCTCGCACTCCTCCATGGCCCACTCCGACCGGTTCTCACGGTCCAGCTCGGCCTGGAGGATGTCGGTGAGTTCGAGGAGGTACTCCACGTCGGAGGCCGCATACCGGAGCTGATCGTCGGTCAGCGGCCGTCGCAGCCAGTCGGTCAGCCGATCGCCCTTCGGCAGGCTGATGCCGAGGAACCGGTCGAGCAGCGAGCTGAGCGAGGCGGTGGAGACGCCGATGAAGCCGGCGGCGATCTGGGTGTCGAAGATGCGCTTGGGGATCGTCCCACAGCTGAGATCCAGGACTTCGAGGTCCTGGACGCCGGCATGGACCACGCACAGCCCATCGCCCTCGAGCAGCGCCGCCAGCGCCTTGAGATCGACCTCGAGGGGGTCGATCAGCACCAGCTGGTCGTCCCAGGCCAGCTGGATCAAGGCCACCTGGGGGAAGTAGGTCCGCTCTCGATGGAACTCGGTGTCGATTGCGTACCGCTCGGCGGTCAACGCCGAGGAGATGGCCGCATCGAGTTCTGTATCGCTGGAAACCAGAGTGTGCACGTGATGATGATGGGTGGGAGAGACTGGGACCGCCCGGACTCGTTCAAGTTCCCGAGCTGCCTGCGGGTCGGCTCTACGAGCACCCCGGCAGCCACCCGACGGCTCAGGGTACCAGATCGGCCGAGTGTGTGGGTGGCCGTGCTCCGACTCAGCTCTGCTCCGTGCCGGCCTGGCGACCGCCACCGAGGAGGCGCCGGAGCTCCTCGGGGGTGTCCGCATCGGCCACCGCCCCGGGCGAGAGCTCGACGCCGTCCCACCCCAGATGATCGAGGGCGCGATGGAAGGCTCGGTGGCCATCGTCGACGAGGGCCAGGATCCGCCGTCCGGCGGCAGCGGGCCACCGGGCCAGCGTCACCTGCGGCTCGCCGCCGACCGTGGCCACCACCGCCCGACCCGGCGAGCTCGGCTCGTGGGCGACGAGCTCCGCCACGTGGTCCGGTTGGAGCAG
>JAHELU010000186.1 GCA_024644005.1 Acidimicrobiales bacterium | reverse complement strand
ACCGCCCCGACGGCGTCGATGATCAAGCCGGCGGCGAGCGACCCGAGCGGGATGGCGCCCCAGCCGACGACCCGGAAGGCGCTGAGGACCCGACCCTGCAGCGCATCGGGCGTCAGGGCGTAACGGTACTTGCCGACCATCACGTTGAAGGACGGGCCGACGGCGGCACCGGCGCCGAGGACGACGGCCAGCAGCAGCGTCGATTGAACCGGGATGAGCAGCACCAGCGAGGCCGCCCAGGCCCCCGTGGCTCCGACGACGATCAGCCTGCCGTCGAACCGGCGCTGTGCCGCCGGAGCGGCGAACACGCCGAGGAACGCCCCGATCCCGAACGCGGCGAGAACGAGGCCGACGACCGCAGGCGAAGCCCCGAGATCCTGTGACCGCACGATGACGGTGAGCACCAGGGCCGAGATCACGAAGTTCCACACCGCCACCAGGCCGGAGATGGTCCTCAGGAACGGCTGGCCCCACAGCCAGGTCACCCCCTCGACGATCTCGCTCGACAGGTTCGTGTCGCGCTCGCTCCGCTCGTCCTGGAAGTCCGGTCGGATCATGCGCAGCGTGAGGAACGAGATCGCATAGGACGCCGCGTCGAAGGCGAAGGGAATCGACCGGCCGAGCCCGAAGAGCGCACCACCGATCGGCTGGCCGGCCAGGTCGGCGCCCTGTTGGCGGGCCTGGTTCTGCGCCAGGGCGGTCGGCAACTGCTCGGACGGCACGATGTGGGGCAGGGCCGCCGCCTCCGAGAGCTCGAAGAACACCAGAGCCGATCCCTCGACGAAGGCGACGATCAGGATGTGCCAGAGCGCGAAGCGACCGAAGGCCAGTGCGACCACGATGCTCGACATGGCGCTGTAGCGAATGACCTCGGAGGTCAGCATGATCCGCTTGCGGTCGAGCCGGTCGACCATTGCGCCCGCCGGCAGGAACCACACGATGAACGGCAGGGTCTGGGCGAAGCCGACGAACCCGGCCTGGACTGCGGAGCCGGTCTCGGCCAGCACGAGCAGCGGGAACGCCACCGATGTCGCCTTGGTGCCGGTGGTCGACAGGACCTGCCCCGACCAGAACAGCAGGAAGTCGCGATTTCGGCGGAGCGGGATGTCGCCCGTGCCAGCACTCGATGGACCGGCCATGGCACCCGACTATATGCACGGGTGGACAAGCAGGAACAGGGAGGGGAGACCGCGAGCTGCAGTGGGCCCGACGGTGGGGACGAAGAGGCCGACCGGAGAGGCCGCGACTACCCTGGACCACGATGACAGACACGACGACGCAGCCGTCCGAGACAGCGGCCAAGCCGGCCAAGCCCCGGTGGACCTTCCAGTGGAAGGAGCTGTACGACGAGGTGATCACGTCCGGCCTCTGCACGGGCTGCGCCGGGTGCGTGATCGCCTGCCCCCACGACGTCATCGGCTACGAGCACCAACCCGGCGCCTACACGCCGTTTCATCTCGAAGAGGAGTTGGGGCTCGACAACTGCATCCACGGGGAGAAAGGGTGCACGTCGTGCACGAGGGCCTGCCCCCGGTTCCGGTCCTGGGAGACCGAAGCTGACGAGCACCTCTTCGGTCGCACCAGGGAGGCCGACGAGATGTCCGGCATCTACAAGGACATCCTCCTGGTCAGGGCGGCGGAGGACAAGGTGTACGAGGCCGGTCAGGACGGTGGCCTCGTGTCGGCGATTCTCATCTGGTGCCTCGACAACGACATCATCGACGGCGCGCTCGTGTCGATGCTCGAAGGTGGGGCAGCCGGCTGGAAGGCCGTGCCGGGTGTCGCCACCAATGCGGAGGAGGTCCTGGCCGGGGCGGGGAGCCGCTACACCTACTCGGCCAACACCATTGCCTTCGACGAGGCCATGGAGAAGGGGCTGGAGAGCCTGGCGCTCGTCGGCATGAGCTGTCAGACCTCGATCGGGCCGGTCATGTGGCACCGCAAGGTCGGCAAGGTGTCGAAACCGATAAAGCTCAACATCGGTCTGCTGTGCTCGAAGAGCTTCGACGACTCGCTGTTCGACGAGCTGTTCTGGCTGAAGTACGGCCTCGCCAAGGAAGACATCGTGAAGATGAACATCAAGGGCGTGTTCCAGGTCTGGATGCGCAACGGCGACTACCACGAGATCAATCTCAAGGAGTGCCATGCCTGGACCAGGGAAGGCTGCAACCACTGCCCGGACTTCGCAGCCGAGCACGCCGACATCTCCACGGGTGGCATCGGCGACGAGACCGACTGGACGCTGACCGTGGTCAGGACCGACCTCGGACGGGCGATCATCGAAGCGATGATCGCCGACGGGGTGATCGAGACCAGGCCGGGCGACGACGACCCCGGCGCCATCGCCCTGATGCACAGGCTGGCCCAGAAGAGCCGTCAGCGGTGGCCGGGTTGGGCCAACGCCGAGGCCAGGGTCGGCCTACCGGAGCCGACGCGGAAGTAGCTCGGGCTGGCCGGGATCGGCCGCCCAGGACGTGATCAGGCGGGCTTGCGGCCGAAGGTCCTGGTGAGGGTGTTCGGCACGAACTCGTGGTTCGCGACGTCGACGAAACCGGCCGTCTCGAAATAACCGATGCACTCGGCGTCGGAGTGGGCCCGCCCGCCGCTGCCGTAGTGGATCTCGGCCAGTCCCCAGAGGGCGGCATCGAGCGGGCCGATGCCGTCGCTGTCGAGCGTCTCGCCGATGAGGTGCATCTCGCCGCCGGGCTCGAGCGCCTCGAAGGCCTTGGTCACCACCTTCTGGATGTTCTCGGCGTTGTAGATCGGCAGGTTCGAGGCCATCACCGCCACGTCACAGCCGCTCGGCAGGGGATCGTTGATGAAGTCGCCCCCCAATGTGGTCACCCGGTCGGTGACTTCGTTCTCCGCCAGGTACTCCTGGGTGACCACCGTGACCGGTGGGAGGTCGAAGACCACCGCCTCCAGGCCTTCGAAGCGCTGCACGGCGTTGATCGAGTAGGCGCCGGACCCGCCGCCGAGATCCATCATCCTCCGTCGGCCGGTGAGGTCGACCTGGCGGCAGAACCGGCGTCCGGCCCCCATGCCGATGCTGTAGGTGGCGGCGTGGTAGCTGCGGGCCCGCTCGACGGTGAGGTCGTCGTACATGCCGAGCTCGGTCGGAGGCGTGGGGTCGAGCAACTTCTCGGTCAGCTCGAACCATCGGGGGACCTCGGGCCGGGTGAAGGTCATCCACGGCCCGGCGTATCGGGGTCCACCCTTGACCAGGTACTTCTCGCAGTCGGGGGCGTTGACGATCCGATCCGCGTCGTTCTTGCGCAACAGGCCCATCGCCAGCGCCACGGTGATCAGTCGCTCGGCGTTCAGCTCGCTCATGCCGGTGGCAGCGGCGATGTCGGGGATCGAGCCCGCTCCCGCCGAGACGTGGGTGAACAGCTCCAGATCGATCGCCGCATAGAGCACTGCCGACTCGGTGAACGCCCTGGCGAGGCGCTGGAGGCGCGTGGTGTCGACCGGGTCCACTACCGGCTGTCCGTCTCCGGCACGAACAGCCCGGTCAGGTCGTCGACGAACTCGTCGGCAGACAGCGCCCCGCTCGGGGTCTCGCTCGTGTCCTCCTCGTCGATTTCGGGCTCGTCTGCCGGATCGGGCTCGTCGGCTGGGTCGTCGAGCCCGAGCTCGTCGTCGTCGAAGGCTGGACCGTCGCCGATGGCCTCGGTGATGGCTGCCGCGGTGACGGCGGCGTAGCTGGCCGTGACGCCGATCGGGGTGCCGACCACCTGCTCCCCCAGGTGGTTGCTGACCTGGCACTGGCCATCGGCCTCGATCTTCAGCACGGTTCCGCAGTACTCGGGCAGCTCGTCCACCGATTCGCCGATGACGATCAGTCCCATCTCGTTGCGCTTCACCGCCTCGTGATCCAATCCTGCTCCGTCGAAATGGGTCATCCCGTCGGCGACGGCGACGCAGTAGCTGTTCCTGCCGGTCGGGAAGAGCGAGTTCGGCAGGGCCGATGTCCAGCTCCAGTCCTCGACGAGGCCCTGTGCGGTGACGATCGAGAACTCGATGTCGGTCGGCGAGGTGAGGCAGGCCAGCGACAGCACAGCGTTCCTGGCGCAGGCCAATGTGGCCGGCCGACTGCCGACGATGCCGAGCGGTCCGACCATCAGGTTGGCCGTGATCGGGACCCAGGGCAGGCAGCTCATCTCCCGGATCGGGTTGTGGAGCGACTCGGGTATGCGCTCCGGGTCGTCGAAGCGCGGCTCCCAGGGGATCGTGGAGTAGGCGATGGCGAGGCGACCGAAGAGGGGATGCTGGGCGGTGCGATCCCACAGTCCGGGAACGAGGCGGTTCAGTCGGCTCCGCAGCTCCTCCGGGTTGGGGTGGAGGCTGCGATGCCGCTCCGCCACCAGCGTCCTGACGTCACTGATGGTCTCCAGGAACTCCCACGACTCCGCCGTCAGCGTCTGCTCCTCACCGTCGGCGCCCTTGGAGAAGAGCGAGCCGAATCGTGAGCTCCGGGTCTGATCGCTGCCGACCTGCCCGCTGGCGAAGTCGGGAACGGTGATCGGCTTCGGGGGGCGCCTGGCCGTCTCGAGGTCCGCGACGAGCTGTTCCGTCGTCGGCTCCGGGCGCGGCGGTCGTACGGTGAAGCACGCGCTACCGACGTTGAGCACCGCGGAGCCGAGGGGCGTCGGCTCCTCGACCGGGATCTCGTCGACCGTCGCCGAGGCCGAACCGGCGACGACGTAGACGTGGTCGACGTCCTCGACGACGAGGGAGAAGCCGACGTCCTTGTCGGACTCCCGGAACTGGAACGATCCTCGATGCAACGCCATGACCGACCCGGCCGTGAGGCCTGCGACCTGGCGCATCTCGAGGATGGTCTCCTTGCCCTCGTCGTCGGATCCGGTCGGGGACTCGTCGTCCCACCGGTCCTGCTCGGCGGTCGGAGCAGAGTCCCGTTCGACGTCGGGGTCCGTCCCGTCCTCTTCCGGCTCATCGGTCCCAGCGTGATTGTTCATTTCGACGGCCACCTCGAGGGTCAAATCTGTATGGTACCGAAGCCGCTTGTCCAATCGGCCGCCCCGGTACCTGGGTCGGCCAGCGGGTCGTTCAGTTGGTCGGCAACCGATCCGGCATGAGCGCGGTCCCGCTCTGACGCTGGGCGTCGATCAGGTCGCGATCGCATGACCAGCACAGATAGTCGGAGGTCGTCGACACGATCGACAGCTGGGTCCCCCGAGACTTCTCGACCACCGCGACCGGGGCGGCATAGAGGTCGCCCGCTCCGCAGCGGTGGCAGCGGCGGCGGGGATCGCGGTACCAGCGGGTGTCACAGGAGCCGCACGTGATCAGAATCAGCTCGTCCTCCCGGTTCCCGGACAGGTCGTCGGCCTCGCCACAGGTCGGGCAGGCGATGGCGTCACCGCCCCGATCGCTCCCACTCATGAGCCCGAGCGTAGACGTCGGCCGCCGGTTTGCCCAGCGTCGGTCATCACGGGTGGCGGCGTTGCTATCTTTGCGATTCGAGGTCACCACGACGTGCCACGACACGACAACCCGCCGCACCACCCGGGCCGCCGGCCCGGACCAGGTATCCGGCCCGGACCAGAGATCCGGCCCGGGCCAGGGGCCGCGCCGCGCCCGCCGGACCAACGGGCCGCCGGCCCCCCGACTCGTCGGCTGCTGCGGCGCATCGTCCTGTCGTCGCTGCTCGTGGCGCTGCTCGGCGCGGTGGTGGTGGCCGGGTTGGTGGCCTGGGGCGTCCGCCGACTCGACCAGATCGATTTCGTCGACGTGCCGGGCGTCGAACCGGCGGCCGACGGCGAGGCCGCCAACTGGCTCCTCATCGGGACCGACGGCAGGGAGGGGATCGATCCCGGCGACCCGAATGCCGGCGCCTTCCTCGGCGAGGAGGTGGTCGGCAAGCGCACCGACACGATCATCATCGCCCGGGTCGACAGGGCAGCCCAGCGCATCGACCTCCTCTCGATCCCACGGGATCTCTGGGTCCCGATCGCGGGGCGAGACGGCGAGGGGCGGATAAACGGCGCCTACAACGGCGAGGGCGGCCGCGAGCGGCTCGTGGCGACCCTCGAGATGGCGCTCGGTCTGGAGATCAACAACTACGCCGAGGTGAACTTCGTCGGCTTCCAGCAGATCGTCGACGCGGTGGACGGCGTGCCGCTGTGGTTCGAGCACCCCGCCCGAGACCTGGGATCCGGTCTCGACATCGTCGAGCCGGGTTGCCACGTGCTCGACGGATCCCAGGCCCTCGCCTACGCCCGAGCTCGGACCTACGAGCAGCTCGTCGACGGTGCCTGGCGGCTGGATCCCAGCGGCGACCTCGGCCGGACCGCGAGGCAGCGTCGGTTCCTCACCGAGGTCATAGACGCTGCAACCGGCAAGATCGGCGTGACGCAGCTCGGCACCGTCGACGAGATGCTGGTGGTCGGCGGCCGGAACCTGGTGGTCGAGGACGGCGCCGACATCGCCGATCTGCTGTCGCTGGCGCGGACCTTCGCCTCGGTCGGCGGGGACGGGATCGTCGACCACTCCCTGCCCATCGAGGACTTCCGGACCGAGGGTGGTGCCCAGGTCCTGCGATTGCGGCCGGCCGAGGCCGACGCGGTCCTCGACGGATTCCGCACCGGTCGGCCTCCTGCGGGGCCCTCGGCGGTCGGGGGAGGGGACAGCGCAGGTGGCGGGGAAGCGGTGTCCGAGGGAGGCGCAGCGGAGACGACCGCAGCCGAGGTAGCGGCTCCGTCGGACGAGCTGCCGGATGCGACCGGGGCGCTGCCGGACGCCCCGGGCTACGGTCGGTTCGGGTTCACGCCCGGGCCGGGCCCCGACGGCACGCCCTGTGGGTGACCGGTCGGCATCCGAACCGTGTGCAGATCACGTCGTCGGCGTCAGTCTGACGACCGCCGTGTTGAGCTCGACCCAGCACGGGCTCGACGAGTCGTCGAGCGGGAAGAACCTCGGCGAGCGGAGCTGACCGAAGCCGGTGGTCGACGCCGTCCAACGGATCTCGATCCCGCCGGAGACGAAGCCGTTGACCTGGAGCGCCACCTGGTGGCCGGTGGCCTCGCCTGCGGTCGGGCTGAGCAGCCGGGTCAGGTGGTTCTGGCCGGTTCCCAGCTCCAGCTGGGGATTCTTCGGCCCGCCGTTGATCGGGACCCAGATGTCGGCGGAGAACAGCGAACTGACGGTGGGCGTGCGACCGAAGGTGTCGGCGATGATGGCCGCCTCGCCCTGTTGGAAGATCCGAGGGAAGTCGGCCTGGTCCCGGCACCCCTGGGACACCAACAGGCTGATCGGATGGACGTGGAAGTCGTAGTCCCCGGGCGGCTCCCCCTCCGGGTCGCCGGTCGGGGCCGGCTCCGGATCGCCCTCTGAGGGGTCAGGCTCGGGGTCGGCGGGGTTCGGCTCGGGGTCGGGCGCAGGCTCTCCGGTGGGGTCGTCGGGCTCGGTGGGGTCGGGATCGTCGGTCGGGATGGGGGAATCGGGCTCGCCGCCGGGTCGGTCCTGCTGGCGTGGATCGTCCTCGGCCCGGTCGGTCGGTTCGTCCGCCGGCCCATCGATCTCGTGCTGGGGGAGCTCCGCTTCGAGCGGGACAGACAGGAAGTCTCCGGTCCGGTCGTCGGGCCCGCCGTCCGCCGGCTCGCCGGTCGATGCGGCAGCCACGAGCGGGGCGGGGGCGGCGATCGGCTCGTCGTCGACGGTGGTGCAGGCCCCGAGGGCGAGAGCCAGCGTGAGCGCACAGATGGTCAGCAGTCGCCGCTGGCGCACCGGCCGCGAGGCGATGAGACGGTCGTGGGGTGGATGGGGATCGTGCATCGTTCGCTCCTCGGGGTGAAGGTCCGGCTGTGGTCCGGTACCACTTCAGAGCGCGGCGAACCAGGCCCGATACCCGAGACGGTGCGATGTGGGGTGAGGGCCCTACGACCCCGTGATCCGGTGATCCGGCGATCCGGTGATCCGGTCTCCCGTCCGATGTGGGGTGACGGCGCTACGACCCGGCGATCCGGTCTCCGGCCCGATGTGGGGTGACGCCGGGTACGTTCCGGTGATCCCGTCTCGGGTGTCGTCAGAGCGTTGCCAGCAGGTGGGCGGCCACGGTGGCGGCGTCGCCGTCGGTCGGCGCGTAGCGTCGCTCCGGGTCGAGCGGCGGCTCGTAGGGGTCGTCGATGCCGGTCATGCCGGTGATCTCCCCGGCCCTGGCCCTGGCGTACAGGCCCTTCGGGTCGCGGCGCTCGCACTCCTCCAACGGGGTGTCGACGAACACCTCGACGAACGGCAGGCCGGCGGCGTCGTGCAGCGCTCGGGCGAAGTCCCTGGCCGCTCGATAGGGGCTGATCAGTGGGACGATGGCCACGAT
>JAHELU010000185.1 GCA_024644005.1 Acidimicrobiales bacterium | reverse complement strand
GTCGTCCGGGGCGATCATGCCGGCCTTGGCACCGGCCTCGATCGACATGTTGCACACCGTCATCCGGCCTTCCATCGACAGCTCGTCGAACACCTCACCGCGGTACTCGATGATGTGGCCGATCCCGCCGCCGGTGCCGATCCGGCCGATGATGGCCAGGATCACGTCCTTGGCCGTCGCCCCGTTCCGCAGCTTGCCGTCGACGGTGATGACCATCGTCTTCGGCCGCGTCTGGGGCAGGGTCTGGGTGGCCAGCACGTGCTCCACCTCGCTCGTGCCGATGCCGAAGGCGATGGCCCCGAACGCTCCATGGGTTGCGGTGTGGGAGTCACCGCAGACGACTGTCATGCCCGGTTGGGTGAGGCCCTGCTCCGGGCCGATCACGTGAACGATGCCCTGGCCGGGCGAGCCCATCTCGTGGTTGGTGATGCCGAACTCGGCGGCGTTGGCCCGCATCGTCTCGATCTGCTTCCGGCTGACCGGGTCCTCGATGGGCTGGTCGATGTTCTCGGTCGGGACGTTGTGGTCCTCGGTGGCCACCGTCAGGCCCGGTCGGCGGACCCGCCGGCCTGCGAGCCGCAGACCGTCGAACGCCTGGGGCGAGGTGACCTCGTGGACGAGATGGAGGTCGATGTAGAGCAGATCGGGCTCGCCGTTCACCCCGGCGTGGACCAGGTGGCTCTCCCACACCTTGTCGGCCAGTGTCTGTGGGTCGCTGCTTGCCATGACGGCCTCCGGTCAGAAATCGATGTCGACGACGGTGACGTTGAGCGGGCCGTTCGGCGCCTCGTAGGTGACGACGTCACCCTTCGACGCGCCGACCAGGGCCTTGCCCAGGGGTGATCCCGGGGACATGATCGTCAGTCCCTCCCGCCGCTCCTCGATCGAGCCGATCAGGTACTGCTCGACGTCGTCGTCGCCTTCGTAGCGGATGGAGACCACACAGCCGGCCTGGACCGAGAGATCTCCGCCGCCGGACGTCACGTTGACGATCTCGGCGTTCTCGATCAGCTTGGCCAGATGGATGATGCGGCCCTCCATCTTGCCCTGCTCCTCCTTGGCGGCGTGGTAGTCGCCGTTCTCGGAGAGATCGCCCAGCTCGCGGGCCGCCTCGATCTTCTTCGCGATCTCGATACGGCCCCTGGTGGTGAGGTCGTCGTGCTCGGCCTTCAGTCGCTCGAAGGCCTCTCGAGAGAGTTTGTGGGTGTCAGACACCCGAAACATGGTACCGACCGACGTCGGGGTAGCGGCGATGCCACCCCCCGGGATCGGTCGGACTTCGGGCCGGCCGGCGCCGTGGTCAGGACCGGTCGACGGGGGCGAAACCGAGCACGACCGCCGTCACGAGCCCTATGGCGTACGCGGCGACGTGGGCCGGGTCGTGCAGCTTCGTCCTGACCAGGTTCTGCTCGTAGTCCTGGAACTGGGAGACCGAGCCGTAGATGTCGGTGAGCTCCCGCCGGGTGATGAGGATGAGTACGACCAACAGGGTCAGCAGGTAGGACGCTGCGGCGAGGACGATCCGGTAGGACGCGTCGGGGCCTCCGGTCAACCGGACGACGATGGCGATGAGGGCGCCGACGGCGACTGCGCTCCACGGACCGCGATACATCTCGAGCAGATCGGCGAAGTACCAGGTCGTGCCGCCGACGAACGAGGCCGTCAGGGCCGCGATGTTGGCGATGAAGTTGCTCTGTTGCCGCTTGGGGATCACGGCGACGGAGCCCGTCCTGCGGATCGGCTCGTTCGGGAGGTTGGCGAGAGGGGAGGCGTCCTCGGCTTCGACCCAGGCGGCCGGTATGTCGGCCATCGAGAGGTCGTACGGGTCTGCGGCGGCCTTCGGAGCCACGGGGGGCAGGCGCCGATCGGAGGCCGCTGGGTGTTGTCTCGTCTTCTTCGTCATGGCTGGAACCTGCCTCCTATGGTGCTGATCGGTCGTTCGGCCTCGGGTCTTGAGCGCCTCGACGAGCGATAGCCTCAAAGGGCCGGATGGCCTGCCGGGGTCGTGCAGGTCCCGTCGGGTCAGGGTCGCCGACCCATACCGGCCGCATCGGGCCCGGGCCACGAGACAGAGGGAGTGACGCGTTGAGCGACAACGACAGCAGTGCGGGCGGTCTTCGGGTGGCGGTGCTCGGCGGCGACGGGATCGGACCGGAAGTGGTGGAGCAGGGACTCCGGGTCATCGACGCCGTCGGGGTGGCCCTCGACACCGAGCACTACGATCTCGGCGGGGCCCGCTACCTGAGAGACGGCACGGTGCTGCCGGACTCGGTGCTCGAGGAGTGGCGGTCCTTCGACGCCATCTACCTCGGCGCGGTCGGCACGCCCGAGGTGGCGCCGGGGGTCATCGAGCGGGGCCTGTTGCTGAAGATGCGGTTCGAGCTCGATCTCTTCGTCAACCAGCGACCGTTCAGGACCGACGACCACGACTTCGTGGTGATCAGGGAGAACACCGAGGGGTCATACGCCGGCGAGGGCGGGTTCCTGCGCAGGGGCACCCCCCACGAGGTCGCCACCCAGGGCTCCGTGAACACGAGGATGGGGGCCGAGCGGTGCATCCGCTACGCGTTCGAGCTCGCCGGTGGCCGGCGGAACCACCTGACACTGGTCCACAAGACGAACGTGCTCACGTTCTCCGGTGACCTGTGGCAGCGGGCCTTCGACGAGGTCGGCGTCGAGTACCCCGACGTCGCCACCGCCTACAACCACGTCGACGCCGCCTGCATCTACTTCGTCCAGGATCCCCAGCGGTACGACGTCGTCGTGACCGACAACCTGTTCGGCGACATCCTCACCGACCTGGGCGGGGCCGTCTCCGGGGGGATCGGGCTCGCCTCGTCCGCCAACCTGAACCCGGCCAGAACCGGGCCGTCCATGTTCGAGCCGGTCCACGGCTCGGCCCCGGACATCGCCGGCCAGAACAAGGCCAATCCGATCGCCGCCATCCTGTCCGGCGCCCTGATGCTCGACTTCCTCGGCCAGACAGAAGCGGCCCGCCGGATCGAGCAGGCTTGCGAGGCCTGCACCGGCGTCGAGGGCTCGACGGTCGAGGTGGCGGACGCCGTCATGGCCAAGCTCTGATCATGACCGCTCCCAGCAACGAGCGCCCAGCCGCCGGCGCCGAAACCACCTCGCTCGGGCACCGGCCGGTGGTCCGGGACCCGTCGTGGCCGGAGTCGGTAGAGATCTTCGACACCACCCTGCGGGACGGGTCGCAGTTCGAGGGCATCGCCCTCACCGCCGACGACAAGCTGAAGATCGCCTCCCTGCTCGACAAGCTGGGGGTGCATTACATCGAGGGCGGCTGGCCTGGCGCCAATCCTCGCGACGACCAGTTCTTCCGCCGAGCCGCCGCCGGCGAGCTGCGTCTCGACACCTCCACGCTCGTCGCCTTCGGCTCGACCAGGCGGCCCAAGGGAAAGGTCGACGTCGACAAGACACTGGCCGATCTCCTGGCCGCCGAGACCTCGACGGTCTGCATCGTGGCCAAGGCCTGGGACTATCACGTGATCGAAGCCCTCAGAACCACCCTCGACGAGGGGGTGGCGATGATCGCCGACTCGGTCGGTTACCTGGTCGGCGAGGGGCGACGGGTGTTCGTGGACTTCGAGCACTTCTTCGACGGCTTCAAGCACAATCAGGAGTTCACGGTCCGGGCGGTGGAGGCCGCGGCAGTGGCCGGGGCTGACACGCTCGTCCTGTGTGACACCAACGGCGGGTCACTGCCCCATGAGGTGGAGGAGGCAACCGCCGAGATCGTATCGCTCTTCCCCGAGCTCACCGTCGGCATGCACACCCAGAACGACACCGGCTGCGCCGTCGCCAACGCCGTGGCCGGTGTCAGAGCAGGATCTCGCCACGTCCAGGGCACGATCAACGGCTACGGGGAGCGGACCGGGAACTGCGATCTGACCACGTTCGTCCCCAATCTCACCTTGAAGATGGGCATCAGCACCCTGCCGGAGGGGCGGCTCTCGCAGCTGACGTCGATCAGCCATCACGTCGCCGAGCTGGTCAACCTCCCGCCGATGCCCCAGCAGCCCTACGTCGGCAAGTCGGCCTTCGCCCACAAGGCGGGGCTGCACACCTCCGCCATCGCCCGCCGGCCGGACGCCTACGAGCACGTCGAGCCGTCGCTCGTCGGGAACGGCACACGGTTCCTGGTCTCCGACCTCTCCGGTCGGGCCACCATCGAGCTCAAGGCGAAGCAGCTCGGTCTCGATATCGACGGGGCCCAGATGAAGGCGGTGCTCGACGAGCTCAAGCAGCTCGAGTACGCCGGCTACCACTTCGAGGCGGCCGATGCCTCGCTCGAGCTGCTGATGCGGCGAGCCTGCGGCTGGCACAACCAGTTCTTCGCCCTCGAGTCCTTCCGGGTCATGGTCGAGCACCGGCCGGGGGAGAAGACCGCCCTCGAGCAGAACCCACTCGGCCACTACGACGGGGTCGAGACCGAGGCGACGATCAAGGTCCTCTTCGGCGGCGAGCCCGATGTCGAGCGGATCGTGGCCACCGGTGAGGGCAACGGCCCGGTGAACGCGCTCGACGCAGCATTCCGGCGGGCGGTCGGCAACCGATTCCCCGTGCTCGACTCGGTCCGGCTGACCGACTACAAGGTGCGGATCATCGACTCCGGCGAGGGCACCGGGGCCGTGACCCGGGTCCTCATCGACGCCACGGACGGTGAGGGGCAGTGGACGACGATCGGCGTCAGCGAGAACATCATCGAGGCGTCATGGCAGGCGCTCTCCGACTCGATCGTGTACGCGCTGTTGAACCGGGCCTGACCTCTCGGGTCAGGCGTGAACCGGGCCTGACCTCTCGGGTCAGGCGTGAACCGGGACCGAGGTGCCTGTGACGGGCCTGCTCAGTTCCCGGGCTGCCAGATCATGAGGTAGAGCGCGATCACCAGGAGCAGCTGGATGAGCGCCTCGCCGATGGCCAGCCGGCGGGCCAGGCCCCCGGCCTGTCCGTCGGTGTCGAGCACCGGCTTCGCTCCGCCGCCCGACGTCAGCGCATCGGCCCGTCCGATCAGCCCCGCAACGGTCGGGCGGATCATGCCGTGGAAGACGCCGACCATTCCGAACCAGACCACGAACGACGCCGACACCCAGGCGGCGCCGAAGCTGAAGGCATCGTCGCTGATGGCGATCAGGACGATACCGAGCGCAAGCAGGGCGTAGATGGCATAGGAGGCGATCCTGGCCACCGGTTGGGTGGCCCGCAGCAGCGTGCCGGCCGCATCGACCGGCGATCGGAACGCCTTCGCGTTGTTCATGCCGTTGGCCACGAGTGCGCCGAACCCGACGATCGCCGCGACGACGTGAATCAACAAGACGATCCGGTAGATCGCCGATCCAGTTCCCATTGCCTTGCGCCTCCTCAATCCGTTTCCGGGAGTACCCTCTAACACTGTGGCAGCTCCCGACCATGTTCCCACTGATCCCACCCAACGAGTTCGGGCCTACGAGTCGCCACCCCGCCGCAACGATCCGTGGCGGGCGGACCGGCCGGGGGATCTCGAGGGCCGTCAACCGAAGGGTCCTGCGCTGGGCGCTGCCGGACCGGACCAGGGCTATGCCTTCCGGTTGGTGCACCTCTTCGACGACCGGCTCCACCTGAACGGGGTCGACAAGGACGATGCCGTCGCCGGCTGCGTCGCCGTCGCGATGAAGCGGGCCGCCCTGTTCGGTCGGGCCCCGGTGGTGCACGACCTCACCGCCGCCTTCACCATCTACGGCTTCCTCGATGCCGATCCGCCGGAGGAGCTGGCCGAGGAGCGGGCAGAGCTGTTCGCCGAGGTCGAGAGCAGCCATCACTACTTCGAGCGGCGCAAGCTCGTCGATCGGGTGTCGGAGGAGGCGCTGCTGCGCTCCCACCAGGCCATCGCCGCCCAGTACGAGGCGGACTGGCGGCAGCTCTTCGTCTGAGCTGGGCCGGGTCCGAGCGCCGGCAAACGGCAGTAGTGTTCCATTGTGACTGTTCGTGTCCGCTTCTCACCGGCACCCACCGGGTATCTCCACGTCGGCGGAGCCAGGGCTGCGCTGTTCAACTGGCTGTACGCCCGCAACCGGGGTGGCACGTTCATCCTGCGGATCGAGGACACCGATGCCGACCGGAGCCGGCCGGAGCTGATCGAGGCGATCCGTGAGAGCCTCCAGTGGCTCGGCGTCGACTGGGACGAGGAGTACCGTCAGTCCGACCGGTTCGATCGCTACGTCGAGGTGGTCGAAGGCTTCGTCGACGCAGGGTTGGCCTACCGCTGCGACTGCTCCCAGGACGGCGTCAAGGCCAGGGTCGCCGAGGGCGCCGGCTACGACGGCCACTGCCGGGACCGCAACGTGCAGCCGGGCGAGGGGGTGGTGGTACGGTTCCGGACACCGGAGACCGGCGTGACCGGCTGGGACGACCTGGTCAGAGGCCGGGTCGAGTTCGACAACGCCCTCATCGAGGACTTCGTCCTCATCAGGTCGTCCGGCGTGCCGATGTTCCACGTGGCCAACGCCTACGACGATCTCGACATGCGTGTGACCCACGTGGTCAGGGGTGAGGATCTCGTCAACACCACCCCCCGGGTGTTGCTGCTGCGCCAGGCGATGGGAGCCGATGACCAACCGATCTACGCCCACCTGCCGCTCATCGTCAACGAGCAGCGCAAGAAGCTGTCGAAGCGCCGGGACGACGTCTCGGTCGGTGACTATGCGACAAGGGGCTACCTTCCCGAGGCGATGCGGAACTACCTGCTGACGCTGGGCTGGGGTCCAAAGGACGACGTCGAGATCCGGCCGATCGAGGAGCTGATCGAGCTCTTCGATCTGGCCGACATCAACAAGGCCCCGGCCTTCTTCGACATCAAGAAGCTCGACCACTTCAACGGCGAGTACATCCGCATGCTCGACCTCGAGACCTTCATCGAGCAGTCCCGGCCCTTCGCCGGCGACGTCGACCCGGCCCTGTACGCGCTGCTGGCTCCCTGGGTCCAGGAGCGCATCAAGCACTACGACGAGGTGCCGCAGCTCATCGAGTGGGTCGTCGGGCCACCGCCGGAGCCGATCGAGAAGGACTGGCGCAAGGTCATGACCAAGGATCGGGTCCGGGACGTGCTGGACCTGGTCATCGAGCGGCTGGAACCGGCGGAGTGGACCGCGGAGAGCCTGGCGGCGATCGTGCTGGGTGTCGGCGACGAGCTCGAGGTGAAGTCGCAGCTGCCGGTCAGGATGGCGGTGACGGGCCGCCGATCCGGGCTGCCGCTGTTCGAGCCGATGGCAGAGCTCGACCGGTCCGAGGTGATGCGCCGGCTGAAGGAAGCTCGTGGTCGGCTCTGACCGCCGGGAGCGTCCGCTCATCCCCACCGGCAAGATCGCGCGCATCGCCGCTGCCCTGGTCGTGCTGTACGTGCTCGCCAACTTCGTCGACGTCTGGTTCGCATCGAGGAGCGACTACGACGGTGACGCCACGGCGGCGATCGTGCTGGGCGCGGCCCAGTACAACGGTGAGCCGTCGGTGGCACTACGAGGCCGGCTGGACACCGCCGCCGGTCTGTACCTCGATGATCGGGTCGAGCTGGTCGTCGTGACCGGTGGCGGTCAGCCGGACGACGTCACCACCGAGGCCAAGACCGGCTACGACTACCTGCGGGACACCGCAGCCATCCCGGACGAGAACCTGCGGCTCGAGGTGCAGGGGGCCTCGACCTATCAGTCCCTGGCCGCCGCAGCCCGCTTCCTCGCCGCCGAGGAGATCGACGACGTCATCCTCGTCACCGACCCCTACCACGCCAAGCGATCGCAGTTGATCGCCGAGGAGGTCGGGTTGAGCGCCGAGGTGTCGCCGACCGACTCGTCGACCTCGATCGGCCGGCTGCTCCGCGAGACTGGCGCAACGGCCGTCGGGCGGCTGATCGGCTTCCGTCGGATCGACGCCTACGTCGATCTGTAGCTCATCAGGACAGGGCAGCCGGGCGGTCACCCGGCAGCCGATCTCGGCGGAAAACGGTGGTCGATGGTGCGGCCGGACCGATACCCTTATGAGGTCCTTCGGGGATGGTGTAATTGGCAACACATCTGGTTCTGGTCCAGACATTGGGGGTTCAAGTCCTCCTCCCCGAGCAGAGTCGCTCCCCCCTCCGGCGAGCGGGATCGGCCAGCGGTGTCCCCGGCGGAGCGCATTTGATCGAGCCGCCGCAATCGGTGGTCGGCCGATAAGCTGCGATGTGCGTTTTCGCTAGCCCCGTTCGTCTAGCGGCCTAGGACGCCGGCTTCTCATGCCGGTAGCACGGGTTCAAATCCCGTACGGGGTGCCAACACGCCGCCACACGCGAAACCTGCTCCCAGAGCGGGTTTCTGGTTCTCGCAACCG